>JAYTPK010000295.1:0-29589 GCA_043747295.1 Polaromonas sp. | reverse complement strand
CAGCAAGCCTACCTGCCACATTTATGTGGTTGTTGGTAACTGAAAGGACTGAAATACTATGGGACAAAAAATCCACCCAACCGGTTTCCGTCTGTCGGTCAGCCGTAATTGGTCTAGCCGTTGGTACGCAAGCAACTCTGATTTCGCTGGCATGCTGGCAGAAGACATCAAAGTGCGTGAATACCTCAAAGCAAAGTTGAAAAACGCTGCTGTATCTCGCGTGTTGATCGAGCGCCCCGCTAAAAACGCACGTATCACTATTTTCTCGGCACGCCCGGGCGTAGTGATCGGCAAAAAAGGCGAGGATATCGAGCTGTTGAAGAAAGACTTGGCCGCTAAGTTGGGCGTGCCAGTGGCAGTGAACATCGAAGAAGTGCGCAAGCCCGAAATCGATGCCAAGCTGATCGCTGACAGCATCACCCAGCAGCTGGAAAAGCGCATTATGTTCCGCCGTGCCATGAAGCGTGCCATGCAAAACGCTATGCGTTTGGGCGCTCAGGGCATCAAGATCATGTCCGCAGGTCGCTTAAACGGTATCGAGATTGCACGTACCGAGTGGTACCGTGAAGGCCGTGTGCCACTGCACACTCTACGCGCTGACATCGACTACGGCACCTCCGAAGCATCGACCACCTACGGCATTATTGGCGTGAAAGTTTGGGTCTACAAGGGTGATACCTTGGGCCGTAACGATCTGCCAGCTGTCGAGACACCACGTCCAGACGAAGAGCGCAAGCCTCGCGGCCCGCGTCGTGATGGCCCTGGCGGTCGTCCATCTGGTGATCGTCCACCTGCACGCGGCGCACGCCGTCCTGCAGGCACGAACACCGCCCCGGCCGATGGCAGCGATAAGCCTGCTGAAGCCGTTACTACCACCGTTAAGCGCGTACGTAAAGTCGCACCGGCCGCAACAGCCGACGGAAAAGGAGAATAAACATGCTGCAACCCGCTCGTCGGAAATACCGCAAAGAGCAAAAAGGCCGCAACACCGGTGTCGCCACCCGTGGCGCGACCGTTGCTTTCGGTGATTTTGGTCTGAAGTCCACTGATCGCGGCCGCCTCACAGCGCGCCAGATCGAAGCTGCACGTCGCGCGATCTCGCGTCACGTAAAGCGCGGTGGTCGTATCTGGATTCGTGTCTTCCCAGACAAGCCAATCTCTCATAAGCCCGCTGAAGTGCGTATGGGTAACGGTAAAGGAAACCCTGAGTACTACGTGGCTGAGATTCAGCCAGGTAAGGTGATCTATGAGATCAACGGTGTACCTGAGGCTCTGGCCCGTGAAGCTTTCACCTTGGCTGCTGCAAAGCTGCCCCTGCGCACCACGTTTGTGGCACGCTTGATTGGTCAATAATTCAGGAGAGATAAGAAATGAACGCTACTGAATTACGCCAAAAAGATGTTGCTGGTTTGCAAACCGAAGTCAAAGAGCTGCAAAAAGCCCACTTTGGCATGCGCATGCAAAAAGCCACGCAACAATTGAACAACACGTCTCAGCTCAAAGTGGTCAAGCGCAGCATTGCTCGTGCAAAAACCATCCTTGCGCAAAAGCAAGCCGCTAAATAAAGGAGCACCAGATGACCGAAGCTAAAACTTCTCTAAAGCGCACCTTGATTGGCAAGGTTGTGAGCGACAAGCGCACCAAAACCGTGACGGTGTTGGTAGAGCGCCGTGTTAAACACGAGCTGTACGGCAAGATCGTAGGCAAGTCCAGCAAGTACCACGCCCATGACGAAAAAGGCGAGTACAAAATGGGCGACACCATCGAGATCACCGAAAGCCGTCCGATTTCTAAAACCAAAAACTGGGTTGTGACCCGTTTGGTACAAAAGTCGATCGAAGTCTAAATTTAGATTTCACGCCAGTTTTGCTCGTACAGCAATGACTAATACGGCTCACTTCGGTGGGCCGTTTTCATTAGTAAACTACAGATTTATACTTAACTGCAATGCAACATCCTTTGCTCCATCGTATGATTGGCATTTGCACAATGCATACTGAGCACACTGCATTAATCTACCCTCACATTAAAAGGAATTCACTATGATCAAAGTCGGCGATGCCCTCCCAGCAGGCACCTTGATGGAATACTCAGAAGTTGAAGGCGAAGGCTGTAGCATTGGCCCTAATGCCGTAGACATAGCCAAGGCTATCGCAGGTAAAACCGTGGCCATATTCGCACTACCAGGCGCGTACACACCTACCTGCTCAGCCAAGCATGTTCCAGGCTATGTACAGAGCTTTAATGAGCTCAAAGCTGCAGGTGTAGATGAGATTTGGTGCGTGAGTGTGAACGACGCTTTTGTGATGGGCGCGTGGGCACGCGATCAAAAAACCGGCACCAAGGTGCGTATGTTAGCTGACGGCAGTGCAGACTTTACTAAGGCTACAGGCTTGACACTCGACTTGACAGCCCGTGGCATGGGCTTGCGCTCCAACCGTTATTCGATGCTCGTGAAAGACGGCAAAGTAGCTACTTTGAACATCGAAGGCCCAGGCAAATTTGAAGTGAGCGATGCAGCCACTATGCTAGCGCAAGCCAAAGCATAATTGAGCACTATTTATTGCTCAGCCTCAGACGGCAGGCCCTGCAGTCTGAGGCTTTTTTATTGAGCTTGTCGCGCGTTAGCATCACGCGTCGCTTCATTCACCATTTGATGACCTTTGTACTTTGTCTCTAGCGCACACCATCCTTCACGATATCTTTGGATACAGCGCCTTTCGTGGCCACCAAGAGGCTGCGATTGACTGCGTAGTCCAAGGCGGAGACGCGCTGGTGCTGATGCCCACCGGCAGTGGCAAATCGCTGTGTTATCAAATACCTGCCATCGCACGCCAACGATTGGGCAACGGCATTGCCGTAGTGGTGTCGCCACTGATTGCCCTCATGCACGACCAAGTGGGAGCCCTGCATGAAGCGGGCGTAGAGGCTGCTTTTCTCAACTCCACACTTACAGGCCAAGAGGCCGGCGAAGTAGAGCAAAGGCTGCTGCGCGGCGAAATTACCTTGCTCTATGCAGCACCCGAGCGCGTCACCAATCCGCGCTTCTTGGCGCTGATGGACTCACTTTATGAACGTGGTCAGCTCAGCTTATTTGCGATTGACGAGGCACACTGCGTAAGCCAATGGGGCCACGATTTTAGGCCTGAATACCGTGGGCTAACGGTGTTGCATGAGCGCTTCCCCAGTACGCCACGTATTGCGCTGACGGCCACAGCCGATGCGTTAACCCGCAGCGACATTGTCGAGCGCCTGCAACTGCAAGAAGCCAAGCAGTTTGTCAGCAGCTTTGACAGACCCAATATTCGCTACAAAATTGTAGAGAAAAATGATCCGCGCAAACAGCTGCTGCGGTTTATAGACACTGAACATATTGGCGACGCAGGCATTGTGTATTGTCAGTCGCGCAAGCGCGTAGAAGAAGTAGCCGACATGTTGTGCGAACACGGCCTGCGCGCCTTGCCCTACCACGCGGGACTCGATAGAGCTGTGCGGCAAAAAAACCAAGATGCTTTTTTGCGTAGCGATACCACTACAGGTGACCCTGTGGTGATGGTGGCCACGATTGCTTTTGGTATGGGTATCGACAAGCCCGATGTGCGCTTTGTTGCGCACCTAGACATGCCAAAAAACATCGAGGGCTACTATCAAGAAACTGGACGTGCAGGCAGAGACGGAGAGCCAGCCAATGCGTGGATGTGCTACGGCCTGCAAGATGTGGTGAACCAGCGCCGAATGATCGACGAAAGCCTTGCTGACGAAACCTACAAGCAAGTGATGCGCGGTAAGCTTGATGCACTGCTTACCATGGCAGAAGCCACCGACTGTCGACGTGGCAGGCTACTAGGCTATTTCGATCAAAAGTCCAATGGCGAAGGCACAACAAGCTTTAAGTGCAATAACTGTGACAACTGTTTAAACCCCGCGGCAACGTGGAATGCTAGCGAGGCCGCGCGCAAAGCCATTAGTTGCATATTCCGCGTGCAGCAGGCTACTAGCATCAGCTTTGGCGCAGGCCACATCATCGACGTCTTGCGCGGTAAAGCTACCGACAAAGTAGCGCAGTTTAACCACAGCACACTCAGCACCTTTGGCATTGGTGCAGATGTGAGCGAGCAGCAGTGGCGCAGTGTGCTTCGGCAGTTGATCGCGCTTGGCATTGTTAACGTCAACCCTGAAGCATTTAACACACTGCAGCTCACGCAGGCCGCGCGCGATTTTTTGCGCAATGACCAACAACTGCATGTACGCGAAACGGTAGTTGTTGAGCGCAGTAGTTCTTCACGCAAAGCAACAAGCGAAAAATCGATCAAAGACAAGATAAGTAGAGAAAAAGCCACAGCAGAAATGAATCTGGGTGCACGCGAACGTTTTGCCGCGCTCAAAGACTGGCGTGCAGAGGTGGCCAAAGAGCACAATCTGCCCGCTTATGTCATCTTCCACGACGCAACGCTAATATCTATTGCCAACCAAGCACCGCAATCCTTGCAGGAGCTGTCGGGCATCAGCGGCATGGGTACCAAGAAACTAGATGCCTATGGACAAGAGGTTTTGCGGCTGGTAGCAACTTAAAACTGAGTTTGCAAAAACTCACACTATGCGCTGCTGTGAGCTATGGTGAGCTCTAGTTGTTCTGCTGTCATCAACTCTTCATGAGTTTGTCATTGCACTTTCACACCTTGGCCAGATCATTGTGTTTTTACTTTTTAAACATGTAAGGACACCAAGCCATGAGCGCGATTCTCAAGCCAGCCCCAGCCTACACCGAAGTCAGTGAATTCTCCGACGCAGACGACACGATCACTAACCTGAGCTCCAACGCACATTTTGACAGCGTGCTGCAAGCACGCATTGCACGCCGATCTATGTTTAAGGGTGTAGTAGGTAGTGGCGCTGCTGCTATCTTAGGGTCTGTAGCGTTATCAGCCTGCGGCGGCAGCGATAGCCCTGCACCTGCACCCGCACCTGTAGCTACGCCCCCTGCTCCACCTGCGCCTGCAGCACAAAAGCTCTTGGGTTACAACGTAGTGCCCAAAAATCTAGCAGACACCATCAGCGTGCCCGCAGGTTACACCTCCAAAACACTCTACCGTGTAGGTGATCCTATAGTTGCAGGCTTGGCAGATTATAAAAATGACGGTACGGACACCCAGATGGACCAGCGCGGTGGAGACTGTCACGATGGCATGGAGTATTACGGCTTAAGCGATGCAGGCACAGCGCGTGATCCGCTGGGCTCCAAGCGTGGCTTGCTAGCCATGAATCATGAGTATATGAATTCCCAGTGGCTGCACCCCGCGGGCCCAACCTCGGCAAGTGGTATACGTCCTAAAGCTGAGATAGACAAAGAAGTGGCTGTGCACGGCTGCACCGTTGTGGAGGTGGGCTTAAGCAATGGTGTGTGGTCCTATAACCAGGCCTCGAACTACAACCGCCGTATCACCGCAACTACCACTATGGACTTGTCTGGCCCTTTGCGTGGCAATGCTGCTATGACCACTGTCTTTTCCAAAGACGGCATGCAAACCCGTGGTACCCAAAATAATTGCGGCACTGGCACCAGCTACTGGGGCACATTTTTGACCTGCGAAGAAAATTGGGCTGGCTATTTCTTTCGCGCTGTAGGGGACGACATCAAGCGCAGCGCCAAGGAAATTACCACCATCGCCCGCTACAACCGCAAAAAAGCATTCGACACCAAAGTCACGCCCCAAGTAGAAATCAACGTCTCCAGCCGATATGGCTGGGAGGCTGACCGTACGGGTGACCTGTACCAGCGCTGGGATATGAGCGTGACGGGCGCTACTGCCGCAGATGACTATCGCAATATCGCCAATACATTTGGTTTCGTGGTAGAAATTGACCCCTACGATAAAGCCTCACCGATCAAAAAGCGCACCGCCATGGGCCGCTTCGCACACGAGGCTGCCGTGATGCCCAAACCTGTACAAGGCAAATCCATTGCCGTGTACATGGGCGATGACTCCAACAATGAGTACATTTACAAGTTCGTCTCCAAAGCCACCTGGAACGCTGCTGATGCCAACGCTACCAACCGCATGGCAATTGGCGACAAATACTACGATGAAGGCACTTTGTATGCAGCTAAATTCAATGCAGATGGCACTGGAACATGGATTGCGCTGAACATAGACAACGCCGCAATCAAAGCCTATGCAAGCTATACATTTGCAGACCAAGCGGATGTGCTACTGAATACCCGCTTGGCGGCCGATGCCGTGGGTGCCACTAAAATGGATCGTCCTGAGTGGGGCGCAGTCAACCCGAAGAACGGTGATGTGTATATGACGCTGACAAATAATTCATCGCGCACATCCATCACCGCTGACTCTGCCAACCCACGCGCGTACAGCGACACCTACGGCATTGGAGCCACTGCCTTTACTAATCGAGGCAACGTCAATGGCCACATCATCCGTTTCTCTGAAACAGGCGCTGATCCAGCGGCTACCAGCTTTAACTGGGACGTGTATCTGTTTGCCTCTGAAGCTGGTGCCGATGGTGCTTCGGTCAACCTATCGGGTTTGACGGCAGATAACGATTTTTCTAGCCCGGATGGTTTGTGGTTCAGCCAAGCCACAGGTATTTGCTGGGTACAAACCGACGATGGTCGCTACACCGATGTGACCAACTGCATGCTCTTAGGTGGCCTGCCAGGTGCACGCGGCGATGGCGCTAAAAAAACCATCAACTACCCTGCAGTAGCTGCCACCGCAACTGCCCCAGCGGTAGCTGCCAAAGCAGTCGAAACGTATGTAGGCAAGCAACCCACTGCGGCTGAGCTCAAGCGCTTCTTGGTGGGGCCGCTGGAAGCTGAGGTCACTGGCATTGCCGAAACGCCAGACGGCAAAGCGATTTTTGTCAATATTCAGCACCCTGGCGAAGACACCAACACAGCCGATATACCTGATCCCACCAAATGGACAAGCTACTGGCCAGATGCTGTCAAAGGTGCGACGGGCGCCGTGCCCAAACGCCCTCGCTCAGCCACCATTGTGGTCACCAAAAACGACGGTGGCCAAGTAGGTTTTGGTTAATTATTTTTTTAAAGTGCTAGTGCAGCGAGTGCACTAACTATTTGCATTACTTCACTAGCTGTTTGCGCCATGTCGTGTGGCGCAAACAGCTTTTTTACGTTTCCAAACACCCTGTTCAGGTGTCAATTAGCAGACTTATTCGTGGTGAGGCTAGTAGTCCAAATCCACATGCGATCTAGGGTTTGTGACAGTTTCATCAGCTTGTCATAAAACTAACAACAATGATTATTTGCTGCAAGTCAAATTATTTGCGGTAGCACTAAAACCGGAGTTATTACCATGCACACCAACACACTTTCTCAACAGACTCGCTTAGTCGACCCTGATGATTTGGAGAACAACACCAGCGGCAATCCAGGTATGCACGATGTGATGGGTGCGCGTATGCATCGACGCTACGTACTAAAAGGTGGTGTCGGGGCGATTTCAATGGCTACCTTGGGCACTTTGGGCCTAACGGCCTGTGGTACCACTTCGGGGTCGGTTAGCACCAACTTTGCGGCAGAGCCTAAACTGGGTTTTAGTGCAGTCAATAAATCGATCCTAGACAAAGTGACCGTGCCTGATGGCTACACCGCCACCGTGATCTACGCGCTGGGAGACCCCATTAGCTCAGCGACAGGCGACTACAAAAACGATGGGAGCGACGATAACTTTGAAATGCGTGCGGGTGACCATCATGACGGCATACATTTTTTTGGTTTAAGCGCCGAAGGCAAGCCTGACACTGGCAGCAACGAGCGCGCCTTACTGGTGATCAATCACGAAAATATTTCTGGCACGGTGCAATTTATGCACACCAGCGGCCAAACCAATAATGCGTCTGCCGCACCTGCTGGCCGTCCAGAGGCTGAGGTGGTGAAAGAAATAGAAGCCCACGGCGTATCCATCATTGAGCTGCGAAAAACAGCAGGCAAGTTCGGCTACGTCAAAGCGTCTGGTATGAATCGACGCATCACAGCGGCAACCGTGATGGAGTTGACAGGCCCAGCACGCGCATCAGCATTTACCAAAACCAAGTTCTCCCCAGCTGGTACGCAAACCCGTGGCACAGTCAACAATTGCGGCAACGGCTATACCCCTTGGGGCACCTACCTAGCTGCAGAAGAAAACTGGGCAGGCTACTTTTTTCGTGGTGATGACGATGCGGTGCGCAGCCCCAAAGATAAAAGCGCAATGCTGCGTAACGGCATCAAAGCCAAATCTGCAGGTTTTGCGCACCAGCGCTGGGCCAGCGTAACGACTGCTGACAGTAACAACACCAACTTCAGCCGCTGGGACTGCACCGCCGCTACGGCCAACCCAGCTGACGGCACAGGTGACTTTCGCAATGCCCCCAACACTTTTGGCTACGTCGTTGAAATTGATCCGTACGACTCAACCTCTATACCCGCCAAGCGCACTGCACTAGGCCGCCGAGCTAATGAAGGTGCGTGGCCCAGCTTAGCTGTCGTGGGCCGCCCCTTGGCCTTCTACATGGGTTGCGACTCGCGTGGTGAATATATCTATAAATTTGTCTCCAAAAAGCTCTGGGTCGCAGCAGACGCTAACCGCGCGGACCGCATGAAGGTGGGTGCTGAGTATATGGACGAAGGCACCATCTACGCTGCGCGCTTTAACCCAGATGGCACAGGCAAGTGGGTCAAGCTAGACATGAGCAACCCTGATGTAGCAGCCGGTGTGCCCGCGAGTGCGCAAAACCCTGAGGGTTACAAATTTGACAGCCTGGCTGACATCAGCGTAAACACACGCTTGGCTGCCGATGCCGCTAAAGCTACCCGCATGGACCGTCCCGAGTGGACATCGGTGAACCCCAAGAATGGTGAAATTTACGTCACCTGCACAGAAAACCCCGACCGCGGCAGCACCGCAACGACATCCATCTCGGGCAACAACTTTCCTAACCCCGACGTAGACGCGGCCAATCCGCGCTATTGGTTAGACAGCAAAGGCATCAGCAGCCAAAATGCTGCGCCGATTGCAGCCCAGCGCGGCAACGTCAATGGCCACATCATGCGCATGCGAGAAGACGACGACAATGCGGCTGCCGAGAGCTTCAAATGGGATATATTTTTGTTTGGCGCACAGGCCAATGCCGACGCTGGCATAGATAACGTGAACTGGCAGCAAAACGTCAATTTGTCGGCGCTCAGTCCACTGAACGATTTGTCCAAGCCTGATGGTTGCTGGTTTTCCAAAGCCAGCGGCATCCTGTGGATCGAGACCGATGACAATACTTTCACGGACCAAAGCAATGCGATGCTGCTAGCCGCTGTGCCAGGCAGGCAAGGCGATGGGGGTTCTCGCACCGTGGTCAACAAACCCAACGGCAGCCCTAACACCTCGGTGGCGACCGATAAGACGGTCACCACCTATGCCGGTCGCCCCATGACCGACACCACTTTCAAACGGTTTTTGACAGCACCCCTAGGCGCCGAGGTGACTGGTGTTGCTGAGTCACCTGACGGTAAGGTGCTGTTTGTCAATATCCAGCACCCTGGCGAAAATACCAAAAGCAATAACTTTGACCTGAAAGTATTTGAGAGTAATTGGCCAGGTAACGGCGGCGGTGTACCCGCCTACGGCCCCGGCGGCGCGTCTGCCCGGCCACGTTCTGCCACAATCATGATCACCAAAAATGACGGTGGTGTGATCGGTTTATAACCAAGATTAACTCAAGCAGCTATTAAATTTATAGCTGTTTGAGCAATAAATACTTGGACTACAAGCACTTTTTATTGGTAAAAGTAGCCTGTAGAACGCTTATTGCACAAACCCCATGCTGCGCGCCTCGCGCACTTCGGGTTTGATGCGGTGCTCAGCTTCTAGCTGCTCCATAAACTCATCAGCCGTGAACTCGGTGGCCAAAATATCCACTTGGCGCTTTACTGCAGCAAAGTCACCTGGGCAAATCTGTTCCAGCTTGGCCAAGCGCACACGCAGTGCATCGTCAAAGCGCGTAGCATCGCCTGCTAATGCTTCGGTAATGAACATTTTCTCGCGCTGCTCCTTAGTCAGCGGCTTGAACTTGATCTTGAAAGTAAAGCGGCGCAAGGCGGCTTGGTCCACGCGGTCTAGCAGGTTAGTGGTGCACACAAAGATGCCGTTGTAGCGCTCCATCTGCTGCAGCATTTCGTTCACCTCAGTCACCTCGTAGCTGCGCTGCGCGCCACGGCGGTCTTGCAAGAAGCTGTCGGCCTCGTCTAGCAGCAGTACGGCTTTTTCAGCTTCAGCTTCGGCAAACATTTTGGCCATGTTTTGCTCAGTCTCGCCGACGAATTTACTGATCAAATCGCTGGCTTGTTTAACTAGCAGCGGTTGGCCCAGCGCACGAGCTATGTGTTCGCCCAGCGCCGTCTTACCGGTGCCCGGCGCGCCATAAAAGCACAGCGTGCCGTGGCCACGCGCTTTGAGCGCGTCCACAATGCGCGGAATATCAAAACGTGTTTCTACGTTCAGCATCTCCAGGTCGTAGGTGGTCACTTGCTTGCGGCCTTTGTTGTCAGCCGCTTTGTTGCCCAGCGCTTCGTCAGAGTTTTTTAGTTGCCGCTCGATCAACTTTTCATAGGCGGTGGTGTCTTCTGCAGATTTTTCGGTGTCTTTACCGGCGGTTTGGGCCAGGTCTGCAAAACGCACGGCGGTGCGGATCTGCGCAGGCGTGAGGCCTTTGCGCTCAGTTAGCTTGGCTACAAAGCCGTCGCTGACTGACACGCCATCCAGTGTTTTGCGCACCAGCTGCTCGCGCGCACCGGGGGGCGGCGACTTGAGCTCTAGATGGTAGGCAAAGCGGCGACGAAATGCAGGGTCGATCTGCTCGATACGGTTAGTCACCCAAATAGTGGGCACGGCATTGGCCTCCAAAATTTGGTTCACCCACGCCTTGCCGTTTACGCTGTGGCTGACGGCGCTAGACAAAGCCTGCTGCTCTTGGCGTGCCATCAGCTGCGCTGCGTCTACGCTGATAGGCGGAAAAACGTCTTCTACTTCGTCAAACAACAGGGACGCTTGCGACGCACCTTTGAGAAACACTTGCGCAATTTGTAGCGAGCGATAACGGTCACGGCCGCTTAACGAATTGCCATCGCGGTCAGCGTATTCCACCTCAAACAGCTCTAGCCCCGCGGCTTGTGCCACCACTTTAGCCAGCTCAGTTTTACCCGTGCCGGGGGGGCCGTACAGCAGCACGTTCACGCCCAGCTCTTTGCGCTCTACGGCGTTGCGCATTAAGCTAACCAGCACTTGCACATCGTCATCGACAAAATGAAAGTCTTTGGTGACCAGAGATGTTTTAGACGCAGGGCGTGTAAACACGGCCATCAGCTCACTTTGGTCGCGGTACTCGCGCATCAGCACGGGCGGCAACTTCTCGCTGACTTTCATCAGGTCTGCTAGATCGGTGATGTTGTGCTCGGAGATTAAATTTTCTACCAAACCAATGCGCTCTAAGCGTGAGCCTGCGCGCAACGCCTCGCCCACGTCGCTGGCTTTGACACCGGCAATATCGGCCAGCGCGGCGTAAGCCTCGGGGGCGTTGTTAACTTTAAACTCCACCAGCAAGCTGCGCAGGTCACGTTGGTAGCGTGCCAGGGTGCCGTACAACAGTAGCGCGCGCTCAGCTTTGTTCAGTTGCAGCAGGCCTGCCAATGCGTCGATGTTTTTCTCAACCAAGGTGGAATGTTTTTTCAGCGCGTGGGTTAACCATTCGCTGGTAGCCGCAAGCATGGTGAGAAGGTCTTTGGGTGCGTCTTTGGCAAACTCGTCCAAGTAGAAGAACAATGTGCCTTCTTCATACGGGCCGCGCCATGCGCCGTGGCGCTCTAAAAACTCAGTGGCAGTTAAGGCCTCGTGGCCTTTCCAAAACTCGTTGCCTTGGCATCGGCGGCTTAAAAATTCGCGCACATTGGCCAGCACATGCACTGGCCACACAATGTGGCGGCCCGCTAACGCCAACAAGCTGTTTAAATCACGGCGCACATTGAACTTAGCACCTTGCTTGGCAGTTAAGGCCAGGACAAAGTGCGAACACATCAGGTCGAGCACGGGTGCCTCTCGCAGGCCGGGCGACGCTAAGAGTTTCTCATCAGAACCCACACTGACAGCGACTGCGCGCTTGACCATGTTAAGCCTCCAACGGGATGACCCGTGTTTATTGATAGAACTACGATAACGCTCTTTGCAATGCTTGGGAAGACACAAGGGTCATATTTACATGGCTTGCATGTGTGATATTCACCACACATTAGCACAGCAAGCAGTCTGTTTGAGGGGCACAATGGCGCGATGATCACCCTGCACGACATCCAAACTGCCGCTCAGCGCTTGCAAGGCCATGTGCTCAATACGCCCTGTGTAGAGAGTAAAACCATCTCTAACATCACTGGCGCGCAGATTTTTTTGAAGTTTGAAAACCTGCAGTTCACCTCTAGCTTTAAAGAGCGCGGTGCCTGCAACAAGCTGTCGCAACTGGAGCTGGCCACTTGTAAGGGTGTAGTGGCCATGAGTGCAGGCAATCATGCCCAAGGTGTAGCGCACCATGCGGCACGCCTTGGTTTGCGCGCGGTGATTGTGATGCCGCAGTTCACACCAGGTGTAAAAGTAGAAAACACCCGCCGTCTGGGTGCCCAGGTGGTGCTGTTTGGCGACACACTGGACGAAGCGCGCAGCCATGCCCTAGAGCTAGCCGCCCGAGATGGCCTGACCTTGGTGCACCCCTACGACGACCCGTTGATCGTCGCAGGCCAAGGCACCGTGGGCCTAGAGATGCTGCAAACGGTGCCGCAATTAGATACTTTGGTGATTGCCGTGGGCGGCGGCGGGCTGATTGGCGGCATTGCTACGGCTGCCAAAGCCATCAAGCCTGATATCGAGATGGTTGGTGTGCAGGCTGAGCGATTTCCGGCCATGTTCAACGCCATCAAAGGCACAGCCCATGTGCAAGGTGCCAGCACCATTGCCGAGGGCATTGCCGTGGGTACACCAGGCAAGCTACCGCAAGAGATTATTCGCAGCTTGGTCGACGACATGCTGCTGGTGGATGAGGGCGATATTGAGCAAGCCATTGTGATGCTGCTGGAGATTGAAAAAACTTTGGTAGAAGGTGCAGGCGCTGCAGGGCTGGCGGCGGTGTTGAAGTATCCCGAGCGTTTTAAAGGCAAAAAAGTAGGCTTGGTGCTGTGCGGCGGCAATATTGACCCACTGCTGCTGTCGTCCATCATCGAGCGCGGCATGGTGCGTGCAGGGCGGCTGGCGCGCATTCGCGTAGGCGCGCGTGACGTGCCGGGGTCGCTGGCGCGCATCACGGCCATCGTGTCGCAGGCGGGAGCCAATATCAACGAGGTGCAGCATCAGCGCGCATTTACGTTGCTAGCGGCGCAAAATGTAGATATTGAACTGGTAATCCAAGCGCGTGGCCATGAGCATGTGGCGCAAGTTCTCGCAGCTTTGAAGGCGCAGGGGTTTGAGGCGCAGGCTTTGTAGGAGTTAAAGGCATGCTCTGTGCAAGAAGCCACGAGGAACCAGGAGGCAAATAAGCCTGCTCGAAGCTGGTAAACCATCCCAGCGTCAAACCGTTAAAATACAAGTATCAGAGCTGCGCACAGCGCGGCTTGAAGTTTTACCAGTTTTGAGGATATCCCCATGTCTGCACCATCACACCAGTCCACCGATTCCGCTGTAGAAAAAGACGGCGTAGAGGCTATCGTCCCGTTCATGCCTGTCGTGCTGCCAGTCGTTGGCGGCATCATGATGTTACTGATCGCGTTTATTGCCGTATTTATGGCATAAAAACAGCAATATTAGGCTGTAGTCCATGTATTTATTACTTATCTAGCTATTTAAATCATAGCAAAAGGGTGGTTTTAGCCACCTAAACCCCGCACAGGCATGATGTGCACTGCAGCGGGCGGTATGTGCAGCACCAGCGTGCTGCCTACGCTAGCGCTAAAGCTGCGCAATACGGCGGTAGATAAATTCAAGGTCACCACGTTGTCTGCTGGCGCGCCGGGCACGGCCAGCTTGCAGACACAGATCTCGCCCAGAGGCAGCATTTCGGTCAGTTCGCAGGGCAGATAATTGTCCGCTGGCTCTTGCACACCTAGCGCTGCTACAGACTGGGTTTGCAATATTTGCACCGCGTCGCCAGCTAATACCCATGTTACAGCGGTACCTGCTTGAATTTTGCCTTTATCGCCTACTTGCAATACATGCGTGCCCCATTGCAGTTGGCCATAGTTTTGCTGGCTAAGTGGCGCGTTTTTAACCGGTACAGGCACGCCGCCAAACACCCCGGAAAAATGGTTATGAATGCCCACCAGCTGCGCCACACGGGCGTTACGTGGGCTGCGCAAAACCCGCTCGGGTGGACCGCTTTGCAGTGTGGTGCCGGCATCCACAATCACTACCCGGTCGGCCAAACGGCGGGCTTCGGCCAAGTCATGGGTCACCAGCACGATGGGCAGCTGCAGGCTGGCATGTAACTGGGCCAGCTCGCGGTACAAGACCTGACGCATGGGCGCATCGACGGCTGAAAACGGCTCGTCTAGCAGCAGGACACCAGGGGCGTTCATGTTAGCTGCGGCCCTGGACGCATCATTTGTAGGCCAAGGAACGGCGCCTGTCACGTTAGCAGGGTGGCCCAGTGGCAGTAAGCGCACCAGCGCACGCGCTAATGCCACGCGCTGCTGCTGCCCACCGCTGAGCTGGTGGGGCAGGCGCTGGGCTAAGTCGGACATACCCATGCGGTGCAACAAAGCCACCGATTGCACATATTTTTCAGCCCAAGTCCAAGTATCTTCTGCACATACTGCTATGTTATCTCTAGCAGACAGGTGCGGGAATAATGCGTATTGCTGAAACACCAAGCCCACACGCCGTTGCTGTGGCGGCAGGTTAACGTGTTGCGTGCTGTCAAACCACACACTGCTTTGTACCGCGTGATCGCCCGTGCGCTGCAGCGTCACGCTGCCTTGCAAGCTGGGGGAATTGAACAGCCCGGCAATCGCGCGCAGCAAAGTCGTTTTGCCGCTGCCTGAGGGGCCGACCAGCGCCACCAGCTCGCCTGGTGCGCAGCTAAACTCGGCCTGCAGTGGCACGGGTGCGCGGCAGCTTAAAGCCACTTGCAGCCGCCAACCTGTGCCCGTCTGGCCCGCAGATACTGGCGCTGCCATGTTTATTGCCCCGTAGCAGTAACGTCGCACGCGAGTACAAAACTCACGCACCCTAATGCAGGCAATGTGGGTAGTGCCAAACCTGCCGGGCTAAGCAAATTAGGCCACTGCGCTGCAGCCGGACACACCGCAGCACCATTCCAAGCTGGGGGCACCACGTTCGCAGTGAGCGTTACCACAGCGTATTGCGGCACGCGCACCACTTGGTAGCGGTAAGCACCTGCCGTAGGACTGGATGCGCCGTTGCGGTAGCTGCCCACAGTGCCACCCGCAGTGTCTAACGCACCCACAGCAATAGAAGTAGCACCGGGCGGCACAGCCGCACCCGTACCAGGGTAGTAAGTGTTGACAATGCCCGCAATCGAGCTTGTGGCAGCGTCGTTACCCGGGGTAGCACAGACCTGTGCCACTGCAGCGTGGCATAAGAAGCTGAGCAGCACGCCCACACACTGCAAGACATAGCGCGGATAGGTCGTTAAATACATTTGAGTTTTTAAAAGAGGCAAGGTTGAGTGCGGTTACGTATGCATTATGGTTCAGCCGGTAAGTTTTCCGTTTTTCAATGCCGCCGTTAGACAGGCGTAGTAGGCTTTTGGTCTGACACAGGCTTAGCCTCGTAACCATTGCTGGGCGGCTACCCGCTGGCTGCGGACTTGCCCTGCGTGCGAAATACCACCACCAGTGCCAGCAGCGAGCACACCACCAGCGCCAGCGCCATCACATGCGCGCCGGTATTGTCAAAGGCTTGCACGCGGTCATAGATGGCTACCGACAGGGTTTTGGTCTCGCCGGGAATCGAGCCGCCCACCATCAACACCACGCCAAATTCACCCAGCGTATGTGCCACTGTCAGCGCTACACCTGCCAGCACACCTGGCCAGGCCAGCGGTAGCTCGATGGTGGTGAAAGTGCGCCAAGGGCCCAGCCCGCCCACCCACGCAGCCTCGCGCACGCTGGGTGCGATAGCACTGAGCGCGCGCTGAATCGGTTGCACCATGAACGGAATATTCACCAATAGCGATGCCAATAATAAACCTTGAAAGCTGAACACCAGCTGCACATTCAAATGGGCTGCCAGCCATGCACCCACTGGCGATGCAGGCCCTAACGCTGTGAGTAAATAAAAACCTACCACGGTAGGCGGCAGCAGCAGCGGTAGCATGAGTAGCGCCTCTACCCAAGGCTTGGTGCGGCTGTGTGTCACCGCCAGCCAGCGGGCCAGCCACAGCGACAGCGGCAGCAGTAGCACCGCCGTGAGCGCTGCCAACCAAAGAGAGACTTTTGCAGCTTGCCAATCCATAAGAAGTTGTTTGCTATAAATTATGTAGCTATATAAGTAATGAATACTTGGACTACCGGGCTATTTTGTTGGTAAATAGGCCTTAGCGGCTTAATTCAGTATCTCTTGCGCGGGATCATCGCTGGTCAGCACGCGCTGGGCAAAGGCTTGCAGCTTGACCGTGTCAGCACGCAGCACTTCTTGTTTAACCGCCAGCACCTGGGCAGGGTGCATTGAGAAGGTGCGCAGGCCCAGGCCCAGCAACAGGCGCGTCATGCCCACGTCGCCTGCCATCTCGCCGCACACACTCACGCCTTTGCCTTGCGCGTTGCAGGCCGCAATGGTTTGGGCCACCAGCTGCAGCACGGCAGGGTGCAGTGGATCGTACAGATGGGCTACTGACTCATCAGCGCGGTCAATGGCCAGTGTGTACTGAATCAAATCGTTGGTACCCAACGATAAAAAGTCAAAGTATTTTAAAAATAGCGGCAGCGACAGAGCTGCAGCGGGCACCTCAATCATCGCGCCAATTTGCACTTGGCCATACCCTACACCCCGGTTGTCCAGCTCGACGCGGGCCAGATCAAGCTGGCGCAAGGTTTGGCGTATTTCGCTGGCTGCGCACAGCATGGGAATCATCAGATTAACTCTGCCGTGCGCTGCTGCGCGCAAGATAGCACGCAGCTGGGTACGAAACATCGCAGGCTCAGACAAGCTCCAGCGGATGGCCCGCAGGCCCAGTGCGGGGTTCAAGTGGGTGTGACTGTCGCTATGGTGGCTGCCAGCGTCCAGGGGTTTGTCTGCGCCCACGTCGATGGTGCGGATGGTGACGGGCAGGCCTTCCATGCCCTCGACTGCGCGCACGTAGGCGGCGTACTGCTCGTCTTCGCCAGGCAGCTTGCCGCCAGCTACACCGCCACGTCCCATGAATAAAAATTCACTGCGAAACAAGCCCACACCCACTGCCCCGCTGGCCAGCGCGGGGGCAGCGTCTTCGGGCATTTCGATATTGGCCAATAGTTCAATTTTTTGGCCATCTAGCGTGATGGCTGGAGTGTGCATCAGGCGCGACAAGCGCTCGCGCTCTAGCTCGCCTTGGCGCTGCTTAAAACCGTACTCTGACAAGATGATGGGCGATGGGTCGACCACGATCACCCCGGCATCGCCGTCCACAATCACCCAGTCGTCTTGGCGCACCAGCTGGCTGGCCGTGCGAGCGCCCACCACTGCAGGGATGTCCATGCTGCGCGCCACGATGGCGGTGTGCGATGTTTTGCCGCCCACGTCGGTGACAAAGCCTGCAAACACGCTGGTTTTAAACTGCAGCATGTCAGCGGGGTTCAGATCGTGCGCAATCAAAATCAGCGGCACGTCTTGGCCGTCGCCCAGCAATAAGTCTTGCTGGCCTTGCTGACGCTTGCGCGGTGCAGGGGGAGCGGCAATAGGTGATGCCACGCCTTTCATGACGCGCAGCACGCGCTCCACCACTTGCTCAAGGTCGGCCTTGCGTTCGCGCAGGTAGGCGTCTTCCATTTCGTCAAACTGGCGCGAGACCACTTCTAGTTGCGTAATCAGCGCCCATTCGGCGTTGTACAAACGGTCTTTGACCCAGTGCGTCACGCCGTCTTGCAAGGTTTGGTCTTGCAGCAGCATTTGGTGTACATCGAGCAGGGCCGTTAGCTCACTGGGCGCGTCTTTAGCGTCTTTGCCTACCAATGAATGCTGCAGTTTGATCAGCTCGCCCACCACTGCGTCTTTAGCGTCTTTTACCCGCAGAAGCTCAGCGTCAATTTGATCGGCTTTGATAAAGTAGTGCGCCACATCCATTCGGCTAGACGCCACCACCACAGCCCGCCCAATAGCGATACCGCGTGAAACTGCCAGGCCGTGGATGGAAAAAGTCATAGCTTGCAATCCAGCGCCGCCGGGCCGCCCCAAGGTGCAAGGGCCCCCTCGGGGGGCAGCGCAGTACACGAAGTGACAAGCGTGGGGGTCATTTATTCGCCTTCACCAAACTTGTCGTTGATCAGGCCCAGCAAATCATCCATTGCTTCTTGCTCTTGCGCGCCGTTGGTCTCTACCATCACCTCCACACCCATGCCAGCAGCCAACATCATCACCCCCATGATGGACTTGGCGTTCACGCGGCGCTCGCCGCGTGCCATCCACACTTCGCACGGAAAGCTGCCCGCCATTTTGGTGAGCTTGGCGGATGCGCGGGCGTGCAGGCCCAGTTTATTGCTGATGGTGATGGTGGTCTGGATCATGGAGTTTTTTAGTTTGATTTTGCGGGGCCGTCACTGCCACTTGCATCACGCCTTGTGCGCCGCCTGCCAGTGCACGCGCGGTCAGCGCGTCTAGGCTTTCGTGGCGGTAGGTGATGGCGCGCAGCAGCATGGGCAGGTTGACACCCGTGATCAGTTTGGTGTTGACACCGTCAGTCAGCTCGCGCGCCACATTGGACGGCGTGGCACCAAAAATATCGGCCAACAGCAGTGCGCTGGGGGCCCTGCGCTGAGCCAGCATGACGCGTGCTTGGGCGACAGTTTCTTCGGGTGGCGTGTTGGGTTGCACGTCTAGCGCAGTCACGTAAGCGCCGCAGTCTGGAAATACATGCAACGCGCAGCTGCGCAGGGCCGAGGCCAGCGGGGCGTGTGCGATGATGACGATATGGTTCATGCTGTAGCGTGCAGTCTAGCCGGGGAGATGGTCTTATTATCCAAAACAAATCGCAAATACGCCGCTAAGCTGCAGATAAAAAATAAAGCAAAAGCTGCGCGAAACGCATCCACTGTACCCAAACCCTGTGCTTTGAACAGGTCAATCAACAGGCCAATGCCCCATTGCACCACAAACACCCCCGCAAAAATCACCAAGTTATAGGCGCTGAGCGCACGGCCGGCCAAGGCAGCTGGAAAAGCCATGCCCACCGCAGGCTGGGCCAGTGACATAAAACTGCAGCACATGCAAAACAAGGCCCACGCCCACCATGGCGTAGCCGGGCCTGCCCAGCAAATGCAGACCAAAACCACTAAGCTTAAAGGCATGCCGCGTGCAATCAGCCAGTCTGCATGCCAGCCCCTGCGCGCGAGCAGGGGGTTAAGCATGCCCCAGGTCCAAAAGGTCAGCAGCATGCACACGTTGATAGCAAACAACCCTGTGGCCGCCTGCGCAGGCGTGTAGCCACTGACCTGCACCAGCCACGGCCCAGCCCACAAGGTTTGCACGGCCAGTAAACCACCGTAGTTAAAGAAGCCTGTCCACAAGTGGCGGCGAAAATACGGGTGCTGCCAGATCGTGCTGTAGCCACTATGGGCTCCACTACCGGTTGCACTATGGGCACTGCTGTCGCTGCCCGCACGTGCTGCCACAGACTGCGCAGGCCACACGGGTAGCCGCCATGCCAGCACTGCGATGGACACGCCAATCAACACCGCCAAACCTATAAATATGGGCCGCCAGCCCACCTGTGGCAGCAGCCACTGCACAGGCAGCGTGGACGCCACCATGCCCAATGAGCCGGTCATCAACATCCATGAATTAGCGCGCAGCTGCGTCTCGGGCTTAAACCAACGGCGGTATGCGGTGAGCGGGGCCATCAGGCAAGCGCTCACGCCCACACCGCACAGCACGCGCGCCGCCAGCAAGCCGACAAAACTAGATGCCATGGCAAACGCCACACAGCCCAGCACCGCCACGCTTAAGAAACACAAAATCACTTTGCGCGGGCCGTGTGTGTCCAGCCATTTGCCCAGTGGCAACTGCGTGAGCGCAAAACCTAAAAAATAGCCCCCCGCCAACAGCCCCAAGTCACCCGACGACAGCGCAAACTCAGTACGCAGCACAGGTGACAGCGTAGCGGTGATGGCGCGCACCAAGGCCGACAAAAAATAAGCTAAGGCAAATGCTAAAAACACCTGCACGGCTAAGTTGCGCGGCAACGTGTGGTCGCCCGCCTGTTGTGCCGTTATTAATGTTGGGGTTGTCATGGCTTGCCAGCTAGCGTAATGCCTTTAAAAAACGTTTCAGCCACTTCATTGCTGAGCGCGCCGGGCCCGTCGCGCTCAGCGCTAGGTGTGCCATAGATGGAGGCCTGCACCACCCACGGCCCATGCTGCAAATAACGGCTTTGCGTAGCCTTGTTCGCCGCACGCAGCTGCGCTAGAACCGTAGGCACTTGGGCCAAATCTTGTGTATTGACCAAGGCCACAGTGAACGTAGCCCCCCCAGTCTCGCAGCCCACCATCACCATCTGGCGCGGTGCGCCTGCCAGCGCCACGGTGCGCTCGCCCCGATCAGGCTTGCACGGCAGCAGTGCGGTTACGGGCGCACCGTCAAAACCCACATCTCGCCAATTAAAGGCGGGTGTGCATGCTGCCACCATCCCAAACAAACCAATTGCTACTAATAGCGTAGCTGCTTGAGCAGTAAATACTTGGACTATTGGGCTTTTTGATGGGTAAAACATGCTTGTATTATCGTTTGGATAGACTATACAAGTTCAATCCCCTTAATTTGATGCACTGCTGTGCGAGATACGCTATTTATGAATGCTTTAGATGATATTAAAGTTCTTGACCTGTCCCGCGTATTAGCAGGGCCGTGGTGTACCCAAACCTTGGCTGATTTAGGGGCTGATGTTATAAAAATTGAGCGCCCGATGAAAGACGGCGTGGGCGGTGACGACACGCGCACTTGGGGGCCGCCGTTTTTGCAAGACGCGCAGGGTAATGACACTACCGAGGCAGCGTATTACCTAGGCACTAACCGCAACAAGCGCTCGGTAGCTTGCGATATAGCTACCCCTGAGGGCCAGCAAACTATCCGTGATTTAGTGCTGCATTGCGATGTGTTTGTAGAAAACTTTAAAGTCGGCGACATGGCGCGCTATGGGCTGGACTTTGCCAGCCTGCACAAGCTCAAGCCTTCTTTGGTGTACTGCAGCATTACCGGTTTTGGCCAGACAGGTCCCTACAAAGACCGCGCAGGCTACGACTATGCGGTACAAGGCATGGGCGGCCTGATGAGCGTCACTGGCGAGCGCGATGACATCGGTGGTGGCCCGCAAAAAGTAGGCGTGGCCGTGGCAGATTTGTTCACTGGCATGTATGCGTGCACTGCTATTTTGGCGGCACTGCGGCATGCACATCGTACAGGGCAGGGCCAGCACATTGACATGGCGCTGCTCGACACCCAAGTGGCTATGTTGGCCAACCTAGGTGCTAACTATCTAGTCAGTGGCGAAAAAACTGGCAAAGTGCCCGGCCGCGCAGGCAACGCACACCAAAACATCGTGCCCTACCAAGTATTTGAAACCGCGCCCAACGCCGCCGGTGACAAAGACCACTTCATATTGGCTGTGGGTAACGACGGCCAGTTTGCCAAGATGTGCGCCGTGGCAGGGCGGGCAGACTTAGCCGCTGACACGCGCTTTATCAAAAATGCCGATCGCGTGCGCCACCGTGCCACCTTGGTACCGCTGCTTGAAGCCGTTTTTAAAACCCGCAGCAAAGCCGACTGGCTGGCCGCGCTGGAAGCGGCCAAAGTACCCTGCGGCGCTATCAATAATTTGGCCGAGGTGTTTGCCGACCCTCAGGTGCTATCGCGCGGCATGGTGCACACTTGGCAACATCCGCTGGCAGGCGATGTGCGGCTGGTGGCCAGCCCGATCAAAATGTCGCTCACACCCCCGCGCAACGACCTGCCGCCGCCCACGCTAGGCCAACATACTGACGAGGTGCTGCACAGCCTGCGCAGCACGCCAGCGGGTTAGCGCAGTACAATAGAAAACAATAGATGCGCTATTAATTTTATAGCTGTCCGAGCAATAAATACTTGGACTACAGCACTAAAACACAGGTAAATGAGGGTTTGTGATGGCTAATTTCGTCTTAGTACATGGCGCATGGCACGGAGCATGGTGTTGGGCCCGCGTGCAGCCTGCGTTAGTACGCGCAGGCCACGTGGCGCATGCTGTAACGCTGACGGGCGTGGGCGAGCGGGCGCACTTGATGAGCCGTAGCATCACGCTAGAAACGCATATTGCCGATGTGGTGGCAGTCATAGAAACACAAGAGTTAAGCGACGTGGTGTTGGTAGTGCACAGCTACGCAGGCATGATCGGCACGGCCATTGCCGACCGCATGCCCCAGCGCATCAAACACTTGGTGTACCTAGATGCTTGCATCCCCGAGCCTGGCGAGAGCTGGAGCTCACGCCACGTACCCGCTATACGCGATGCGCGTGTGAATGCGGCTGCAGCCTCAGAGTTCAACACCTTTCCACCCCCCGATCCTGCGATCTTTGGCCTGGGCGGCGAGGACCACGCCTGGGTGCAGCGCCGCCAAACCCCGCATCCAGCCCAGCCCTACACCCACGCTTTGCAGTTTGATGCGCAACGTGTAGGTGGCGTAGCGCGCACTTTTGTCGACTGCAACGCACCCGCTATGGCTACCATAGACAGCATTCGCCAACGTGTACGTGACCCGCAGTTTTGGGGGGGTGCATGGGCACGTGGTGGACATATCGTGGTGATGGCTACAGGCCACGACCCGATGGTCAGCGCGCCCGATGATTTGGTGCGCGTACTTCAAGATTGCGCTGCATGAAACGCCGCACTTTGCTTGCAGCTTGCTTGGTCAGCAGCGCAGCGCTCGCGCAACCACGCGAGACGCCGCTGCCCACACCAGCATCACTGCAAACCGCCGCACTGGCGGCGCAAAGCAAGGGCGAGCCTTTGGTGCTACTAGTCAGCTTGCCCGGCTGCCCGTGGTGCGAGCTTTTGCGCCGCAATTACCTTGCACCCATGCGCGCAGAAGGTTTGCCTGCTTTTCAAATTACCGTCAACGACCGCAAGCTATTGGTGGCTAACTTTCAGGGCGCAAGCAGCAACGGCGCAGACATTGCGCAGGCCTACCAAGCCCAGCTTACGCCCACCGTGCTGTTCTTGAACGCGCAAGGTAGTGAGATTGCTCCGCGCATCGCGGGCGTTGCATCTGCCGACTTGTTAGGTGCGCAACTTGACAACGCACTGCGCACTGCACGCGAGCTGTTGCGCAAAAACAAGACCGCCGTCTAACCCATGCGCCGCATCCTTTTAACTGTGGGAGCGATGGTACTGAGCGCGTGGGCACTAAGCGCCAGTGCGGCAGGCTGCGACGAGCTATCACGCAAGCTGCCCAATGTGTCGATGGCTTTGTGCCAATCGGCCAAGCTGCAAGACAGCAAAGCCCGCTCTGTCAAAGGCCAACCGCTGTGGGTGCGCGACATGCCCACAACTGCGCCCAAGCTGCGTGTGCTGGTGGTGGGCGGCATTCATGGTGATGAGCTGTCGTCCACAGCACTGGCTTTGCATTGGATAGAGCTGGCAGGGCAGATTCCTGCGCAAACCCACTGGCGCTTTGTGCCCCTGCTCAACCCCGACGGTTTGCTCACCAGCCCAGCCCGGCGCACCAATGCCAACGGGGTTGATTTGAACCGCAACTTTCCCACCCCAGGCTGGGAGAAAGAAGCCCCGATTTACTGGGAGCAAAAAGTCAAACGTGACCCGCGCCGCTGGCCAGGCCCACGGCCGCTGAGCGAGCCCGAGTCAAAATTTCTGCACGATGAGATGGAGCGTTTTAAGCCCAACATGATTGTCGCAATCCATGCACCGTATGGCGTGCTGGACTTTGACGGCCCCACTACACCACCTGCCAAACTAGGGCGCTTGTACCTTGACCAAGTAGGCATCTTTCCCGGCAGCTTGGGCAACTACGGCGGCGTGCACAAGCGCATGCCCGTGGTCACCATCGAGCTGCCCAGCGCGTTTCGCACACCGCTGGCCTCTGAGATGCGGCAAATGTGGCTAGACCTGGTGCGCTGGCAAAGTGAGCGCTTATTGCCAAGCCCCGCCACAGGCAGTTTGCAGCCTGCCAAACTTGGCTCGGTGCGTTAAGTGCGAATAAAGATACTCATTGAAATAATTTCACGCGGTTCTATGAGGCAATAAGTAAGCTATTCGAATGGATTCTCCGTAACAACCCGTAGCACTTAAATGGGGCGTGTCAATAAAATGACATATCGACTTCGAAAGTGCTGTTTTATGAGATTCCTTAGTAGTACCTTTGCACTGGCTCTGTGTTTAGTTATCAGCCCTGCCTTTGCTCAGACCAACACCTTCCGCCTGGGTGTAATTGGCCCATTTACCGGCCCATCGGCTGACTTTGGCATGCCTATGCTGCAGGGCATTCAGCTGGCGGTCGAAGAAATCAACGCCGTGGGCGGCTATCTTGGCAGGCCGCTAGAGCTGGTGATCAAGGACGATAAAGCCAACCCCGACGAAGGCCTTAAACAAAGCCAAGCCCTGATCGCTGAAAAAGTGTCCATGGTGATTGGTTTTTGCAACACGGGCGTGGCGGCCAAGTCGCTAGATGCTTTTCAGGCAGCCCAAATGCCTTTGTTGATCCCGTGCGCCACTGGCACACCGCTGACCACTAAATTTCCAGCGGCAGACAGCTTTATCTTTCGTAACTCAGCACGCGATGCCATTCAAGCCCCCTTTGTGGTTGAGGACATTGTCAAACGGGGCTGGACCAAAGTGGCCATATTTGCCGACACCTCCGGCTACGGTGAGGCAGGCCTCAAAGACGTAGAAAAAGCTCTCGAAGCTAAACAACTCAAAGCCGTGCATATTGCGCGCTTTGCTACCGGTGTCAAAGATTTAACTACTGAGCTTAAAGCAGCGCGCGATGCTGGGGCTAACGTCGTATTTAGCTACACCGTAGGCCCAGAAAATGCAGTCATCGCCAATGGCCGCAAAGAGCTAGGTTGGAGGGTGCCCCAAGTGGGCGCATGGACACTGTCTTTCCCATTTTTCATCGATGGTGCCAAAGAAGCAGCAGACGGTGCGCTGATGGCGCAAACCTTTATTGCCGAGCCAAGTAACGAGCGCCGAACAGCATTTTTGTCAGCCTATGCACGCAAGTTTAAATCTAAGCGCATGAGCGTGCCTGTGGCAGCAGCTCAGGGCTACGACGCAACGTATTTGTTGATGTACTCACTATTTGGCGTGCGCGACGGCAACGTGACAGGCCCGATACTGAAGAAAGCGCTAGAAAACATGCCGCGTACGTATTACGGTGTGGTGGCAACGTACGAGAAGCCTTTTAGCCTGAACGACAAAGACGCAGTCAGCCAAAACATGCTGGTGATGGGCATGGTAAAAAATGGCGCGGTGACCTTTGCCTACCCCGAGGACGCTAAACGCAATTTGTTTGTGCAGCGCAAACAATAACAGCGTCAGTGTTGAGCGCCGTAGGGGGCTTGTGTTTAACTGGTTTTAGGAGCAAAGCCGTAGCAGTTAAATGCCATGTCAGGTTGCTGCCCAGTCAGTAGCTCGGCAATAGCTTTGCCCGAGCCTGCACCGTGCGTCCAGCCCAGCGTGCCGTGGCCTGTGTTGACCCATAGTTTGTTAATCTTGGTGCGGCCAATCAACGGAATGTTAGTGGGCGTGGCAGGGCGCAAGCCGCACCAAAAATTAGGCTGCCCACCAAGGCTTGCGTTGCGTGTATCGGCCACACCGGGCAATACCTTTTCAATGCGGTCTAGCAGCATTTGGCAACGCCGCTGTGCCAGGCTGGAGGTAAGCGATAGGTCATACCCACCCACTTCAATGGTGCCTGCTACGCGCAGTTGGTTGCCCAGGCGCGAGATAGCTATTTTCTTATCATCGTCAATACACGACACCATAGGTGCGGCCTCAGGCTTGAGTAAGCGCAGTGTGGCGCTGTAGCCCTTGCCCGGGTAGACAGGAATGCTGACCCCTATTTTGCGCAACAAAGGGGCAGAATAACTGCCACACGCCACCACTACGGCGTCTGCTCGCAGGGTGCTTTGGGTACCGCTTTGCTGCGCGCGCACGGTTACGCTGTCTAGCGTATTGCTGATGGTGCTCAACTTTTCAATATCGTGGTTAAACAACAGTTGCGCGCCCCGCTCGGCGCACAGTGCTGAGAGCTTTTGGGTAAAAATTAAGGCATCGCCAGACTCGTCGCTGGCAGTGTAGGTACCACCGGAGATCTGGTGGGCAAAGTTTTTGTAAGCGGGCTCAATTTTTAGCAACTCATTGCGGCTTACCACATGGCGGTCAACGCCGTACTTTTGCATCAGTGCTGCTTCATGCGCTGCGTCGTCAAAAGACTTTTGGTCGGTAAAAAAGTGGGCAATGCCTTTTTCTAGGCGCTGGTATTGCATGCCAGTCGCATTGACCACGTCTTTCAGCGCTGCGTGGCTGTAGCGGCCCAAGGCCACCAGTTGCTGCACATTACGCTCAAACGCTGCGTCGTTGCACTGCGCTAAAAACTGCAAGCCCCAGGTGTACTGCGCAAAGCCTTTGCCCAGCGGCCACTGCGGGCGAAACAGCAGCGGCGCCTCGGGCGAGAGCATCCACTTGAGTGCTTTGAGCGGCGTGCCTTTGCTGGCCCAAGGCTCGCAGTAGCTGATGGATATTTGCGCACCGTTGGCAAAGCTGGCCTCTTGTGCTGCGCCATCTTGGCGATCTATGACCACCACGTCATGCCCACGCTCTAGCAAGTGCCACGCCGTGCTGATGCCAATAATACCTGCGCCTAGAACAATAACTTTCATGGCAAGCAGTGTGCGGTATTTCGTATTAAATTAACAGTTGAATTAACTTATCAGTAAAAACATCAGATAAACTAATAGTACAAGAACTCGCTTTCCTCACTATTTGATACCGTTATGAGCACTTTTGACCCTGATGCACTGGAGTGCTTAGCCGCTATCGTCGAAGAAGGTGGTTTTGAGCGGGCAGCGCAGCGCCTGTCAATCACGCAGTCTGCAGTGTCGCAGCGCCTGCGCGCACTAGAGTCGCAAGTGGGCACCGTACTAATTGTGCGCAGCCGCCCGCTGAAGGCTACCTCTGCCGGCCAACTGCTACTCAAACACACCAAGCAAATGCGCCTGCTGCGTGCCGACCTAGAGCGCGACCTGAAAGAACTGGCCCCCAGCTCAATAGGTGGTGCGCGCGACGAAGAACGAGTCTCTATTGCGATCAACGCTGACAGCATTGCCACTTGGGCGATGGGCGCGGTGGGTGACTTGGTGCGCCAAGGCTTGCCGCTGGAGATCATTACCGATGACCAAGACTTTACGCAAGAATGGTTACGGGGCGGCCAAGTGTTGGGTTGCGTGACAACGCTCAAGCAGGCTTTGCGTGGCTGTAAAGTGCAGCCATTGGGTGGTATGGAGTACATAGCCGTGTGCTCCAGTGATGGGCCCAGTGGCACGCAGCTGGATGTGAGAACGGGCCTGACAGCGCATAATTTTCGCAACGTGCCGTTTATTGCGTTCAACCGCAAAGACGACATGCAAACCGAGTTTGTAGCCAAGGCCTTTGGCCTTAAACGTGTCACGCTCAACCAAGTGTTTGTGCCCAGCTCAGAAGCCCAAGTGCGCGCTGTGCTAGCAGGCTGGGGCGTGAGCGTAGTGCCTGCATTGATGGTGCAGCCTCTGATCGACGCAGGCCGCTTGGTTAACATTGCGCCGTGGCATCACCTTCATGTGCAGCTGTACTGGCACTGCTGGAACTTAGAGTCTGACGTGCTCGACAGCTTGACTGCTGCGCTGGTAGAGGCTGCTGCAAAGCAGCTACATCGTTAAACTGCAGCAGCTACATCGTTAACTGCAGCAGCTACCGTTGAACTAATACAAACCTCGCACTTGGGCATGCAAGCGTGCCAAGCCAAACAGCGCGTCCGTGTAGGGCGTAGGTACTTGCGTCATGCGGCCTAACTCTTGCACTGCGCCCACTAATGCGTCCAGCTCCACGGGCTTACCGGTTTCTACGTCTTGCAGCATCGATGTTTTAAAAGCGCCTAGCTTCAAAGTCACAGCATGGCGATGCTCTGGGTCTTGGTCGATGGGGATACCGATTTTTGCGCCAATGTCTTTAGCCTCCAGCATCACCTGCGATACAAAGCTGCGTACTAATTCGTCTTGCAAGATTTTGTCAGTGGTAGCTCCGGTAATAGCGCTGATAGGGTTCATTGTCATGTTGCCCCACAGCTTGTACCAAATGTCGCGCTGAATTTGCGGCGATAGCGTGGCAGCAAAGCCTGCTTGCTGCAGCAATGCCAACAGTTTCTGCGCGCGCGCAGTGACTGCGCCTGTTGGCTCACCAATGATCAAGCCGTTGCCAAAATGGTGCTGCACCACGCCGGGTGCGCTGGTCGAACAACTGGCATGCACCACGCAGCCTATGACGCGCTGCGCTGGCACATGCTGTGCAATGCTGCCATCGGCGTCCACACTGTGCAAGCGCTGGCCCGCCGCCGCACCACCAAAGCCTTGCAAAAACCACCAAGGCACACCGTTCATGGCGCTGAGCACAACGGTATCCGGGCCCAGCATGGGTGCAACCTGCGCTGCCACAGCAACCAACGACGGTGCTTTCACACAGATGATGACAACATCTTGCACGCCCAGTGCCGCCGCCCTGTCAGAGGTTAGAGGCCGCGCGTGCACTGTGTGCGCATGACCATCTGCGTTTTTGCGGTGCAGCGTGATGCCGTCTTTTTGTAAAGCTGCGAGTGTGGCACCGCGCGCCAATACGCTTAATTGCACACTTGTAACTTGGCCTAGCTGCGCGCCAAGCCAGCCGCCGATGGCTCCAACCCCTACGATACCTATTTTGGTCATATTTGCCTTAAAAAGTAATCAAAACACCTGATTAGCCAGATGCCTCAGATGCTGAAAAATAACCGTTCGGGCTGAGCTTGTCGAAGTCCTCATAAACCCTTCGACAAGCTCAGGGTGAACGGGCTGGTTATCTGAGGCATCTGGCTAATCAGGTCAAATCGGCTGATAGTCCAAGTATTCATTAGTTATTTAGCTATTAAATTCATAGTAAATAGTTAAGGGTTAGGCCGCGTAACCATTGCTCTGCACATCCAGCAGCCTGCGCATCGCGTCAAACACGTCTTGCCCCGCGCCAAAGCGTGCGTCGAACTGCAAAGTGTCTTGCGATGTGCGGGCCGCTACGGCGTCACTGACCGCAATCGCTGGGCCCAGCGGTGCTTGCATGCAC
>JAYTPK010000294.1:0-3089 GCA_043747295.1 Polaromonas sp. | reverse complement strand
TGCAATTCAATCCTATTGGATGGCAGCGCCTGCATCATGGATTGCAGTGTTCCCCTTGTGGATCACGGCCAACATTGCCTACATCACGCTGGGCTTGGTAATACTCGCGCAAGTCGCTCAGTATTTTCACCAAGACCTGCCGGCTGAGGTGCCTAAACCATGAACGCCACCCAACTAGCCCAAGCCACCGGCGCAAGGATTGACCGCGCTACTGAATGGCTGGCCACCATTGATGCCGCAATGCTTGAATTTGGCATTGACACGCGCTTGCGGCAGGCGATGTTCCTGGCACAAATCGGGCATGAATCAGGCGGCATGCACTACACGGTCGAGATTTGGGGACCAACAGCGGCGCAAAGTCGCTATGAAGGCCGAGTCAACCTTGGCAACACACAAGAAGGTGACGGCTTTCGATTCCGTGGGCGTGGCTTGATTCAGACAACAGGCCGCTACAACTACGAAAAAACCGCCGCCGCGTTGGGGATTGATTGCGTCAACAACCCTGATTTACTCAGTGAAGTTACCAACGCCGCACGGTCAGCCGCATGGTGGTGGCAATCGCACCACTTGAACCGTTTTGCAGACGCTGGCGACATCATCGGCTGCACCAAGGTCATCAACGGCGGCACAAACGGCATGGAGCATCGCTCTGTGCTGTACCAGCGTGCGTTGAAGGCTGTGCCTGAGGTGGTAGTCGAAGCCATCCAAGCCACGCCCGCCAAAGCAGCGCCGGCTATTTTGACCGTCATCATGGCTATTTTCAAAGCCATTTTTTGGGTATTCAAAAAATGATGCGTTACCTACTCATCGTCCTGCTTTTTCTGACCGGCTGCGCTTCTCAGGTCAATGTACCCAACGCGCTGCTGTCAAACGCATCTCAAACAGACCTTCGCCTGATCGAGACCCGCTACTGTGGCGAGCCGGCACGCGATGCGGTGACCAACAAAGTACTGCGAGATTCCAAAGTGACGACAGCTTTCCGCGCTCAAAACCCGTGCCCAGCAACCGGCCTGACCAAAGGCGCTTGTCCTGATTGGCAAATGGACCATATCAAACCACTGGACAACGGCGGTTGCGATGCCGTTTCAAACATGCAATGGCTGCCAACATGGCTCAAAACCTGCGCCGGACACTGCAAAGACCGCTGGGAGCGGCTTATCAATTGCAAACCCGTCGAGGACGGCGGCACGGGCTGCGCCAACAGCATCATTAAACCGAAGGAGTAAACCATGTTTGAAATCATTGGACAGATCACCGTCGCTGCAGCCGTCATTGCCGGCGGCTGTTACGCCTATCAACAAGGCTGGCTGGACAAGCCTATCGCCTTTGTAGTCAACGCCGTCAAGGGCTGGGGCGGTACCAAATGACAGCCGCGTATGACCCGCACAAAGACCCTGCTGCAGACGGCTATGTGGATTTGTCAAAGCAAGCCTGGAAAGCGGGTGCATCAGGCTTAGACGCCGCCAATGCCGCTCCGCTAGCCCCTGACGCTGCCCGTAGCCGCGTTAAAAAATGGTTCTGGTGCATTGGCTTGGTATTTGCTTTTATTGTCGCTGTAGCGCTGAATGGCAAGTATCAGGCGCATAAAGCGGTGGTCGCAGAGATTACCAAGCCGGCCGTTGTCGCGCCAGCTGCAGAGACGCCGGCCAAGCCTGGCATTTTCAAGCCCAAAGCCAAGCCGAAACCGCCTGAGACTACTATTAAAAACGTAGCTACTGAGGCAATAAATACACCGGCTATGCCTAGTTTTGAGGCTGAAAAAGAGGCTGCTTCCGAGCCCGTCATAACTGATTTTGATAAACGTGTCCTTAACTTTGAAACCCGTGTAATTAACTTTGAAAGCAAACTATGAAATATGGAATAACTAAACTAATCGTTGCGGCTCTGGCCGTATTTGCACTAACTGGCTGTGCCAGCATGGGCGGCAATGAAGCCTACACCAACGCGCACCGAGCCGCCGCTGATAGCCGAACCGCTGAATCAAACAACCGCGCCAAAGCAGAATCCGACCGCTCCTTAGCCGCTGCAAGCATGGCAAAAGCCTGCAAAGACGACGTATGCCGTGCTATGGGGTTCGTGGCGCTTATGCAGTTTGGTGGCAATACGCCCGCTGTAGCAACCGCCGCGCCCGTGATCGCCCCGCCGGTGAACGAAGCGTTAGAAGTCACCAAGACGCTGATCAACGGTGCTTTGGGCTTTTACGGTATCCGCGTGAACGGTGCTATCGGTTTGGTCAATGCCACGCGCGGCGCGGCTGATTTAGACGCGGCAAAAACTGGTCTAGACATGCTGGATGTGTACCGTAATACAACCCCTGCGAAATGATAAGCAAAGCCCTATCCGCAATCGTCGCCATTGCGCTGGCAGCGGCGGCGGTGTGGTGGTTCAACGATTTAATTCGGGACTATTACCAAGCGCCGCTGATTGAGAGCTACGCCGAGACGCAGCGGATGGCCGCAAAGGCCAAACAAGCCCGTGACGCTGGCAACGAAACCAAAAAAAAGGATGCTGAACATGAAAAAATCAAAACCTTGGAGCGCAATTTGGCTGCTGCTACTGCTGCTGCCGCTGCTGATGCAGGGCTGCGCGACGCGCTACGTGCTGGACGAAACGCCGCCAACGGCAACCTATCCGCCTGCGCACAGTACGCCGATACCGTCACAGCCATACTTGCAACAGGTGCAGAACTGGCTAGACGAATCGCAAAAGAAGCTGATGGACACGTTGCCGACAAAGAAGCCCTGACAGCATCATGGCCTAAATAATTGCAAACGCTGTAAGTAGCTTTTACGTGGATCTGTGAACGCAGCAAAGCGAGACCGGCACGGCGGTTGCAATAAACCGTGCAATCACCCTCTATGGCTTCGGCTGTAGAGGGTTTTTTTGCTTTATCACACGCGAAAAAAGCCATGGTCCCCAAAGTGGGCGTTTAGAAGATGAATATCTTCCTAAGTTGTTGATATTAAACAAATTTGCCATGGTCCCTAAACTCATTATCCATCACACTAGAAAACGGCTAAAGCGTTTGTCACTCACAAATCACGTTTTACGCTACACAAACAAGTTTGTCGCTCACAGACGCGCCGCAA
>JAYTPK010000293.1:0-8727 GCA_043747295.1 Polaromonas sp. | reverse complement strand
TTGATGCTCAAGATCAAGTTGTCGCCACTGCGCGTCACAGTCACGTTGGCCGGTAACACGCCGGCCTTAAAGACAATCTTGTCCAGGTTACCGGCTGTGGTGTCGTTGTCATAGATGGTGTCTTGACCATCGCCTACCCCAAACAGGTAGGTGTCGTTGCCAGCACCTTGGAAGTTGCCATTCCAGGTGTCGTACACGCCACCAGCCAGTGTGTCATTGCCCGCGCCGCCATTAAGGGTGTCGTTGCCTGCCCCGCCTGATAGCAGGTCATCTCCCGTGCCACCATCCAAATAGTCATTCCCATTGCCAGCGTTCAGTATGTCATTACCGGCGTAGCCCATCATGCTGTCATCACCGTCACCACTGGTAAAAGAATTGTTGGCACTGTCTCCATACCATATGTCATTGCCACTGCTGCCAGATGTTGCAGCCGCGCTATACACATGCATTTCAAGCAAGATTGCGCGCAAAGGTGAATTGGCAGGTAGGGCGTCTATCCAATCTTTTAAGGTAGTTAAACCTGCAAAACCCACTGCCTGCAGCGTAGAACCAGCGTATTGATTCAGCTCTATCAAATCAACCAAGGCTTTAGCTTCGTTGCTAGCTTTAATCGTATTTAACAAAGCCGTTAAAGCCACCGTGTCAAAACGCACGCCATTAGCATCAATCACCAGTTCAATACTGTCTAAATAGGGGCGTAAGCGGGTTTGCAATAACAAACTCGCGTACAAGCTGTTAGTTAACGAAGCCCAACTACTATTAATCAGGTTGACTTGGTTTTGTGACAAGTTAACGTTGATAGCACCGCCTGCGGCAGCGCCGCCGCCGCCACCACCGCCACCGCTAGCTAAACCCACATTGCCGTTCGCATCAGGTGCCGCCAACGTAAAGAAGTCATCCCCGTTAAAGGCCTCTAGATAACTTAGCCTATTTAAAAAAGCCACTCCCTCTGCGGTAACCGTCGTAACTGCACCTATAGTGCCTTGGTTAGTCGTCACCGTCATACCTGCGGGTAGCACACTCAAAGTCCATAGCCCTACTGAACGGCCTGACACTGGACGTGTTCTACCACTGCTTACAGCCCACGCTGCAACCAAATCGTCCAATAGCGCCAGTTGCTCGGCCCTTGTGGTAGCTGCTGCATAAGCTGCCAGCCGCTGCTCCAGCAAAGTAGCTGCGGCAGTGCCTAAACTAGCCGCCTCCCTCATATCCCGCACCCAACCACTGCCCTGCATCTGCGGCAAGTTTCGCGCTGCTGCGGTCAAAGTAGGGTTATCCGTAAACTGACTGTAGAAGTTATTCCCCGCCAGCAGCAAGCTACCACTCAGCTCCGCCACCCCACTTTGCCCTGCTGTGCCGTTAGTGCGGGTAAAGCTGCCGCTCATTATTTGGGTGTTGCCGTTGCCCAGATTGGTGCTGCTGGGAGTGCCTGTCACCCCTATGCTGGCAATTCCAGTTTGCGCCAGTGTTTGCAGCTCGCCAGCCTGGCTGATGCCGTCTTGGTTTAAATCTCTCCACACGCGCAGTTGGCTGTAGACACTGTCTGCGCTGCTGATTCGGCCATCGCCGTTAGTGTCGTATTGGCCTAGGGCTTGGTAGCCGTTTTGGGCGTTGCCGGTCAATGGGTTGCCATTGGGTACGCCGAGCAGCATTTGGGTGTTGTCGCCAAACAGTTCGCGCCCGCTGTCTATGACTCCGTTGCCGTTGAGGTCTAGCACCAGCAGGCCGTCATCGGGCGTGATCCAGCCGGTGCCGGTTTTGATGCCATCGGCGTCGTGGTCAAACAGTACTGGGGCGGCGGGGTTGATACCTACTGTCTCTATCCCGTCACCGTCTAGGTCCAACACTAAGGGGTCGCGGGGGACTGACCAGCCTCGGGAGGCGGTGTAGTCGCGGTTGCATTGGACTTCAACGCCTGTGCCTACGCCGCCTGGGATAGTTGGATTGTATGCAGCGTAAGGATTGAACATTGGTGGAAGCGAGTTGTTCAGCTCTGTGATAGATGTACTCCAACTTGTAGTGAGCGTATCTTGCGTAGTTTGCGAAACTGGAGACCCATCCGATGAATTACGCCAAGTATTATTGGAATCCCCCAGAAACCTAAAAGCTGATCCATCCGCGTTAACCACAATGACAGGTACCCTGTCACTACCAAGCCCCGCCGGTGATGTGTACAAAGCAAATCCTAAGCCGCTTGGCACTGGACCTATTGGCGCACCAAATAGTACGGTAAGTGGAACATTAATCGGTGTTGAGATGAAAATTCTAGATAGGAACGACATTTTACAAATTCCCTTTTAAAAAGTTATAAATATGGCCAAAAAAATCAATGCTGCAGCGAGTAAATAAATCGCTAATTTCTCAGCTTTGTCAAAATCTAATCGATACTTATTTGGTGCAACGGTATTCCAAATCCATGTGCATAAAACTATGCAAAACGTAGCGATTAATAGACTTAATCCGTAGGAGTTATCGTTCATAAAAAGTCTTTCTAGCAAGCTATAAATATTTTCTATTCAATTAAAATTGAATTACTATTCTGGTTTGATTAGCGGGCAGTCTTGATTGCTTACCTCTCTCTAAAGCTCTCACTACCCGCCTGCTGAATAGGGCTAAGTAAATAGTCGATGACTCTGCGCTTGCCAGTCTTAATCTCTGCAGTGATGTTCATGCCAGGTGACAGGCGCACTTGCTTGCCGTCGATGTTGATGCTGCTTTGGTCTAGCGCCAGCGTGACCGGAAAGATAGCGTTATTAGTGCTGCCATTGGCTTGGCGTTTGTCGTCTACCACCGCATCGGCGCTCACACGGCTGACCATGGCGGGGATAGTGCCGTAGCGGGTATAAGCAAAGGTTTCAAGTTTGACGGTGACGTCTTGGCCTGTGTTGACAAAGCCAATGTCTTTGTTGTTGATGGTTACCTCTGCAGTTACCTGCGCCTCGTCGGGCACGATCACCATCAGTGGCTGGGCTTGGGTCACTACGCCGCCCACAGACCGTATAGCCAGCTGCTGCACTGTGCCGGCTACTGGCGCTGTTAGCGTGCTCAGGCGCTCGCGCTGGGTGGCTTTGGTTTGGTCTTGGGTAAGCTGGGTGGCTTTAAGCTCTGCTTGGGCCAAGCGGTCTGCCAGCTGGCGGCGCGTCTCAGCCAAATAGGCAGCTTTGGTGGTTTGGGTCTCGGCCAAGGTGGCTTGGGCCTCTAGCAGGCGGGCTTGCTGGGTGGCTAGGTCACGCTCTAGCTCAATGCGCTCACGGGTACGGTCTTGGCCTGTGTGGCTGGCTACAAATCCTTGGTCGCTTAGTCGCTGAAAGTCTTGTTCACGTTGAATGGCCAGCGGCACAGTGGTGTTTAGCTTGACCACCTGCGCTGTGACGGTGGCTATTTCAGCCTGGCGGCGGGTTACTTCAGACGCCAGCTTGCCAAGCTTGGCACGAATGTCAGCCCATTCAGCGGCTAGCTGCGCTTGCAGCTGAGACTGAAACACAGATGCCTCTGCGGCGCTCAGCTTAAGCCCTGCTACCAGGGCTGCACTGCCAGCAGTCAATGGCATAGGCGTGTCTTGGCTTTGCAGCAACTGGCCTAGGCCATACACCAGCGCCTTGGCACGCTGGGCTTCGCTGGCTGCAGCTTTTAGCTGCTCTTGCACCGCAGCTTTGTCAGCACTGGCGTAGGTAGCGTCTAGCTCTACCAAGGCTTGGCCTGCTTGCACGCGGGTGCCGTCTTGCACCAATATACGACGCACTACACCAGGCTCTAGCGGTTGAATAAGCTTGGTGCCGTCACCCACCACCACGCGGCCTTGGGCTACTGCAACAATGTCGATCTGGCCCCAAGTAGCCCAGACCAGAGCAATAGCAAAAAGGATCATCAACGCATAGGCTAGGCGGCGTGGAGATGGGTGCAGGGGTGTTTCTTGCAGGCTCAGGGCTGCTGGTAAAAAAGCAACCTCATCGGCCATGCGCTGTGGGCCTGCCATTTGATGGCGCATGCCCCATGCAGCGCCAAAGATGGCGCGGTATCGGCCTAACAAGTCACGTGCGGGGTGGGCGGGTGCGTTCATGCGCTGGCCTCGGTGGTGGCGCTGTTGGCAGCTGCTGTTACTGTGGGCGCGCTAGGTGTATTAGGCGCTGCGGCGCTATGTGGCATGTCGTCAGGCTGTGTAGCTTGTTGCATGCGCCACAGGTAGGCGTACAAGCCTTTGGGCATTTGAATCAGCGTGTCATGCGGGCCATCCTCTACGATGTGGCCTTTATCCATCACAATGATGCGGTGGGCGTTGCGCACAGCGCTTAAGCGGTGGGCAATGGTAATGACGGTGCGGCCTTTGCAGATGGTGCGCATGTTGCGGGCGATGATGGCCTCGCTTTCGTAGTCTAGGGCGCTGGTGGCTTCGTCTAATATCAAAATGCGCGGGTTGGTAAACAGGGCGCGGGCTATGGCAATGCGCTGGCGCTGGCCACCGCTTAGGCTGCCGCCCTGCTCGCCCACTACGGTGTCATAGCCTTCTGGCAGTTCGCTAATAAACTCGTGCGCACCGGCCATTTGCGCTACGCGCACCACGGCTTCAATAGGTGCTGCAGGGTCGGTGATGGCGATGTTCTCGCGCACGCTGCGGTTAAACAGCAGGTTTTCTTGCAGCACCACGCCTATTTGGCGGCGCAGCTGAGCCGCGTCGATCAGGCCAATGTCTATGCCGTCGACGAGCACGCGGCCTTGCTCGGGGCTGTACAGGCGCTGCACCAGTTTGGTCAGCGTGCTTTTGCCGCTGCCAGAGCGGCCTACTATGCCAATCAGTTCGCCTGCGCGAATATCTAGGCTCATGCCGTGCAACACTGGCGCGGCCGCAGGGCGGTAGCGAAAGGTAACTTTATCTAGCGTGACGCGGCCTTTGACTGGAGGTAGCTGGGCAGCGCTGCTGGGCGGCACCTCGGTGCGGGTGTTCAATATGTCACCTAAACGTGCCATAGAAATGCCGGTTTGCTGAAAATCTGTCCACAGCTGCGCCATGCGCATAATGGGCTGAGACACGCGCTGGGCAAACATATTGAAGGCAATAAATTGACCCACTGTGAGTTGGTTGTTCATCACCAAATGCGCGCCATACCACAGCGTGGCAGCGTTAACCAATTTACCAATTAAGTTAACACCTTCGTGGGCAAAGCTGGCAAGGGTTTGGGTTTTGAAGCTGGCTGACACGTAGCCTGCCAATTGGTCGTCCCAGCGTTTGGCAAAAGATGGCTCTAGCGCGCTGGCTTTGACGGTTTGAATGCCAGTGACTGTCTCTACCAGCATGGACTGGTTTTCAGCACCGCGTGCAAATTTAACATCGAGGCGCTTACGCAAAATAGGCACCACCGCCAAGCTCAGGCCAAAATACAGCGGCATGCTGACCAAGACGATAAGCGTTAAGGGCACGCTGTAAAACAGCATGACGGCAACAAAGATGACGCTGAACAATACATCAAGCAATACCGTGAGCGCATTGCCGGTAAGAAAGCTGCGAATGTTTTCAAGCTCGCGCACACGCGCTACCGAGTCGCCTACCCTGCGTGCCTGAAAGTACGCCAACGGCAGTTGGACCAAATGGCGAAACAGGCGTGCACCTAGCTCCACATCAATTCGGCTGGTGGTGTGGCTAAATACGTAAGTGCGCAGCGCAGAGAGCACACTTTCAAAAATTACCACCACCACTAAGCCCATAACCAATACGTCTAGCGTCGTCAAACCGCGGTGCACCAGCACTTTGTCCATCACAACCTGAAAGAAAAACGGGCTGACCAAGGCAAATAGCTGCAGAAAAAAGCTGATCAGCAACACCTCGCCTAGCAGCTTACGGTACTTGACTAGGCTGGGAATAAACCAAGAGAAATCGAACTTTGCAAGTTCGCCCATCAGACTGGCACGGCTGGTAACCAAGATGAGCTGGCCTGTCCATTGCTGATTAAATACTTCAATGGGTTCAATAGTGGGGCGACCACCGCCAGGGGCGGCGGGGTCTTGGATCAGCATACGCTGACCGTCGCACTGTGCGATCAGTAGGTAGCTAAGGCTGTCAGTATCGTATTTTGCATTGCGCATAATAGCCAGCGCAGGAAGTGGCTGCAGATGCAGGCGATCTGCGGTGCAGTTAGTCATCTTGGCTTTAAGCCCAATGTGTTGGGCTGCCAACAATAGCTCTTGCACAGTAACATTACGCCCAGACGATAGGCTAAGCTGATGGCTCAAAGTGTGGGCATCAGTGCTGACGTGGTGCAGTCGTGCCAATAAGCTGAGCGCGGTCAAGCCACTAGAAGCAGATACAAGCCTGTCTGTAGAAGGCGGTTCTGCAGGTGCGGGCTCGCCTGTATTTGAAATTGATTTCAATCTATTCCCTGTTGATGCTTTGATCTATTTACTTGCATCTTTGACTGGAATTTAACTGAAGTTATACGCTTGCGTTGATAAATAAATTTGTCATTTTGTAAATTTATGTAGGACAAGTTATATTTAAAAACAGCTTTTCTATTTTTAACTTTAATTTACCAAGCAATGACATGTCTGGCTTTTTGCGTAACCTGATCACCGCCCTACTCGCCTGTCTGCGCTACGCCAGCGCGGCACCTCTAGCGCAGGTGGTTTGCAAGTTTTGGGTAACGCCTTTTGACACGGGCATCAGCAAACTTAAAAGCGACTGCTACTTGCAGTTTGTAGAGGCAGCGCAGTTTGACTACATGGTGAAGGCGGGACTGATCGGCACCACGATCAAGCAAGGTTATGCGTTTGTGAACGTCGCGCAAATGGTGCAGTTCAAACAACCCATTGCCATGTTCAGCCACGTCACAGTGCGCACGCAAGTGGTATTTGCTGATGATAAGTGCGCATATTTTGCGCACGACTTGCAAGTCCATGGCACCGACTGCGCCCGCGTGTTGATGAAAATGAAGTTTAAGCAGGGTCGCATTACGGTGCCACCTACTCAACTATTAGGTGCGTGCAACATGCCTCGGCCTGCGTACATTGCGACTTGGGATACAGCATTAGGATAAGTCAATAGGTTCAGGCTCTGGCATCAGCCGCCCACCCTGGCCTCAACGCTTTAAAATCAACCTTTATGCAAAACCACATCACCCACAGCTTGAATGAAGCCCACAGCGCTCTGACCGCGCTTTTATCTAATGCCCCAGCGCTGCAAAGCATTGAACAAGCTGCTGCGACGCTGATCGAAGTATTTGAAAACAAGGGCCACGTGTATTCCTGCGGCAACGGCGGGTCAATGTGCGACGCGATGCATTTTGCCGAAGAGCTCACAGGCCGTTACCGCAATGACCGGGCAGCCCTGGGTGCAGCCGCTATCAGCGATGCCAGCCACATGAGCTGCGTGGGCAACGACTATGGCTACGAACATGTTTTTTCGCGCTATATTGAGGCGCATGGCCGCGCGGGCAGCTGTCTGTTAGCCTTGACCACCAGCGGCACCAGTAAAAACGTGATTCGCGCAGCGCGCACGGCCAAGGACTTGGGCATGAAAGTCATCATTTTGTCAGGCCGCCGCAACCCTGAGCTTGAAGATCTGAGCACCGTGTATGTGTGCACACCTGCCGGTCAATATGCAGACCGTGTGCAGGAGCTGCACATCAAGGTGCTGCATATTTTGATTGAACTGGTAGAGCGGCACTTTTTCCCGGCCAACTACGCTGGGTAGCCTCAAATATTACGTTTTACCTGCCAAATCGGTCTGTAGTCCAAGTATTTATTAATTATGTAGCTACTATACTAATAGCAAATACTTTTTAACTAAACCAACGCTCCCATAGCCTGCGCCATGTCTGCCTGCAAGTCACGCACATCTTCCAGACCAATGTTAAACCGCACCAATGTCCCGCGATACGGCCAGTGGGCCACTGTAGCATCGCGCATAGACGTTATGTCATAAGGCACTACCAAGCTTAAATGCCCGCCCCATGAATAACCCAGTTTAAAAAGTTTTAGCGCATCACAAAACGCATCCACCTGCGCGCTGGTATATCGGTCTTTAAACACAATGCTAAACAAACCTGCAGCTTGGCCAGGGTGCGATGCACTGCTGTCTTCGCCACTGCACAGTGCCTTCCAATGCGCATGGCCGGGTGCGCCGGGCAGCGCGGGGTGCAGCACAGTTTCTACCTCTGGGCGGGTTTGCAGCCACGCGGCCAGCTGGCGTGCAGCGATGTCGTGCGCGCGGTAACGCAGCGTGATGCTAGGGATATTGCGCAGCACCAGCTCGGCATCGTTGGCCGACACGCCCACACCTGTACGCATGTGGGTGAGCTTAATTTTTAAGGCCAGTGCTTCGTCACGTGTTACCACGCTGCCCATCAGCACATCACCGCCGCCGCTGGGGTATTTGGTCAGCGCTTGAATGCTGATGTCCACACCCAAGCCGCTGCCGTCTAAGTTAAACGCGTTAAACGCTAGCCCTGCGCCCCAAGTATTGTCAATAGCGCACAGCACGCCGCGCTCTTTGCACACCTTAACCAAGGCGATCAAGTCTGGAAACTCCATCGTTACCGAACCTGGAGCTTCCAGCCACACCAGTTTGGTTTTGTGATTTATTTTTGCAGCTAAGTCGGCCGCATCCAAGCTGTCGTAATAACGGTGCGTAATGCCAAACTGCGCCAGCTCGCCTGCGGCCAGTACTTTGCCAGGGCCGTAGGCGTTATCGGGTATCAGCATGTCGTCGCCCGTGGCAAGCAGCGCGAAGTCTACGTT
>JAYTPK010000292.1:0-1976 GCA_043747295.1 Polaromonas sp. | reverse complement strand
GCCTCTGCCATCGGCTTGTTCGCAAGCGGCGCAGCCCTGGCCCAAAATGACTGGTGCAAGTCCAAGTGGGGGCCCAATGACGAGATTGGCGCGGCCAATTTGCTCACACCACAGCTTGCAGCTGATGCGGCCAAGCTGGTGAAAACCGGCAAGACCTATGCGCTGGGGTTTGAGACCAGTGCGGGTACCGCCGCTTACGCACCACGCACTTGGTCACTCACGGTGGTGCAACCCGGCCAGGCCGGCGGTATCAGTTTGGGTGGCACCAAAACAACCTACAACGACGATATTTACATGGGCTGGGTGGGTACCGGTTCACAGATTGACGGGCTAGGCCACATCGGCATCGACAACGTTTACTACAACTGCAACAAGAACTCTGATTTTGTTCAAGCCAATGGCTTGAAAAAACTTGGTATTGAAAAGCTGCCGCCTTTTGTCACGCGCGGCATTGTGCTGGACATGACGGCGTACTATGGCACGCCGATGGTCAAGGAAGGCACTGCCTTTAACCGCAAAGAAATCGACGAGCAAGCGCAAAAGCAGGGCATCACCATCAAGAAAGGCGATGTCGTGCTGTTCCACACAGGCTGGCAGGCACTTGAAGGCAAAGACAACAAGCGCTTCCTCGCTGGCGAGCCAGGCTTGGGTAAAGACGGCGCGCTTTACTTGGCCTCTAAAGAAGTGATTGCGGTAGGTGCTGATCAGTGGGCCTTGGAGGTGATTCCATTTGAAAAGGACGTGGGAGTGTTTGAAGTTCATCAGATCCTGTTGGCCCGCAATGGCATTTACATTCTGGAGAACATGAACACAGGGCCACTTGTGGCTGATAAGGCTTGGGAGTTCATGTTTGTACTGGGTGCATCGCGCATGACGGGTGGCGTGCAAGCCATCATCAACCCAGTGGCGATTCGCTGAGTAAGCATTTGGCAACCGTGGTAAAGCGCAAATACACCGCGCTGGCCGCTTGCGTGGCTGTTCTCGTGCTTGCGCAGCCTGCGCAGGCGCATCCCCACGGCACCGTGCAGTGCGCGTTAGCAGTCGATTTCAAGGACGGGCAGCCGCACCGGCTGACCGGGCGCTTGCTGTTCGACCAGGCGCACTCCGCGCAGGCATCAGCGGTGTTGCGTGACCCAGCGACGCTGAAAGTGGATGAGGCCGTGCAGACCCGGTTTCTGTTCGGGCTCAGACAACAGCTGGCGCGCTGGAACTGGCTGTTGGGCGCAGCGTCGGGCGGGAATGCAGCGGACTTGGCGGAGCTAGAGCCACCTTCACTGTGGTGGTCGAGCGATGGCCGCCTGGGTGTCAACGTCGAAATGTCGATCACTCCGACTGCGCCAGCCGAAGCGGCGTGGGGTTTTTCATGCCGTGATCCGTCGTTCTATTGGGTCAGTGAGTTTGTGCAGCCGCAGGTGGCCGTCACACTCGCAGGTTGTGCGCAAGCCATCACTTCGCCTGCTGTCAAGGTTGCTACTGGCCCGCAGGCGGGTATGGTTAGCGTCGAAGTGAAATGCGTGCGTGAAGTGAGTGCAGTGAATTCGACTCTGTAGCAGGGTTGCGCGGTTTTGGGCATATTGGTAGAAAGCGGGCAGAACCTGGACTCTGCGTAACCGATCAAAGGCAGAATGTGCGACATCTAGCCTTTCATGAAGCCATTGATGAAGACCCTAATTAGCGCTATTCCCAAGCTCAGCTATGCCCTGCTGGCCGCCTTTTTGATGACAATGGCGGTGCGCAGTCACAACGAGACCACGATAGCGCTGGTCATCAGTTCCCTGCTGATGTTTGCGTGCTGTTGGGCAAATGCAACGCACCTCTTCGGTGCGAAAGCCGCGCTGAAGTTCGTCCTGCTCGCAGTCACTATGGGCTGGTTTGCCGAGCAGATGGGCTCCTCTTATGGCTGGTTTTTTGGCCGCTACACCTACACCGAGGTACTGGGCTGGCGCTTGGGTGATGTACCCATGATCATCCCGCTG
>JAYTPK010000291.1:0-2998 GCA_043747295.1 Polaromonas sp. | reverse complement strand
GAATCGCCCTCGCCCACACGCATGTTTGCCATGACCACCAAAGGCAGCCACAGCTTGTTTACACAGCAGTTTGCAGCGGGTGACTGGCTGGTGTTTGGGTCTGAGACTGCCGGGCTGCCTGTCGCAGTGCGCGAGTCATTTGCCACCGAACAGCGCCTGCGCTTACCTATGTTACCTGAGCAGCGCAGCTTGAATTTGTCCAACGCAGTAGCAGTGACCGTGTATGAAGCGTGGCGGCAGTGCGGATTAATCGGGGGCTAGAACAATAAACCGCCTGCTGGACTATGCTAGGCAGGCGGTTAGTTTTTTCGCGTTGTATTTTAGGTCGCAGCAGGTGCAACCACTGTCGGTGCACGCAAGCGGATGTGCAACTCTTTGAGCTGCTTTTCGTCCACGGGCGATGGTGCTTGCGTGAGCAAGCATTGGGCGCGCTGAGTTTTGGGGAAGGCGATCACATCACGAATGCTTTCAGCGCCTGTCATCAAGGTGATGATGCGGTCTAGGCCAAAGGCCAAGCCGCCGTGCGGTGGAGCGCCGTACTGCAATGCGTCAAGCAAGAAGCCAAATTTGAGCTGCTGGTCTTCAGGGCTGATTTTGAGCGCATCAAACACTTTGGCCTGCACATCAGCGCGGTGGATACGCACCGAGCCACCGCCGATTTCCCAGCCGTTTAAGACCATGTCGTAGCCTTTAGCAATACACTTCTCAGGCGCGGTAACCATCCAATCTTCGTGACCGTCTTTGGGTGCCGTAAACGGGTGGTGCACAGCGGTATAGCGCTGGTTTTCTTCGTCAAATTCAAACATCGGGAAGTCCACCACCCACATGGGGGCCCAGCGGTCTTCAAACAGGCCGTTGTTTTTGCCAAACTCGCTGTGGCCGATTTTCAGGCGCAGCGCGCCGATAGCGTCGTTCACAATTTTGGCTTTGTCTGCACCAAAGAATAAGATGTCGCCGTTTTGCGCGCCGGTGCGTTCAAGTATGGCCTTGATAGCGGCATCGTGCAGATTCTTCACGATCGGCGATTGCAAGCCGTCACGGCCCTTGGAGGCATCGTTCACTTTGATCCAAGCCAAGCCCTTAGCGCCGTAGATTTTGACGAAGTCGGTGTACGCGTCAATCTCGCCGCGCGAGATACCGGCACCCTGAGCGCCTGGCGCGTCTCCTGATGCTCCGCCGCCGTTAGGCACACGCAGGGCCACGACACGGCCATTTTTCATCAGCGCAGGCGCAGAGAAGACTTTGAAGTCCACATCACCCATCACATCGGTCAGCTCGGTAAATTCAAGCTTCAAGCGCAGGTCAGGCTTGTCTGAGCCGTATTTGTGCATCGCGTCGGCGTAGGTCATGACTGGGAACTCGCCCAAGTCAACGCCCTTGGTTTTCTTAAACACTTCCACCATCATGCCTTGGAACATGTCGCGAATTTCTTGCTCGGTGAGAAACGAAGTTTCAATATCAATCTGCGTAAATTCTGGCTGGCGGTCAGCGCGCAAGTCTTCGTCCCGGAAGCACTTGGTGATTTGGTAGTAGCGGTCATAGCCTGCCACCATCAGCAATTGCTTGAACAATTGCGGCGACTGCGGTAGCGCAAAAAACATGCCCTCTTGCACGCGGCTTGGCACCAAATAATCGCGCGCGCCTTCGGGCGTGCTCTTGGTCAGCATAGGGGTTTCAATGTCGACAAAACCGTTGGTGTCTAAATAGTTGCGCACCGCCATGGCCACTTTGTAGCGCAGCATGAGGTTGTTTTGCATATACGGGCGGCGCAGGTCGAGCACGCGGTGCGTGAGGCGCGTGGTCTCACTCAAGTTGTCGTCGTCCAGCTGGAAAGGCGGCGTGATCGACGCGTTTAGCACGGTCAGCTCGTGGCACAAAATCTCGATCTTGCCGCTTCTAAGGTTGTCATTCACCGTGCCTGCAGGGCGTGCGCGCACAAGGCCTTTGATTTGGATACAAAACTCGTTGCGCAGGCCTTCAGCGGCTTTGAACGTATCAGCGCGGTCTGGGTCGCACACTATTTGCACATAGCCTTCGCGGTCGCGCAGGTCGACAAAAATTACACCCCCGTGGTCGCGGCGGCGGTTCACCCAGCCGCACAGCGTGACGGTTTGGCCAAGGTGCGCTTCGGTCACGAGGCCGCAATAGCTGGTGCGCATTTGAGAGAGTACTTGGAACATAGATACAACTTCCAGCGCCTTGGGGCGCACTTTAAAAATTAGGTGGGTGTTTTGGCAACGGGCAATGTAGCAGGGCCACCTGGCACCACCACACCCATCGACACAATATATTTCAACGCTTCGTCCACGCTCATGGACAGTTCAATGCAATCGGTTTTTTTAAGCATCACAAAATAGCCGCCTGTGGGGTTAGGTGTTGTGGGCACGTAGATGCTGACAAATTCATCGCCGTTTTTGCCTTGCAAATGCCCAGCGACGTCACCGCCCGGTGTGCCGGTTACAAAAGCAATGGTCCACACATCGACACGGGGCCACTGGATGAGCACGGCTTTGCGAAACGCATTACCACCGTCAGAAAACAAGGTGTCTGACACCTGCTTGACGCTGGAATAAATGGAGCGCACTACTGGAATGCGGTTAAGAAACGCGTCCCACCAGCCGACCAATTTTTTGCCAAAAAAGTTGCTGGCTACAGCCCCCACCACCAACAAAATAGCAAAGGCCAAAATCACACCAAAGCCGGGAATATGAACGCCCTTTAGGCCCGGCGACAGCATACCCAGCAACTGGTCGGGCCGCCAGGATTGCGGCAAGATGAGTAGAGTTTTGTCGAGGCTAGAAACAATCCATTCCAGCACCCAAATAGTAATGGCGATCGGCACGATGACCAGCAAACCGGCCAACAACCATTTGCGCACAGACTTCATCATGCGGCGCTCGATGGGCTGGGTGCTGGTGCGGCAGCAGGACTAGGTGATTTAGCAGCTGGTGGACTGGCTGATGGGCCAGGCGCAGGACTGGCCGCTGGCGCGCCCGCT
>JAYTPK010000290.1:0-2748 GCA_043747295.1 Polaromonas sp. | reverse complement strand
ACCGACCGGGTGGGCCTGTCCACCACAGGCAACTGCAAGTAGGCAGAATTGGTGGAGTCGTCTGCATAGTCTGCAATGTCTGCGATTGCCGGCTGGCTGGCCCTGGAGGCCATCAGCTCAGCCAAAATTTGCTGCTGTTCCTCGTAGTACGACGCGGGCAGTTGATAGTGCGCTGTGCCAACGCCGCCGTAGATAAAGTCTTTTAGCAGGTCACGGTTGTCCTCGATGCCCACGCCGTTGCCGTAGGGCGCGATTTGGTCGTATTGACTGATCGGTGCAGCACCATGGCCCATGCCGTCATGTGAAGCCGCAAAGCCATGATCCAAAGCTGCGCTTTGAGACCCGCGATCACCAGTTCTGGCAGCCCCCGGCATGCCAGCGCCCGATGCTAAGCCACCCCCAGATGCCGATGAATAAGATGTGGTGGGGATGACCTTGTATTGCAGTGCTTTCACAGATTGCTGCTTGAGCCGCTTGACGATTTGCTCATACACCGCGTTAACCTCTTGGCCCAGCGGTTGCGCAAAATACGTAATCCACAGCAAGCCGACAGCAGGTTCGCTGGCCACGGTGGCGATCAATTTGATCAGCGTTTGCACAAACACTTCGGGTCGCAAGGGGTTCAAATCAGCCCGCACAGTGGGTAAATCTTGCAATGCACTCATCAGCTTGTTTAACTCCTCAAGCTGGGCATCTACACGCGGCAGTATTTGCTGCAAAAACCGTGTGGACGAAATGGCATGAGATACATCAGCATCATCTACCAAAGACAAACTTGCATGCTTGCTGGTTTCGTTTTTTGGCAAAAAACTAGACAAAGCTGCTGCTGCGCCGCGCTGGCTGGCTAGCGCCTCAGGCTTGGTAGTGCGTATGGTTTCCGCCGCAATAGCTGCACTGAGATTAAAAGACTCAAGTAAGTCGTCGTTAAATTGCAAGCTTAAAGTTTTGACGTTTTGGGCCAGCTCACGCCAAGCTGCGCTGATCATTTGTCGCTCAACCACTTTAGTGCTCTTATTTTCAGCATCTTGCAGCCCAATAATCACCAATTCGATGCACTTTTCCAGCGCTGGTTTAAACAACTCAGCGGTGTCGTTTATGCTTTTTTGAAGAATTGCAGTGGATTTCATCTTTTTGTATTTTAGTGTGACAGTACTAGCTGTCTGGCCAGTCTAGCTAATTAGATTCAATGTCATGGACGCGTCTCAGGTGATGTTTTATTTATTTGATACGATGTATATTATGTATAGTTAAATATTAGGTAATGTTATTATGATACCCAGGTAGGTAAACTAACTGGTGGCCGCATGAACTATGGCGCACCTCCTCCAAAAAACAACTAGCTCAGCTAGCTCTATTAAGGCATCAGCACCAGCTCTGGCCCCAAGCTTGAAGGCTGCAGTTGAAGCGGCCTGTAGGCCACCTGCGACCAGTCGTGGCCCATGTCGCGGTAGCGGCTAGAAAACACCAAGCCGCTTTGGCCGGTTTGGTACATAAACTGCGATTGCTCGGGGGTAGCTAAGTCAAACACGGTGCGCAGGCTGGCGGCGTGGCGGTTGTGGAATGGTTGGGCTTCGTTCGGCCAGTATTGGCCTACGTTGACGGTCCAAGGGTCGCCACCGGTGGGCGTGGTGACATCAAACCAGCGGGCTAGCAGCGGCACATTACCCAGCGGCTTATGGATGGACCTGGCAATGTGGGCGGTGCCCCAGCGCCAATTTGCAGGGTCATTCCCATACAAAATGCTCAGACGGTCTAATGCGCGGGCCAAAGCTAGGCTAGATTGCTCAGCACAGCTAGACGGCTGACACCAAAACTTATCGTCATTGGCCATGGCCTGTTCTACCAAGCCTCTGAAGTGGCGCTTGCCGTACATGGCTTTGAACTTAGCCTTGCCCAGTTTGGGGATGATCAAGCCACGGGCTAATTCATCAGCCCAGGTTGCAAAAATCAAGGGTGCTGATTTTCCGGCCAGCATATTGCCGTCAAAGTCTTTTAGCTGCGCTTGTGCGGCTGCAGCTAGCGCGTGGGTGCTGGTGGTTTTTTGTAGCACTGGCAGCAGGCTTTGTGTGGCCAGCGATGTCGTGTCGGCCTGAATGCGGCGCATGCTGGCGGCATCGTGTTTGGGCGATGCGGCCAGTAGTGCTTCAATGCGGTCAAAACGCTGTGGCGTGGCCCAGTCGCTGGTGATGAAGTGTGGATAGTTGGCAGCGTGGATGCGCTGATTGGCTGTGCTGTACCAGCCTTTTTTCACATCGTCGCTTGGGTTTTGGTCATAAGGCAACCACCCTACCCAATCGTATTTAGCGTCCCAGCCGGGTGCCGGTGCTACGCCTTTGATATCGTTAGCAGGGCTGCGCACTGGCACTCTACCCACGGCTTTGTAGGCCACCTGCCCGCTGGTGTCAGCGGCCACCACGTTTTGCATGGGTGAATGGTAGTCTGCGTAGGCGGCAAACAACTCGGGTACTGATTGGGCTTTTTGTGCTTTCATGCCAGCTTGCACGGTGCGGTTGTCTTCGTCTAGCGCGCTCCAGCGCAGGGCTAGCACGTGCTTATTCAAATCTAACAATTGACCATGCGATGCTTGGGCATCGCTAATGACTGGGCCGTGGCGGGTGCTGCGCGCGGTGTAGGCCACATCAGCTTGGCCTTTGACTTTGATAATCCCAGGGGTATTGGTAAAACTAGCCCAGCCTGTGGGTGTTTTGTATTGCTCTGGGTTGGCAGGATTGATCTGTTCGATGTACA
>JAYTPK010000289.1:0-1830 GCA_043747295.1 Polaromonas sp. | reverse complement strand
GTCAGCCCCAGCCGCTGCTGCAAGCTGCGAATCTCTTCGCGCATTTCGCGGCGCAAGCGTGCGTCCAGGTTGCTCAGCGGTTCATCAAACAACAACACTGCAGGCTCCAGCACCAGAGCACGGGCCAACGCCACGCGTTGCTGCTGGCCACCGGATAGCTCGCTGGGCAAGCGGGAATCGTAGTTGACCAAGCCCACGTTTTTGAGCGCGTCTTGCGCACGTTGCAGGGCCAGCGCCTTGGGCACCTTGCTCATTTTCAGGCCGTACATCACGTTGTCGATCACGTCCATATGCGGGAACAGCGCATAGCTTTGAAACATCATGCTGACATTGCGCTGGGCAGGGCCCAGTGTGGTGACATCTTGTCCGTCGATGAAGATTTGGCCACTGGTGGGCGACTCTAGCCCCGCAATCATGCGCAAAGTGGTGGTTTTACCGCAGCCCGATGGGCCCAGAATGGTGGTGAGCGTGCCCTTGGCGGCTTCAAAGCTAATGCCTTTAACAGCCAGCGGGGCTGTTGCATCTGTGCCGTAACGCTTGGTGATATTTTTGAAAAAAATGCCTTGGTTCATGGTCGTATTGGTTTTAAAAAATAGCGTGGTGTTAATGTGCGGCCACGGGTGCTTGGGGTGGTGCGCCGTTGCGGCGACCCAGCTTGCGTTCGCCCACCACCCATTGAATCAGCGCTGTGGCGCAGCTCATTAAAATAATCAGCACTGTGCAATACGCCAACGCTACGCCGTAGTCACCATTGCCCACTCGACCAATGATGTAGGTGGTAGCCAGCTCGTTTTCAGCGGTGACTAAAAAAATCACCGCGCTCACCGTAGTGATCGCGCGTACAAAGCTGTACACCAAGGCGGCCACCAGTGCGGGTTTGAGCAATGGCAGCACTACATAGCGCAAGGTTTGCACTGAGCTGGCGCGCAGCATCATCGACGCCTCGTCCAGCGATTTGTCCAGCTGCTTGAACGCTGCAGTGCTCGCACGCACGCCCACCGGCAAGTTGCGGAACATAAAGCACAGCACAATCACCAGCGCCGTGCCCGTCAGCTCGATAGGTGGCACATTAAAGGCCAAGATGTAGCTGACCCCCAGCACGGTTCCGGGGATGGCAAAAGCCAGCAGCGCTGCAAATTCAAACGCGCTTTGGCCTTTAAATTCTGTGCGCGCCAGCAGGTAAGCAATCATCAACCCCACGGTGGCCGTCATGGGCGCAGAGATGGCGGCCAACTTAAGCGTGGTCCACAGCGAGTTCCACGCAGTGCCTGCCCACACCAGGCCAAACTGCCCCGTCTCCAAGCCAAACGCATTTTTAAAATGCGACAGTGTCAAGCTGTAGTCACGCCCCCAAGTTTGCACAAAGCCGCCTGCAAAGGCAAACAAATACACCACCACCGTGAACGCCATCCAAGGCAATGCCGTGCTGTACACCATGCGTTTGATGGCGGGTGGCAATGGCATGGCAATACCCGAGTCGCCTTTGCCACTGACGGTAGTGAAGTTTTGCTTACCCAGCAATTTATTTTGAATGACAAACACTGCCAGTGCAAAGCCGGTCAATATCCACGCCAGCGACGCTGCGCGGCCTTGGTCATACTGCGCCCCTACGATGGCAAAAAATATCTCTGTGGACAGCACACTGAATTGGCCACCGACCACAATTGGGTTGCCAAAGTCGGCCATGCTTTCGATAAAACCTACCAAAAACGCATTGGCCAAGCCGGGCTTGAGCAGCGGCAGCGTGATCGTCATAAACGTGCGGTGCGGGTCGGCTCGCAGGGTTTGCGCTGCCTCTTCCAAGCTGGGTGATATGCCCTGCACTACGCC
>JAYTPK010000288.1:0-7134 GCA_043747295.1 Polaromonas sp. | reverse complement strand
GCACAAGCAGCGGCAGTGGCCAATACGGCCATGCCAAATTTCTGTATACGCATGATTGCTCCTAATGGGTTGAAGTAAATATCCAATGGCCTAGTGCCAGAAGTGATACGCAGCATTGCTTGGCCTAGATTCAATAAAAAAAACCCGCAACAACTTTTTAAAGCTATTGCGGGTCAAGGGAGGACCACTACGTCACTCAAAAAATGCAGCCCTTTCAAACTTAGCTGTTGAAAATACGCCAGATGTGATGAATCAGATTCAATTTTCAAAAATTATGTAAATAAGTGAATCCAACGGTCTTTTAGCTTCGTATTACCCGGACAAATAAGCTTTTGACAGGACCACTATGTATCGCAAACTATTGACTTTGCTAGCCGCTGCGACCTTGGCCGCCGTTGGCACAGCCCGTGCCGACACTGGCAAACTGCTGCTTACGGGGGGCGTTAGCTCTGTGGACGGCGCAGCGGGCGGCGGCTTGACCCCTTGGGCTGTTATTGGCAGCAATGCCAGCCAAACCGAAGTGGGCGTTACTGCGCACATCACCCGCGTGAACACGACTGACTACGGCCTGAGCACCTATGGGGTCACCGTAGGCGTGTTTGACCGGTTTGAACTGTCGGCAAGCCGACAAGATTTTGCTACTGGCATCACCGGCGCAGCGCTGGGCTTGCCGGGCTTGCACCTAAAGCAAAACATTTTGGCCACCAAAATAAAAATTGCAGGCGATGCCGTGCTGGACAGCGACACCTTAATGCCGCAAATTGCCGTGGGCGTTCAGTTCAAAAGCTTAGATGCTGGTGGCCTAGAGCCTACCTTGAAGTCGCTGGGCGCGAAAACTGAAGGCACCGATGTGTATGTCAATGCCACCAAATTATTTTTAGCCCAAGGTATTTTGGTCAACGCCACATTGCGTGCCACTAAAGCTAACCAAAACGGCTTGCTAGGCTTTGGCGCCACACTGGGCGGTGCGAACAACAGCTACCGCATTCAGCCCGAAATATCTGTAGCCAAGCTACTGAGCAAAAACTTGGCCGTTGGTGCTGAGTACCGCAAGATGACCAATAACCTTGAAGTTGCTGGTGCTGCAGCAGGCCTAGGCGACGCGCTGCGTGCACAAGACTGGAAAGACATTTTCATCGCTTGGGCACCCACCAAAAATTTATCGCTAACGCTGGCTTATGTAGACTTAGGCACCATCGTGCCAGGCTTTACCAATAAGCGCCGCCAAACCGGGGGCTATCTGTCAGCCCAAGTGGCGTTTTAAGCATTTGGCAACGCACCTCATTTTTTAAAACTGGATTTGTTATGAAAAAGATATTCGCTATCGCCGCATTATTGCTGGCCAGTATGGGCGCAAGCTACGCACAAAACAATGATGCCCTGTACCAAGCCCTAGGACAAAAAGCAGGCTTGACCGCGCTAATGGACGACTTTATGGTGCGCTTGATGGCCGATGCGCGTTTGCAGCCGTTTTTTAAAGATACTAACCAAGCCAACTTCAAAGCACAATTGGCTGACCAACTTTGCCAAGTGTCTGGCGGGCCTTGCGCCTACAAGGGCGCAGACATGAAGTCATCGCACGGCAACATGGACATTAACAAAACCCACTTTAACGCTTTGGTCGAAGTACTGCAGCTGAGCATGGACGCTAAAGGCATCGCATTTAGCGCACAAAACCAGTTGCTAGCGCGTCTAGCCCCGATGAACCGCGACATTATTACGGAGAAATAACATGACCCATTTTTTAAAACTTACTTGCCTAGTTTGTTTGTTAACCTGCAGCGCTGCGCATGCTGGCAGCCTGAGCGTGACCGTGTTAGACCGTGAAGGTAAACCCACCATGGACGCAGTCGTTGTGCTGCTGCCTGAAGGCAAGGGCACAGCCAAACTAGCACTGCCCACCACAGCCAACATTGCACAAGAAAAAATGCAGTTCATCCCGGCTGTCAGCATCGTGCCCGTTGGCGCCAAAGTGCGCTTTACCAATAACGACCCGTGGGATCACCACGTGCGCTCTAGCGCAGCAGGTGCTGCCAGTTTTGCTTCTACTGCATCGGCCGCTACAGCGGCAGCAGCCAAAGGCATTGACCTGCGCCTGGAAGGTAAAGCTGATGGCAAGCCCGCCAAGTCAGTTGAAGTAACCATGGACAAAGCGGGCCCGCAAAGCGCTACCTTGCTCGGCTGCTATTTGCACGGCTCGATGCGCGGGCATGTGTATGTGACTGATTCACCGTGGGCTGCTAAAACCAACGCAGACGGTGTTGCCACTTTTGACGACGTGCCCGATGGCAAAGTGAGCGTGAAAGTTTGGCAGGCTGACCAGTTGATAGACCTGCCAGTGCAAAACGCTGTGGTGGGCGCTGCGCCAGCTAAGCTGAGTGTGCAATTACAAGTGGTGGCGCGTAAGCGTAGGGTGTAATTGTCGTTACTATCGATTCAATAGCTGGTTGAGCAGTAAATACTTGGACTATCGGTGTATTTCGTTAGTAAACATGGGTTTTTGATTGCTTGAAGGCTTTTTAGCTCCCCCTTGGCAATGCATGGTGTCCTTGATTGGCCGTGGCGGGCGGCGGGACATATCGCTGGGGAAACTTCCGCGAACATGCGCGCCAGGGAGTAGTTATCTGGAGTTGGTGGGCCGCACCTCGCTGCAGTTTCCCCATCGATAAGATCCCACCGCTGCTCCCTGGTCGATGCTGTGAAGGCACGCGGTGGTGAGTTTGTGATGACCTCAACCATAGCGGCTACCCTTGCATGTGACTCCCAGCCGACTACAAGCGCGCTGGTGTGGCTTACCCCTGTGACAACCAATTAAGGGTCGCAGACCCGGTTGGCATAGGGGTAAGCCACATCGGCGCGCGTCCTAAAGCAACGAAGGGCAACACACAAGGCAATAGCAAACCAAAAGCAAATCAAAATACGCTACGCTAGCCGCTATGACGCTACGCCGCATTGCCCACCTTGACATGGATGCTTTCTACGCATCGGTGGAGCTGTTGCGCTATCCGCAGCTTAAGGGCCTGCCAGTCGTTATTGGCGGTGGCCGCACGCGGCTAGACAACGCGCTGCGCGAGCATTACCAAGAGACGCCGCTGGCCGATATTCCTGTGGAAGCCTTTCCCACGCTGGCCAGCTACACCGGGCGCGGGGTAATTACCACTGCCACCTATGCTGCGCGCCAGTTTGGCGTGGGCTCGGCTATGGGCATGATGAAAGCTGCCAAACTGTGTCCGCAGGCGCTGCTGCTGCCGGTGGATTTTGACCAGTATCGCAAATTCTCGCGGCAGTTTAAAAGCATCATTACCGAGATAGCACCGCTGATGGAAGACCGTGGCGTGGACGAGGTGTACATTGACTTTACCGATGTGCCTGGCGGGCAGCGTGATGGTGGGCGGGCGCTGGCAAGCTTAATACAAAAAACTATTGCACAGGCCACAGGTTTGACCTGCTCAGTGGGCGTGGCGCCTAATAAACTGCTAGCCAAAATGGCCAGCGAGTTTAATAAACCTAACGGTATTTCAATTGTTTATGCAGACGACGTACAAAGCAAAATTTGGCCGCTGAGTGTGCGCAAAATCAACGGCATTGGCCCCAAAGCCGAGGCCAAGCTGACGGCGCGCGGCATCACCACCATTGGAGATTTGGCTGCGCAGCCTGCGCATGAGTTGATTGAGCATTTTGGCAAAAGCTATGGCGCGTGGATGCATGAAGCCGCCTGGGGCCGCGATGACCGCCCGGTGGTCACCGAGAGCGAGCCCGTCAGCATGAGCCGCGAGACCACTTTTGACAATGACTTGCACGCCGTACACGACAAGGCGGCGCTGTCAGCTATTTTTACCGAGCTGTGCACCAGCGTGGCCGCAGACCTGCAGCGCAAAGGCTACTTGGGTAAAACCATTGGCATCAAGCTGCGTTATGGCAACTTTAAAATTGTGACCCGCGACATTACATTGCCCGCAGCCACAGACGATGCAGCGCTGATACGCCGCACCGCAGGCTTAGCACTCAAGCGTGCTGATTTAAAACAACGCTTTAGGCTGCTGGGCGTGCGTGTAGGCAAGCTAGAACCTAAACTTTTTGCATCAAATACGACTGTAGTCCAAGTATTTACTGCTCAAGATGCTATGCAATCAATAGCAAATCAAGATGCGCAGCATCCTGAGTTGTTTTAGCCAATCACCCCAGTCGCTGAAGCCGCAGCACAGTTACACAGCGCGCCAAAAAATGTAATCTGCTTGATAAGTCACAATTTCTTTGCTGCGCAAGGTGGCTGTGTTGCACGGCTTAGCTGGTGCCGCGCCGCCCTGGGTGGCTACGCGCTGGATGTAGCTCACACCCTTCATTGCGCCCTCGCCCATGGCAGGGTTGGCTTTGACTAGCTGTAGTGGTATAGCCCCAGCCTGCGCGGGTGACACTGCAAGCTGCGTAGCGGTAATTTTGGAGCCGTCTAGGCCTTGCCATGTTGCAGGTGGGCCATAGTAGGTGCCTACTTGCTTGCCTGCGCGGTCCATGAGCTTAGCGTCTGGCCCGACAAACACCCATTCAAACTGGTCGGTGGTATTGGCCTTGGCGCGGCATTCATACGTAATCGTGCCTGCGCCTACAGTTTCTAGGATTACAGCGTTACCTGCGGGTACCTGCACGGCAGCTGGCAGGGCAGACTGGTCAAATGGCTTGGCCTGCATAGCCGGGCGCGAGGCGCAGGCCGACAATGCCGCAGCCAAGGTAAGCACAGCCACAGTGGGCAGGTAAACAGATGGAATGTGACGCATGGTAGGTTCCTCAAAGAGTTAGTGGTCACAGTAATACGCGGCATGCAGTTAGATAGATTCAAGTTTTTTTCATTCCTAACAGCGCAACTGACTTGAAGCATAAAAAGATGTAAATCGCAGCTTTTGTAGACTGTGAGACAATACAAGTGTTGGCGGCACCAGAGCTGCCCAACATCAGCACTCTGCTGAGGCCCGTTTTAGGCGCATTCATTACCGCGCTCTAAAGTACAGGCCACCTGTAAACCAGACTGTTTTTCGCTGGCTTTTTCCCCACAACACATGGAGATTAAGTAACACGGTCACCACGCGCAAAAAGCGCTTCATAATGAACTTTGACGAACTAGGCTTAGCACCAGCCTTACTGAAAGCAGTGCACGAAGAGGGCTATACCACGCCCACTCCCATTCAAGCGCAGGCCATTCCTGCCGTGCTGGCAGGCGCTGACCTGCTGGCCGGTGCGCAAACAGGCACTGGCAAAACGGCGGCGTTTACGCTGCCGCTGCTGCACAAGCTGGCCATGAGCCGCAGTGCGCAAAACAAATTTGGCGGCATTGGCATCCGCGCGCTGGTGCTTACGCCCACACGCGAGCTGGCCGCCCAAGTTGAAGAATCTATCAAAACCTATGGCAAGCATTTGCAGCTTACGTCCACCGTTATTTTTGGCGGCGTGGGCATGAACCCGCAAATCAACAAGCTCAAACGCGGTGTCGATATTTTGGTGGCCACACCAGGCCGTTTGCTTGATTTGTCGCAGCAAGGCATGCTGGATTTGTCTACCGTGCAAATATTGGTGCTCGACGAAGCTGACCGCATGCTAGACATGGGCTTTATCCATGACATTAAAAAAGTACTGGCCTTGGTGCCTGCACAAAAGCAGTCGCTGTTGTTCTCAGCTACTTTTAGCGATGAGATTCGCCAGTTGGCCCAAGGCCTGCTGAACAAGCCGCAGTCGATTCAGGTCACGCCCAGCAACACCACGGTGTAGCGCATCAGCCAAACCTGGCATTTGGTGGGCCGCGCTAAAAAGAAGCAACTGTTAGCCCACATCATCCAGCAACACAACTGGAGCCAGGTGTTGGTGTTTACACGCACCAAGTTTGGCGCTAACCATGTAGCCGAATACCTGGAGAAAAACGGTATCAGTGCCATGGCACTGCACGGCAACAAAAGCCAAGGTGCCCGCACCCAAGCGTTAGCAGGTTTTAAAACCGGCGACGTACGTGCGCTGGTAGCCACCGACATTGCCGCACGCGGTATTGACATTGAAGACCTGCCGCATGTGGTGAACTACGAAATCCCGAACGTGAGCGAAGACTATGTGCACCGCATTGGCCGCACAGGCCGCGCGGGAAAAGAAGGCCAAGCCGTCAGCTTGGTGAGCCTGGACGAAGAAGGCTTTTTGGCCGCGATTGAAGAGTTCACGCGCCAAAGCATTCCGCGCCAAGACATTGCAGAATTTTTGCCAGACGCTGATGAGCGTGCAGAACCTATCGCCATGGGTCGCCAGACCCTGTGGGGTGGTGCAGGCAAGCCACCTAGCCGTGATGTGATGGCCGCAGCGGCCAAAGCTGCACGCCGCGAGATGACCGACCGCGTGCGCGAAAAGCGCACGAGCGATGGTGCCAGCAACGGCGGCGGCGGTCGTGGCAGAGGCCCAGGCGGCGGTAACCGTGGCCCCGCACGTGGCAACAGTGGCGCAGGCCGTAGTGGTCAAGGCGCTGGCAACGGTGGTGTTGAGCGCAACCACAACGGCGGTGGCTACTTTAACGGCAACTCAAACGGTCAAAGCCGTGGCCCAGGCCCTCGCGGCCCGGCTCCACAAAACCGTGGCCCGCGTACGCCAAACCACCCAGCTTACCCACAAGATTTCACGCAAAACAATTTTGCACCACAGCAAAACATGCAGCAAGACCGCATGCCCCAAGACGCACAGCGTGAGGACGGCGACTTTGCTGACCCGCGTGAGCGCCAACACCTGCAGCGCGATGGCCTGCATTTGCAGTCACGCGCCTTAAGCGAAGGCCGCAACCGTAACCGCAGCAATAACGGCGGTGGTGGTATGGGTGGCGGCGCACAGCCCGACCCATTGCGCACCAGCATCGACGTGATGGGCAACCGTGGCCGCGGTGGCGGCGGCGGCAACCGCAGCGGTGGCGGCGGTCAACGTTCTGGCGGTGGTGGTGGCGGATATGGCGGCGGCAACGGCGGCAACCGCGGCGGCTACTAAAGCCGGGCACACCACTCGGGTCTGCTACGCTCATCATTTTTGTATTGAGGACATGTAGCATGACCCAGCCTTCGCACCATTTGCGCACCGCACTATTGGCCGGAGCCACTGGTTTGGTAGGGCGCGAGTTACTGC
>JAYTPK010000287.1:0-11773 GCA_043747295.1 Polaromonas sp. | reverse complement strand
CGAGTTTTAAGTTGGCCAACATGTTCAGGCCTTCAACAAAATCTTTGGCCTCATGCTTGGGGCCAGACACCACCATCCAGCCCGCGCGGTAGCCGCACGAGCGGTAGGCTTTGGACAATGAATTGAAGGTCAGCGTTAGCACGTCGTCTGACAAGGATGCAATGGCCGTGTGTTTTGCATCGTCGTACAGCACCTTGTCGTACACCTCGTCAGCGTAGATCACCAGGTCGTGCTCACGGGCAATGGCGACAATGCTTTTGAGCAACTCGTCGGTGTACAGCACGCCCGTGGGGTTGTTGGGGTTAATTACCACAATAGCACGGGTGCGCGGGGTAATTTTGGCGCGAATGTCGGCTAGGCTCGGCATCCAGCTGTTGGCTTCGTCGCACGCGTAGTGCACCGGTTTGCCGCCCGACAGGGACGTTACCGCCGTCCACAGTGGGTAGTCTGGTGAGGGCACCAAAAGCTCGTCACCATCGTTCAGCAGGGCGTTAGCCGCCATTTGGATCAGCTCGCTGGCGCCGTTGCCCAAGTAAATATCGTCCAGCGTCACGCCTTTGATGCCCTGCTGCTGGGTGTAATGCATCACCGCCTTGCGCGCCCCAAAAATGCCTTTGCTGTCAGAGTAACCGGCCGAATTGGGCAGGTTACGGATCATGTCCTGCTGGATTTCCTCAGGCGCGTCAAAGCCAAACGGCGCCAGGTTGCCAATGTTCAAGCGAATGATCTTTTGGCCCTCGTCCTCCATCTTTTTGGCCGCGTCCACGATAGGCCCACGCACGTCGTACAGCACATTGGCCAGCTTGGCAGATTTGGATAAGGTTTTCACGGTGTCCCTTCGGGAGCAAAGATCAATTTAAGGAATCTATAATTTGACCACATTTCTGCACAGATTTTGTGCAGCGCAACAGAGAAGACTGATGAAATTACAGCCCGACAAATCTGACACGCAAATCATCAATGCCTACGGGCCGGGCTGGGTGTCAGTAGGCTCCATCATTGGCGGCGTGCCCCAGCTCGAGAAGGTAAGCCACAGCATCGTCATCGGCTCGCGCGGTGAGCGCATGGACTGGCACGGGGTGGGCTTTGACCAGCTTAGCGCAGAGCTGTTTGATCAACTGGCAGCCTTAAAGCCAGAGCTTATTGTGTTTGGCAGCGGAGCCAAACTACGCTTTCCCAGCCCAGCTCTGCAACGCACCCTGATGGCTGCCCGCATTGGCCTGGAAACCATGGACACCCTGGCCGCCTGCCGCACCTACAACATCTTGGCGGGCGAAGATAGACACGTTTTGGGGGTGTTTTTGATAGATCTTTAGCTATAACGTATACAAATAAGTACCAGAAACTGTCACACCGTTTGCAGCACTATATGCAAAGTGTTATCCCTAGCCCAATGTGAAAGCAAGCGTAGCAAGTCAGAAGCTGTAACGAAACAGGTTAAAATACGGGGTTGTTTGCAGCGTTATTGAGCAGGTGCTCAGGGCATGCACACACATTACATACAGTTAGGTGAGATCAGCAATGGCCGTCGTAGTAAACAAGCCCCTCCCCGAATTTGAAGCTAACGCCACAGGCGGATTGAAAGTCACCAATACTTCGCACCACGGCCACGTGGTGATTTTGTACTTTTACCCCAAAGACAATACCCCCGGTTGTACCACCGAGGCTATGCAGTTTCGTGACAAGCATAAAGAGTTTGTCAAAGTTGGTGCCACCGTGTTTGGCGTAAGCCGCGACAACATGGTCTCGCACACCGACTTTAAAGCCAAGCTAGAGCTACCCTTTGAGCTAATCGCCGACACCGAAGAAAAAATGTGCCATGGCTTTGGCGTAGTGAAAAATAAAATTATGTACGGCAAAAAAGTCAAAGGCATCGAGCGCAGCACCTTCTTGATTGGTGCTGATGGCATATTGAAACAAGAGTGGCGCGGCCTGAAAGTGCCTGGCCACGTGGAAGAAGTGCTTAAAGCTGTTAAAGCGTTAAAAAAAGCAGCCTAAATAGCGCATAAAGCGTAGGACAAAAGCCCGCTCTTATCTTTGTAGCGTTGATTTTGTTGAAGTTTTTATTTTTATAGCGTTTTCACAAATATTTCATTGACGGGCAAGTTGGCAGGTGTATAGTAATGCTATGCATTTGATACCGACAGTGCGGCCCTCGTGGCCCGCTTTCACCAATGAAGTAGAACAAGCCACCCGGCCTGCTGGGTGGCTTTTTCACTTTTGGAATCTTGCATTCTTTAACTTCCCAACCCCCACCCTACCAATAGGTGTCCTACCCTATGCCACTGCCTCCAGCCCCCATCCAACGAGCCGCCCTCCTGTCGCCCGAAGCGTACGACGCTCCAGCACGCCACAGCATGTCCAAGGCAGCTCGAAAACCCTCCGGGCGCAGCGGCACGTTTGATGACAACGGCAAGGGTAACCCGCAAGCCCTAGATTTAACAAGCCACCTGTCGGCACGCCAAGGCGGCGGCGGTGCTAATACTGCGCATGACGTAGAAGACGACGATGTAGATTTAACTACCACCGCCTATTTGCAAGACGTCAGCAGCAAATCTAAAGCCAAATCTGCCGATAGTCCAAGTATCTACAGCTCAAACAGCTATGGTAACGATAGCAAGCGCCCTGCACAGCCCAAAGCTAAAAAAGCCAAATCCACGGGCCCTGCCAAGCTGTTTGTGCTAGACACCAACGTGCTAATGCACGACCCGATGAGCTTGTTCAGGTTTGAAGAGCACGACATCTTTTTACCCATGATCGTGCTCGAGGAGCTAGACGGCCACAAAAAAGGCATGACCGAGGTGGCACGCAACGCCCGCCAAGTTAGCCGCACGCTAGACGCGCTGGCTGGTGCCACCGGTGCCGACATGGCCCAAGGCCTCAAGCTTGACAGCACTGGCCACCGCACTGCGGGCGGCAGGCTGTTTTTTCAAACCCTGCCCCTAGACTACACCTTGCCCAGCAGCCTGCCCCAAGGCAAGGCCGACAACCAAATATTGGGCGTAGTGGCCGCATTGGGTGAGAACAGCCGCACGCAAGCTAAAGCGTCAGGCAAAGCGCCACAAGACGTGGTGCTGGTGTCAAAAGACATCAACATGCGCGTCAAAGCCCGCGCGCTGGGCCTGCCCACCGACGACTATCAAAACGACAAAACCCTGGAAGACGGCGACCTGCTGTACACCGGCGCGATGGCGCTAGCCCCTGACTTTTGGGACAAACACGGCAAAACTGTCGAAAGCTGGCAGCAAGGCACCCACACCTACTACCGCGTGACTGGCCCAGCCGTGCCCAGCATGTTAATCAACCAGTTTGTGTATTTTGAAGCCCCCGGCGAACCCACGCTCTACGCCCGCGTGACCGAGATCCGCGACCGCACTGCCGTGCTGAAAACCCTCAAAGACTACGGCCACGCCAAAAACGCCATTTGGGGCGTGACCACGCGCAACCGTGAGCAAACCTTTGCCATGAACCTGCTGATGGACCCGGATGTAGACCTGGTCACCCTGGCAGGCACCGCAGGCACCGGCAAAACGCTGATGGCGCTGGCCGCAGGCCTGACCCAAGTGCTAGACGACCGCCGCTACACCGAGATCATCATGACCCGTGCCACAGTGAGTGTGGGCGAAGACATCGGCTTTTTGCCCGGCACCGAAGAAGAAAAAATGGGCCCCTGGATGGGCGCGCTGGACGACAACCTGGAGTTTTTAACCAAAAACGACAGCAACAGCGGCGGCGCAGGCGAATGGGGCCGCGCGGCCACCAACGAGCTGATCCGCAGCAAAATAAAAATCAAAAGCATGAACTTTATGCGCGGCCGCACGTTTATGAACAAGTACGTGATCATCGACGAAGCGCAGAACCTAACGCCTAAGCAGATGAAAACGCTCATCACCCGCGCAGGCCCGGGCACCAAGATCATCTGCATGGGCAACCTGGCGCAGATCGACACGCCCTACCTCACTGAAGGCTCATCTGGCATGACGTTTGCGGTAGACAAGTTCAAAGGCTGGCCGCACGGTGGGCATATCACGCTGGCACGCGGTGAGCGGTCTCGGTTGGCGGATTTTGCTAGTGAAGTTTTGTAGCTACTATTAATTTCATAGCTGCTTGAGCAGTAAATACTTGGACTACTGGCCTATTTGACTGGTAATTTAGTGCTTTCTACTCATGGACCGTGGGCTTTGAATAATCCACTAGCGTGAGCTGCTGCGATTGAGGAAGCCGCGCCGCGAAAATCCTCCGCAAGCACGCGCGCAGGTAGTACTCTTTTGCTGTTCACCGAAAGCTTAGGTTGAACGATTGTGCGCACATATAAGGTTTCAAATGCGTGTAAAATGTGTACACATTGATTCACAATCAGCTTCTACAAGGTGACCCTATGCAAACAGTAAAAGTAGGTATTAGAGAGTTTCGGGCCGATATGGCGGGCTACATTGCCTCCAGCACGCCAGTGGCAGTCACGCGTCATGGGCAAACCATCGGCTACTTTATCCCTACGCAAGGCCAGATAGCTGCCGATCTGGTGGCGCTAAAAAAAGCCAGCAAAACCTTAGACCGGCTCATTACGTCCCAGAGTGTTGACGTAAATGACGTTGTAGCCGACTTCAAAACGGTGCGTAATAAAGCGGCATTAACCAAAAAAACCCAAAGCTAAAGCAGCATGACCCACAAAGCGATTGTGCTGGATGCGAATATTTTGATTCGCGCGGTGCTGGGTAAACGGGTGCGTGAACTGATTATTGACAATGCTCCACAGGTCAAGTTTTTTGCACCGGATGTGGCGTATGCAGATGCACGAAAGTATCTCCCCGCTTTGCTGGAAAAGCGAGGCGTGAAAGTGGGTGCTGCCATGAATGTGCTGGATATCCTGGAGAGCATTGTTCAGTCTATTGACCATGAGCTTTACGCAGGTGTGCAACAGCAGGCCTTGCAACGCATTGCCATCCGTGATGCAGACGATTGGCCTGTCTTGGCATGTGCCATGACGATAGGCTGTCCGGTATGGACGGAAGATGCAGATTTCTTTGGCGCAGGTATAGCAACATGGACCACCGATAGAGTGGGGCTGTACTTGATGGGTTGAAGGTACGCCATCAACTCCAACCGATTAAGCTGTGTGTACGAAATACCCCGCAAGCTCAAAGCCCAATGCGCGTGGCAAAGCACACTAGCACGCGGTGAGCGGTCACGGCTGGCAGATTTTGCTAGTGAAGTTTTGTAATTACTATTAATTTCATAGCTGCTTGAGCAGTAAATACTTGGACTACGGGCACTTTTTATTGGTAAAAGTGCCCTTTTCTTTGTTAGTTTTATATTGCAGCAGCGTGAGCTTGTTAATGTTCTAGCACCGTGAGCTGCGGCGCTTGAGGAAGTCGCGCTGCAAAATCCTCCGCAAACACGCGCGATAGGTAGTAGTCATCACCAGCTGGTAGGCCGCACCTTGCTGCAGATTTTCATCACGACAACACTCAATCACCGCTTTAACTGGCACAGTAGCGATCATGTAGCGCAGCGGTAACTGTGTTTGCCCGAAGATACGGGGAGCGAAACGGCTCTACAAACAAACCACGCTGCTGCACAGCATCCAACGTATCCGCACACTTTCTAGGTAAACCGATATACATGTAGTAGTCGTACCCAAAATGCACATACGCCCGCCCCGGCGCTACCAACCTGCCCCAAGCCCGTTCGCGCAACGCGACACGCGCAAACTCGGCACATTGCGCCACATTCAAATCGGCTCCCGGCTACACAAAACCCAGCAGCTTGATATTGCTACGGTTTTCTAAACCACGAACCTGCAAACTGTCCACCCCAGCCGCTCGCAGCAGCGAATCCACGGCAAACACATAAGCATCTTCCACCAGCTGATAAGCCGCCTGAGCCAACACCACCCCGCCAAACGCTCGCCCTACATCCGAGCAAGCCGTCCAATCATCGCCCGTGAAAGCGCCACTGGCATCGCGTAAAGCGGGGTTGTATTTGGTGATTCGGTGTTGGTGGCGCAAAGCATATGCGCTGCAGGAAATGCTGCGGCGCGTAGAGTCTTAAACTGCTAATTCCAAAAGACGTTGATGCTGCATCGATACGGCTTCATTTTTGATAATACTGTCTGGCGGAATTGCTACTAAGCGGGCGTAAGCGTCTTGCGATTCTTTGCGATGACTGTCGTGCAGCTTCAGCGGTCAGTTCTTTACTCAGACAATTTTCTCGGGAGTTCACAGGCTCCGCTTTCAAGGCTTCATTTGCCGCTAGCTACCCTGCACTCTTTCAATTCCAACGATGTACGCCAAGCCATCAGTAGGGGGCCTACGATTGACGCGACCAAGATTACTGCAGCCAATGCCACGGCAAATCGAAGCATGATCTTCGACTCGCGCGTAAAGTGCGTCGAGGTTAGCTGCGGCAAGTCTTGCAATTGGTCAGGCATACACCGTCTAGCGTTTGACATAAGGGTTAGGCAGCACTCTGGGCCTATGCAAGCGTACGAACTGCTGCAGTTTCAGTACTGCCTGTATTTGGCGTTCCCGTTGGCTCAATGAGCAACAGATGGGCCTCATCGTCTGCCACTGTTCGATGTTCAATTCCTTTGGGAACCACGTACATCTCGCCAACATTCAGAGTTACCGTGCGATCACGCATTTCGATTTTAAGCGTGCCTTTGAGAACAAGGAAGAAGTCGTCTGTGTCCGCATGCGTGTGCCAGACAAACTCGCCTTTGACTTTGACGACCATGAGATCGTGATCGTTGAAAGTGCCGACAGTTCTTGGGTTCCAGTGTTCGTTGAACGTGCTGAGCTTTTCAGAGAGATTTATTGCGTTGTTCGGCATATAGGTACCTGAGTTGATCGGCTGCGGCTGCCCATGTGAAGTGCCGTGCTTTGGTGTTCTGTGCTGCCTAACGTGAAGTCAAGCCGCAACGCGTTTGGGCGCTGTCGGGCTTGGACGACCAGTTAAATTTCTCGCTGGCCGAGGCCTGCGAACCAGCCGAACCTCCAGCTTGCATCCCAAAGCATCTGCATACTTGGTCAGTGTTGCCAGAGATGGCGAATGCTTGCCGCTCCCCGACTCCATACGCGCAACAGCAGACTGGGTGGTACCGATCTTGTCCGCCACCTGGGCCTGGGTCAGACCTTGCGCGGCCCGCGCCTTCAAGAACTCGTCCAAAAGGGAAAACTCATCGGCCAGTTTTTCGAATTCCGCTTTTACCTCAGTATTACCCAGAGCTTTGGTGCGAAGTTGTTTATGTGTCAACATTTTTCCATTCCTTCATTCGCTTGCGCGCAAGTGCCAATTCTTTAGGGGGTGTCTTATCGTTTTTTTTCACAAACTGATGGAGCATGACAATCTTGTGATCCACCAAGGTGCAATAAAACACCCTTCCGATACCTTCTCGGGATTTCAAACGCAGCTCGAAGAGACCCACGCTCATAGCCCGCGTGTGGGGCATTCCCAAATCCGGGCCAAATTCAACCATGCGATCAGTGCAATGAAAGTATCTAGCCAAAATTCCCGGCGGCAACGCCAGCACATCAGCCTGTAACTTCTCATCGTGATATTTGATCTCCCATTTCATACAAGAAATATAGCACGTTTGAGATAATTTTGAAACCATTGATTCAAACAGTTTGCGTGCAATTTCAACTTAATTACACGACTTTTAGACTTTACGAGCACATGATTTTTTAGTCTATGCCATCCAAAACCCTGGTATTTGCAGCGCAGTGTGCCTCGTACCTATCAGTACCAATCAGGGCCGCTGGGTTTGCGTAGCAAAGCTGCAGCGGACCGGGGCGGATGGGTACGGATTAAGGATTAAACCTTCCACTTCTCCATCAGCTTCTCCGGCGACAGGCTGTCGTAGCCCTCAAATGGCTGGTGAATCCAGGGGTTGGTGGGCAAATAGTCTACTGAATAGTCGGGCTGAAACGCGGACACGCCTTTGGTCCAGATGACGGCGGTGCGTAGCTCGGTGATGGGTTGATAGTTATTGCGGAGGGAATCGACCACGGCTTTCAGGGTATGGCCCGTGTCGGCCAGGTCGTCGACTAGCAGCACTTTGCCTGCAATCTCGCCCTTGGGGGTGGTGATGTAGCGGGCGATGTCCAGGTGGCCTTGTACGGTGCCAGCCTCGGCGCGGTACGAGCTGGTGGACATGATGGCCAGGGGCTTGTTGAAGATGCGGCTCAAAATGTCGCCGGGGCGCATGCCACCGCGTGCAAGACAAAGAATAGTGTCAAACTGCCAGCCCGACTGGTGCACTTTGATGGCCAGTTTTTCGGTCAGGTTGTGGTATTCGTCGTAGCTGACGTAGAGATGTTTGCCGTCTTCTGTAAGCATGGTAGTAGTTGTTTTTTAAAAGTGAGTGAAGGGAGATACTATGAATTTAATAGCTATAAACTTAATAAATGCTTGGACTACAGCACTATTTCGTTATCAAAAAGCACTTAAAAAGGGCTTAGGCCAAGAAAGGGTGCTTCATCATGATCGTGTGGTCGCGGTCGGGGCTGGTGGACACGATGTGAATAGGCACGCCGGTGGCGTTTTGGATGCGCTGCAGATACAGGCGGGCGTTAATCGGTAGCTTGTCGTAGTCGGTCACGCCTACGGTGCTATCGCTCCAGCCTTCCATCACTTCATACACCGGCTTGCAGCGGGCAATGTCGTCTGCGCCCATGGGCAAAATGTCGGTCATCTGGCCGTCTAGCTCGTAGCCTACGCAAATGTTCAGCTCTTTGAGGCCGTCCAACACGTCTAGCTTGGTGATGCACAAACCTGTTAAACCGTTCACCTGCGCGCTGCGCTTAAGCAAGGCGGCGTCAAACCAGCCGCAGCGGCGGTAGCGGCCCGTCACCACGCCGCGCTCAGCGCCTACGGTGCTCATGTGGTAGCCGGGGGTGCCTTCTTTTTGCCACTCTAGCTCGGTGGGGAAAGGCCCGCCGCCCACGCGGGTGCAGTACGCCTTGGTAATGCCCAAAATGTAGTGCAGCATGCCCGGGCCTACGCCAGAGCCTGCAGCAGCGTTACCCGCCACACAGTTGCTGGACGTGACAAACGGGTAGGTGCCGTGGTCAACATCCAGCAGCGTGCCCTGTGCGCCTTCAAACAGCAGGTTGCTGCCGGCTTTGTGCGCATCGTTTAGCTCGCGTGACACATCGGCCATCATGGGGCGAATCACCTGGGCATGGCGCATAGCGTCGTCAAACACGGGCTGAAACTCAATAGCCGGTGCGCCTAGGTAGGTGGTCAAAGTGTGGTTATGCAGGTCTAGCAGCTCATGCAGCTTAGCTGCAAAGCGCTCGGGGTGCTTGAGGTCTTGCACGCGCAGGGCGCGGCGGGCAATTTTGTCTTCGTAGGCTGGGCCTACACCTTTGCCTGTGGTGCCGATTTTCTCGGCCCCGCCCTGCCCGCGCTTGGTCTCGCGTGCTACATCTAGCGCCGAATGAAAAGGCAAAATGAGCGGGCAAGCCTCGCTCACGCGCAGGCGTGAACGCACTTCTACACCAATGGCCTCAAGCCCGGTGATTTCTTTCATCAGGTGGGCAGCGTCTAGCACCACGCCGTTGCCGATATAGCACTTCACACCCGGGCGCATGATGCCGCTGGGAATTAAGTTAAGCGCAGTTTTTACGCCGTTGATGACCAGCGTGTGGCCTGCGTTATGGCCACCATGAAAGCGCACCACGCCTTGGGCAGACTCAGTCAGCCAGTCGACCAGCTTGCCTTTGCCTTCGTCGCCCCACTGGGTGCCTACGACGACCACATTTCTGCCCACAACACTTGGGCCGGCTACGATGTTTTTAGTTGCAATCATCAATGACTCGTTCAATACAAAAGGTTAAATCCAGTGGTTTAAAGCGCTTTGACCACCCACTGGCCAGCGGCTTGCACCAGCTGGCGGTCGCAGGTAAATTCTTGCACTTCATGCTCGTGGCCGGGCAGCACGCACACCACCGTGTCGCCACGTGCGCGCAGGGCTTGCACTGCGGCGCGCAGGCCAAGGGCCTGCTCATTCGTAGATTGGTTAGCGCCCTGCTCTGGCGCCTGTGGCCACGGGGCGCGAATGGCGGCTTTTAAGGCACGCTTGGGCACTACGCCTACCAGCTCTTTCACGTCTAGGCTAAAGCCCACTGCCGGGCGGTTACGGCCAAACACTGAGCCTACTTCGTCATAACGGCCACCGCGCACCAGTGCATCCGCCATTGGATGGTTAGCGCCGGGCGTGTAAATGGCAAAGCGTGCACCGGTGTAATAAGCGTAGCCGCGTGAATCAGCCAGGTCAAAACTAATGTTGACCTGCGGGTGCGCGGCCTTAACTTGACCAGCCAGCTGCTGCAAATCTGATAGCTGCTTGAGCAGTAAATCCTTGGACTTGAAGGCTTTTTGAGCCTCTAAAAGCACCTTGTCGTCGCCATACAGCTGCACCAGTGTGGCCAAGCCGTCGCGGCTCTCGGCTGGGAAGCTGGCGGTTAGCTGGGCCAAGGTAGCAGCGTCTTTAGCGGCCAGCGCGGCGTGCACTTGGTCTAGCTGGTCTTGCGTAGCTGATACGCCGGCCAACATGCTGCGCACCAGGCGCGCATCGGCCAGATCTACGGTGATGTCTTTCACGCCTGCACGCTGCAGGCAGTCAATGGCCAGCAGCAGCACTTCCAGGTCAGCCTCTGCGCCTGCGTGGCCATATATCTCAGCACCCAGTTGCAGCGGCTCGCGCGTGGCGTGGGGCTTGGCGGGGGTGGTGTGCAGCACGGGGCCGCAGTAGCACAGGCGGGTAACACCTTGGCGGTTAAGCAGGTGGGCATCAATGCGGGCCACCTGGGGCGTGGTGTCAGCCCGCAGGCCCATGGTGCGGCCAGACAGCTGGTCTACCAATTTGAAAGTTTGTAAGTCCAGCGCCTCGCCAGTGCCGGTAAGCAGGGACTCTAAATACTCCAGCTGCGGCGGCATGACCAGCTCGTAGCCGTAGCTGCGGGCGGTGTCTAGCAGCTCACGGCGCAGCTCTTCTATGTGCCGCGCCTCAGAAGGCAAAACATCGGCAATATGATCAGGCAGAACCCAGGCGGACATGAGGTGAATCGCTTTATGAGAAAAGCGCAGTCTGTTAAAGCTTAAGATTTTACCGGGCTATGGTGGGGTTTTTCCCCTGCTGCCGGGTTTTTATGGCTTAGGTTGCCAGATAACTGTTAGAAGGCACTTTTACCAATGAAAAGTGCTTGTAGTCCAAGTATTTATTACGTTTGTTGCTATTTAATTTGTAGTGCTTGTGATGGCTTAGTTTGGGGTCGGGCTTCACCTTGGCAATGCATTTGCTCTTTGTTTACCTTGGACGGGCGGCGGGACATATCGCTGCTCTGGTTCTGTGTCGTCCTAGTAAAAAGAACAAAGATAAACAGTTTTAACTTAACTCGCCACCCACAACAGCACCAACCCAGCAGCAATACTGGCCATGCCATAAAAGCGGATTTGGCCGTCATGCAGTTTGAAAATTTGCTCAAACATGCGCCGCCAGCCACCAGGCGAGATAAAGGGCAGTAAACCCTCTATCACTAAGACCAAAGCCAAAGCGGTCATTAGGGTGTCCATGACGCAGGCCTACTTAGCAAAGGTTATTTTTTGGCTGCCGCAGCGCCGGGGCCACCGCTGCGCATAGTTTTAAAGAATTCGCTGGACGGGTCGAGCAGCATCACGTCGCTCTTTTTGGCAAAGCTGGCTTTGTAGGCATCTAGGCTGCGGTAGAACTGGGCAAACTGCGCGTCGCGGCCAAAGGCCTCGGCGT
>JAYTPK010000286.1:0-4460 GCA_043747295.1 Polaromonas sp. | reverse complement strand
CTCACTGGTGCGGGAGGCCCTGCACGAGCGCACTACCCTGCTGGCCAATGCGCCGCACCTCGCGCAGCCGCTCCCATTCGTGATGCCTTCCTACAAATTATGGGAGGCACCGTTTTATGGTGTGGGGCTGAAGATGTACGACGCGCTCGCCGGAAAGGCGGGGCTGGGTCCGACGGAGTTTCTCAGTCGCAGGGAAACACTGGGTTATCTGCCTACGGTACAGCCGCAAGGCCTGAAGGGCGGTGTGAGGTACTGGGACGGCCAGTTTGACGATGCGCGCCTAGCGCTAGCCTTGGCCAAAACCGCCGCTGCCCAAGGCGCGCTGCTAGTTAACTATTGCGCGGCTATTGGGCTGCTGCATGAAGACGGCAAAGTCACAGGCCTTACCGCACAAGACTGTGAAACCGGCATTCAATACTCCATCAAAGCACGCTGCGTCATTAACGCAGCCGGGGTGTGGGTAGACGAATTTCGTCAGCAAGACGGCAGCAGCACAAGCCGCCCAGTCAAACCCATGGTAGCCCCCAGCCAAGGTGTGCATGTGGTGGTAGACCGCGAGTTTTTCCCCACCGACCACGCCCTGCTGATCCCCAAAACATCTGACGACCGCGTGCTGTTTGCAGTACCTTGGCTAGGCAAAGTTATTTTGGGCACCACCGACACCCCGCGCAGCGACCTAGCACGCGAGCCCACGCCGTTTGCCGAGGAAGTGCAATTTATCTTAGGCGAAACCGCTAAGTACCTTACCCGCGCGCCGCAGCGCAGCGACGTAAAGTCTATTTGGGTAGGCCTGCGCCCCTTGGTCAAACCGCAAGACGATGACGGCGGCAACACCAAGGCCCTAAGCCGCGAGCACACCATCATTGTCAGCAAGTCAGGCTTGCTGACCGTGACCGGTGGCAAGTGGACCACCTACCGCGCCATGGCCGAAGACGTGCTGACCGAAGCCTTTAGCGCACAGCTGCTGCCCGCCAAGCAAGGCGGCGTGACTAACCATCTGCCCCTCGTAGGCGCGCAACCTACAAGCACGCGCGTAAGCGCTGCGCCTGGCCTGCACCTGTATGGCAGCGAGGCCGCGCAGGTGCAAGCGCTGCCCGGAGCACAGCACGAGCTGGGCGGCGCAGGTACCAGTGGCCTGACCGAGGCCATGGTGCGTTTTGCAGCGCGCTATGAATATGCCCGCACCGTAGAAGACGTGCTGGCCCGCCGCAGCCGCCTGCTGTTTTTAGATGCCCGCTTGGCCGCCAGCTTAGGCCATGAAGTGGCTAACATCTTGCTGCAAGAAACAGGCGTAGACCCTCAACTGCAAGCTTTTGCAGATTTGTCGCAGCAATACCTCACCGTGCCCTAAAACTGTGCGTTTTTAGTGGGCCATCAAGGTAAGCCGCCTTAATAATGGTGCTTACAACACAAAACTAGGTGTAACCATCCAGCATTTTCAGAAGTGCTTCTGTACATTTATGCACAGATACTCAATACTCTGAGCGTCTTACTACAAAATTCATGGAGATCCCTATGATTCAATTTTCTCGCCGCAGCGCCATCAGCGCTGCTGTCTTGACGTTAACTACAGCAGCATCACTAAGCCTCACTGGCTGCGAACGCGTGCCAGGCACCATCAAAATTGGCGTTGCCCAGCCCTTATCGGGCGGCTTGGCAGCGCTGGGCAAAGACATGGCCAACGGCGTGCAGCTAGCTGTTGACGAGTTAAACAAACAGGGCTTTAAAGTTGATGGCAAAGTGGTCACCCTTGAAATGGTTGCCATGGATGACAAAGCCAATGCCGACGAAGGTAAAAAAATAGCCCAAGCACTGGTAGACGCTGGCGTAGTGGCCGTGGTGGGCCACTTAAATTCGGGTGTCAGCATTGCCGCTGCCCCCATCTATGCTGAGAAAAATATTGCCCAGCTGGCTATCTCCAGTAACCCCAAATTTACCGAGCTGGGCCACGCCACTGCGCTGCGTCTAGTGGCTAACGACGAACTGCAGGCCCGCGCTGTAGGCTCGTTTGCAGCCAGCCAAATTGAAGGCACCAAGTTTGCAGTCATTGACGACGGTACACCCTACGGCAAAGGCCTGGCTGATGCTGCCGCAGGTCAACTAAAAGGCAAAAAGACGGTCACTCTGCGGCAAAGTTTTGACGACAAAACCAAAGACTTTGCCGCACTGGCCGACAAGCTCAAGGCCGAAGGCGTGCAAGTGATTGTGAGCACACTGAACGACTTTCAGGTAGTGGCGCTGATTGACAATCTCACCAAGGTTGGCTACAACAAACAGGTCACCATCTTGGGCACCGACACGCTAAAAACCACGGACATGGTGAAATACACTGGAAACGTAGCCGCGTTTTATGCCACGTCCATCGTGCTGGAGGCTAACGAGTTTCCAGGTGGTGCGGCGTTTTTAACAGCCTACCAAAATGCCTTCAAAATACCCCCCGCCTACGGTGGCCACTACACCTATGACGCTACCCACGTGCTAGCCGCAACGATCAAAAAAATCGGCTCGGCAGACCCTGCCAAAATCACAGCAGCACTACGCAAATCTGATGGCTACGCCCCCGTGACTGGCTCATTGAAGTGGACCGACAAAGGCGAGCAGCGCTACGGTGTGGTGAGCGTGTACATCGTGCGCGGCGGCAAGTGGGAAAGCATCATGCGGTCCGACAACTGGTAAACCACGCCGCTTAAAAACAAAAAAGCCTGCATGTGTGCAGGCTTTTTAAATGGCGCTGGGCTGGCAGCTTAATAACCGTAGCGCACTTGGCCGTAGCCGTGTCCACCACCATGTCCACCACCTTGTCCATTACCGTGGCCCCTGTTGTGCCCATTACCGTGCCCATTACCGTGCCCGTACCCACGGTAGACCACCTGCGGCTGCGCATACACCACCTGAGGGCGGTACACCACGCGGGGCTGCTGGTACACCACCTGTGGTTGTTGATAGATCACTTGAGGTTGTTGGTAGATCACTTGAGGTTGCTGGTAAATAACCTGTGGCTGCTGGTACACCACCACAGGCGCGGAGTAGACCACAGCCGGGGCTGGGTACACCACTTGGGGTGGGTAGGGCTGGTGATAGACCACGCCAGGCAGCGGCAGCCCAATAGTCACGTTCCAGCGTACATCGGCAGCTTGGGCGTTAAAACTAGCCATAGTCCCCGCAGATACTGCTAGAACAGCTACAGTTTTGATAGTATTTTTAAGAGCATTACGCATATAAATCTCCTTTAAATGCCACATTACAACGCCCCAGTCCTCAGTTTGGTTGCCATGGCGGCGCAGAAACTTGCAACTAAGCGTGTCACGCCCTGTACTAGCCCTAAAATCTACACAGATATGAACAAACCTGTCATCCCAACCTCAGCTCTGGCAACCACGCCAGAAGCCACCAAACCCAGCAACTTTTTGCGCCAAATCATCGAACATGACCTGGCCGCTGGCACCTATGCCACCCGCCGCTGGGCAGGCAGGCCCGGCGACGCAGCGCACCACGCCGCTGCGCCGCTAGACACCGCCAAAATTCGCACCCGCTTTCCGCCAGAGCCTAATGGCTACCTGCACATTGGCCACGCCAAAAGCATTTGCCTTAACTTTGGTCTGGCTGACGACTACGGCGGCGTGTGCCACCTGCGCTTTGACGACACCAACCCCGAAAAAGAAGACACCGAATACGTCAACGCCATCATCGACACCGTGAAATGGCTAGGCTTTGACTGGAACGGCAGCAAAGATGCCGCGCCCTACCAGGCCAGCGACTATTTCGGCTTTATGTACCGCGCAGCTGAGTTTTTGATCGAAGCCGGTCTGGCCTATGTGGACGAGCAAAGCGCTGAAGACATGCGCGCCAACCGAGGTGACTTTAATAAACCCGGCATCGACAGCCCGTACCGCAGCCGCACACCCGCCGAGAACTTGGCCCGCTTTAGAGAGATGAAAGACGGCAAGCACGCGGACGGCAGCATGGTGCTGCGCGCCAAAATTGACATGTCCAGCCCCAACATCAACCTGCGCGACCCTGCCATCTACCGTATACGCCGCGCCACGCACCACAACACCGGCGACACTTGGTGCATCTACCCCATGTACGCCTTTGCTCACCCCATTGAAGACGCGCTAGAAAACATTACCCACAGCATTTGCACCCTAGAGTTTGAAGACCAGCGCCCGTGGTACGACTGGCTGCTAGGCAAGCTCAGCCATAGCGCCACCCGAGCTGACGGCAGCAGCCTGCCCGCGCTGCTAGCCAGCCCCCCGCCCCACCAATACGAATTTGCAAGGCTTAACCTTACCTACGTAGTCACCAGCAAACGCAAGCTGGCCCAGCTGGTGAACGAAGGCAAAGTCAATGGCTGGGACGACCCCCGCATGCCCACCATCGTAGGCCTGCGCAGGCGCGGCTATACGCCTGAAGCTATCCACCTGTTTACCGACCGCATAGGCGTGAGCAAGGCCGACAGC
>JAYTPK010000285.1:0-19341 GCA_043747295.1 Polaromonas sp. | reverse complement strand
TTCTACAGCTGAACCTCAAATGCTAGAAATGATGTCCCAGCGCCTTGGGTCAGACATGGCGATGCGACACGCTGGGCGCTATGACTGGCGCATTGTGCGTGAGCTGGGCGCGAACGCCAAAGGTATTCAAGGTGTGCAACCTAATCCAGTGCGCTTGGTTTTAGATGCTTTGGGATTAACAGGTTTAGCCAGCGATAAAAAGTTTATACCTAAAATTTATTTAGAAGCTTGCAAGTCAGTGCGGCTAGATGTGCTGCGCGGTTTGCTAGACACCGACGGCTGGGTGGAGAAGTGGGGCAGCGTGCGTTTTTCGACCTCCAGCATTCAGTTGGCACGCGATGTGCAGGCACTGGCACGCTCGTTGGGTGGCTGGTGCAGCATCAATGTCAAGCTGCCACATTTCACTAATGTGGCAGGCATGCGCATGGCGGGCCTACCAGCCTATGTGTGCAATATCGCCCATCCAGAGCCGCAGTCACTATTTTTATTGTCTGAGAAACAAGCCCGCGCACCTGCACAGTGGCTGCGTAAAAAGCGTTTGACCGTAAGCTCCGTTGTATCCACACGCACAGCGCAGTGCCAATGTATTTCGGTCAGCCACGCTAGCAAGCTGTACATCACTGACCAAGACATCGTCACGCACAACACCGCGCTAGCTATCAACATCGCAGAACACGTGGCACTTAAAGAGCAATTGCCAGTTGCCGTATTTTCGATGGAGATGGGCGCTAGCCAGTTGGCTATACGTATCGTAGGTTCCATAGGCCGTATCGACCAAATGCGCTTGCGCACTGGCAAGCTGCACGACGACGAGTGGCCGCGCTTGACTGAGGCGATCGAAAAACTGCGCAACATCAGCCTGCACATTGACGAAACGCCGGGCTTGACCACCAGTGAGCTGCGCGGCAACGCTCGCCGCCTAGCGCGTCAAATGGGCGGCAAGCTGGGTTTGATTGTGGTGGACTATTTGCAGCTGATGAGCGTGTCCAGCTCGATGAGCGATGAAAACCGCGCTACGGCCGTGGGCGAGATCTCGCGCGGGCTTAAAGCCCTGGCCAAAGAGCTGCAATGCCCCGTCATTGCGCTGTCGCAGCTCAGCCGAGGGGTAGAGAGCCGCACTGACAAACGCCCCATGATGAGCGATTTGCGCGAATCTGGCGCAATTGAGCAAGATGCCGACGTGATTATGTTTATCTACCGCGACGACTACTACAACAAAGAAGCGTCTAAAGAACCTGGCGTGACCGAGCTGATCATCAGCAAGCAGCGTAACGGCCCCACGGGCACTGTGAAGTTGGCGTTTATCAAAGAACTGACCCGCTTTGAGAGCTTGGCGCAGGGCTACGGTGGCGGCAGCGACTTCTAGCTCGTTAGTAATCTGTTTTTCGATTTTTACCGCTTAAATCGCCTTGTAGTCCAAGTATTTATTACTTGAATAGCTATAACTTTTATAGCAAATAGGTGCTGCATGGGTGGCAACACGTAGGGATTAGTTCAAACGGCGAGTGATATATATTGATTCGCTAGACCAGTTTAATGACAGCAATGTCATTTTGAACATAAGCATCTAGGGTCTAATTTATAGGCAAGTAATGATCACTAATTTAGCAGAAAGCATCCATGAATACTTTGCACGCAGCCCTAGGTGGTGGCATACAGTCATACGCTGTAAAACCACTTCTAAAAATAGCCAGCTTATTTGTGCTTTCAGCATATTTAGCATCTTGCGGTGGTGGATCGGGTGTTTCTAGCGGACTTGCTGGCGGCTTGCCGGGTACAGGAGCAGGAGCAGGAGCAGGAGCTGGCACTGGCACGGGCGCCACCACAGACCCTGCAGCTTTGTTCGGTTTGGCAGGCTTTAGCGCATGTGGTCAAGAGGGCGGCACGATCGACCTAAAGGTCAAAACCCATCTTGCCTACGGTGCTAGCGGCGCTTTTGTGTATTTGTTTAACCAATTGGGCACCGTCAAACTGGACAGCACTACATTTGGCAGCGATCCTATTTTCGGTACTGGTAAATCTGTGTTCTGCAAAGTCGTGGCCGATGGCACGGACGCCACAGTATTTTTGGCCGCAACCAGCAAAATAAAGCAGCATTTATTGGGCTCCATCACGCTGACAGCACCTGAAATAAACGAACAAGCGGGCTTGATGGCCAGCTCCATGTTTACCGTCATTGACAGCGAGGCTGGGCTTGCTGATGCACTGGCGACTTTAGATTTGTATGAAAAGAAAGAAGGTGTCCTTTTTATCGCGGCTAAAACCAAGGGCGGTTTTCAAAATAGGCCTGGTAGCGCGGATGGTTTTGAACTAGCCCGTGCAGTGTTTGCCTTGCAACAAGGCATTTTTGACCATGCCTACACGCCCACCACGTTTGCAAAATACAAACAATTGCTGTCAACCAAAAAATTCAACACATCTGACTTTTACCCTGGAAAAGTCAAAGTAGCAGCTGACGCCACCAAAACCTACACGGCCAAAATCAATGCCTCCATGCCCAAAGATGTGGGCATCAGAACTGCGTGGTCGACAACCGCCGCACTCAGGCCCACTGGCTACTATTTGGCAGCGGGCGATGTGGCTACCGTCACTGTGCCTCAATCTATGGTCGGTACAGGTTTTACCATCCGCGTGGGCGCACACAAGCAAGACAAAAACGGCAGCAACCCGGTGCTCAGGTTTTTTCGCATCAGCAAAACCTACCCCATTACCAGTGCCAGCACCGAGATAGCCAACCCGTTTGGTGGTGGTATTTATATCAACACACCCTACGAGGCCAACGCAGGCATTGTGGATGTGCAAATTAAAAACGCTGTGCCTGCGCCTTTTTTCTCTGCCACTGCACACAACACAACTACATTGGCCCAGTGGGTCAGCACCCAGCGCAACAACCCTGCACCATGGGCTGACTTTGAGAGCGACAAGTTCATGATGCAAGTGCCCACCAGTTTTATCTACAACTACGCAGACCCAGTCACGCTAATGCAAGACTGGGACAAGCGGCTGGATGCAGTGTCGGAGCTGATTGGCCAGCCTTATGTGCGCAACAACACTATTTTGTACATCCAGCCCGATACTGACATTATGTTCAGCGGGTTTGGTATTGGCTACCCGGCTATTAACAATGCCTACAACCCTAACGATGCAACGGATGGCAACAATAAAAGCTGGTTTCTCACCCCTGGCGTGGCCGGGTTTTGGGATACCGAGTTTCATGAGCTAGGGCATGCACAGCTGTTCAGTAACTTTCCGGGCGAAGGAGAAGCTGCGGTTAACCTACTGGCCGCTGCAGTGCTCAGCAAAACCTATGGTCTTGATATTGATCTGGCGTTTGGCAAATCGTTTTTCAACCAACCGCACATCAACCGTGAGCAAGCTGCGCTCAACTGGATGGTGACCCCCAATTTCAGAGCCGGCAAGGCGATGGACATATCCAACACCACCAAGGACGAGGTGCGCTACCAGCACCGTGGCTGGGCTAAATATGTAGAGATTGCTGCACTTTTTGGCGGTTGGGGCGCCATCGAGCGGTTTTATAAAGAAGAAAACCGTGTTGCAGCGCTGCCTGTGCCGCCAGTCAGCGACGGCTTATCCGCAGTTGATAGCCGCATATTCAGGATGTCAAAAGGTGCAGGTGTTGATTTGACCCCGTTAATTCACTTTTGGGGCGTGCAGCCAGTAGATGCCGCCAAGCTTAAAACCAAAATGTTAGAGGCTAATCTGCAGCCCTCGAATGTGATTTATGACCGACTGGTCAAATACCAATCTATCATTCCCATGGACAATGCGGCGTTTGAAAAGCATGCAAGAATATTTTTAAACAAGAAACCTACAGACGCAATAACTGCCGGCGAGAGCCCCGACTATGCCGAAGGCTGGTACTTCGTGTGGTTGCCTAAATACGGCGCTGCAGGCGAGGGCCAAAAAGCTCAGGAGGCCATGACCGCTATTTTGGCAAAATATTTTCCCAACGGACGACCTTTGTAGCAGTAGGCGTGCAGGCAGCGCGTGAACGCTGGCATACTGGGCGATGGTCTTCATAAATTTTCAGTCTCATAACACGCAGTCAACATGAAAGTTTTACTGGTTGAAGACGAGCAGAAGATTGCAGACTTTGCCTGCGCTGGCTTGGTGTCGCGTGGTTTTGAGGTGGAGCATTGCGACAATGGCAACTTAGGCTTGGCACGGGCCTGCGAAGCTAGTTTTGATGTGGTTATCTTAGACTTGATGCTGCCTGGCCGCGACGGATTGTCGGTGCTTAAAGCCATGCGCAGCAAGGGCGTGGATACTCCGGTCATTTTGCTCACAGCCCGTAACGAACTGGGTGACCGCATTGAAGGGCTTAACCTGGGCGCTGATGATTACATGGCCAAACCTTTCTTTGTAGAAGAGTTAGTGGCCCGCATTCACGCTTTGGTGCGCCGCTTATCTGGCGACCGTCAAAACATGCTGCAGGTCGGGCAGCTCAAGCTTGATCGCATCACACGGCAAGCCAGCTGCAATGGGCAAACCATAGAATTGACTACCCGTGAGTTCAGTTTGCTTGAGTATTTAATGCGTTCGCAAGGCCAAGTGTTCAGCCGGGCTCAAATTTTGGCCCATGTTTGGGGTTATGACTTTGACCCCAGCACCAATGTGGTGGATGTCTGCGTAAAACGCATCCGGGCCAAAATGGCGGCTTTGCAAGAGCCTGGTGATACGGCAACGCTGATCGAATCAGTGCGTGGCACAGGTTATCGATTTAGACCCGCATGACGATTTCTTTTCGCACGCGCTTGTTTATCATCGCAGGATTGATCGTCACCACGGTCATTACGGCGGTGATGTTGATTGGATGGAATCGCGTTTTGGCGTTTGAGGCTGACAGGCTAGAGCAAAGACTGTGCATGGAGGCCAAGCGACTGGCAACTCAGCCTATGCGCGAACAAGACGCATCGCGGCTGGTGAATGACATATTGGGAAAATTGCATTTAAATTCTGCCGCGCAGGTCATGCTTTACTTCCAGGCGCGTGGCTTGGGTGAGAGTTTTCAGTCATCTAACTGGCAGCCCGAGTTCGCGCAAGACAGCGCCCCTTGGCGCACCGTTGTCAATACAGGCGCTGATCAGCGATCAGACCCAGGCGACAGGCCCCCAATAGCTGGCGCCTGTGCACTAGCCTCTGTGACCATGCTGGGCAGCCCTTGGCGTGCTGCACGGTTTACACATAATGATGGCCGCAGCGTTTTGGCGGTTGAGATGAAGGCTACACAAACAGAGATACAAAGCGCGCTTAAGCAGGCGCTGGTCTTGGTGGTTCCGTTAGCGCTAATATTTACCGCCTTGGGCGCTTGGCTGTTGTCAGTGCTGACGATGCGCCCTGTCAACCGCTTGCATAAATCGATGCAGGTAGTCACCCAAAAAGCACTTGATCAACGACTATCCAGCCATGGCGAAGACCATGAATTTGAAGTGCTGATAAGCGCTTACAACACTATGCTGTCAAGGCTGGAGGTCAGCTTTCAGCAAGCGTCGCGTTTCTCAGCCGATGCTGCACATGAGCTGAAAACACCGTTGACCATTTTGCAGGGGCGCATTGAGCAAAGTTTGTACCAAACGCACGGGTCCATGTCGCCGCAAGAGCTCAGTGGTTTGCTGGATGAAGTGGGGCGCTTGTCAGACATTACGCGCAAGTTGCTGCTTTTGTCCCAAGTGGATGCGGGCTACTTGGCGCTGCAGCACACTAGCATTAACCTCAGCGAGATGCTGGGCGATATGGCTGCTGATACGCAAATGCTGTTGACTGACCAGACGCTGCAATGTGCTGTTGATCAGGGCTTAACTATCGATGGTGACGTGCTGTTGCTCAGGCAGTTGTTGAATAACCTGGTCAGCAATGCTGTGCGCTACAGCCGCAGTGATGGCTGGATCAGGCTGTCAGCGCGTGCGATGCCCTCTGGCGTGGAGGTGGTGTTTTCTAACGCTACACAAATGATTGCGCCAGAAGATCGTGCACGATTTTTTGATCGCTTTTACCGAGGCGATGCGTCCCATAACCGAAGAAACGATGGCAACGGGCTAGGCCTGAGCTTGGCGCGCGAGATTGCCCGCGCCCATGGCGGTGACCTTGTGCTGGCACCTAGTGAGTCTGATATAGTGATTTTGCAATTGACGTTGCCTTTGAGCTGATCAGCACACCCAAACTAATTTGGAATTCAATATGAAAATATTCAGTACTCGCTGCCTCGCAATATCATTGATAGCCGCAACCATGGTGGCGTGTGGTGGTGGTGGTGGCAGCAGTTCAGCACCTGTGGTGCCTACCACACCGTCAGCCAATACGAGCACCAGTTCAGTCAGCGCCAATTGCAGTTTTGTGAGTGATTCGCTTAAAGCATCCACCACGGGTGTAGCCACATCTACCTGCGACAGCACCTATGCTTACGTGGCGTCCAACGGTTTGGCCACCCACCCCATGATGAATGGCATTACAGCCACTAATTTGCAAGTGCCCTTGTCCGTCAACTTCTCGGGTGCCAATGCCTGGAAAATTCCGCTAGCGCCAGCCATCGCTGCCACCACAACTTCTGCGCTTGACGGCCCAATCGGCGTGGCAATTAACGGTGTGCCCATTTTTAACCCCTGCAAACAAGGCGGTTGCACTGGCGTTGGCGGTGGCGACACCAAAGTGCTAGGTGAACTGGATACCTGCAACGGCCATGCAGGCCGTGGTGACGACTACCACTACCACGCAGCACCCACCTGCATGATGGCTATGGCTGGCAAACCAGCAAACTACTGGGACACCCACCCCGTAGGCTGGGCGCTGGATGGTTTTGCCATCTTTGGCTATAACAACGCAGACGGTACGGTGGCCAACCGCGATGGAGATTGCGGTGGCAACGACAGCCCAGTGACCAACGGGCCTGCAGGCTACAGCTACCACGTTACCGATGCGTCGCCCTACGTGCTGTCGTGCTTTCGCGGCACGCCCAGTACAGCCGCCAGGGGAGAGCCTTTGCGCCAACCGCCCGTTGTACCTTTTGCTGTGACTAACATGACGCTTACCACCGACGCTACCGACGGCTACCAGGTGCTGAATTTCAATTCAGCGCTCCCTTTCACCACGACCGGGACTGGTTCAGACAAAAACCCTAATTTGCCCGGTACCTACAACATTCGCTACAAATCTGTCACTGGCACTGCCTTGACCACGCTGCTTGCGTCTAACCCTGGCAAAACTGCGTGCTGGAATTTCCAGTTCACCAACAGCACTGGGTCTACCACACAGCCCACCATGTCGTATTGCCGCTAGGGGCGCTGTGTGTATGAAATGTTCTGCTAAGTTCGTAGCGCTGGTTTGGGCGCTCACCATCAGCGTCTTAACCACTAGCTTGCTGACCACCAGCGCGCTAGCCCACGAGCTACAAGACAACCGCGCCACCTTGGTGCTGCGTGACCGCCAGCACTTAGCGCTGACACTTTTTGTCGACTACCCCAAGGTGCTGCACCAAGTGTTGTCACCGCAAAGCAGTTTGCAAGAGTTCGTGATGCTGCACTCTGCTATGAAACCGCAGGAGTTGCAAGCGCAGCTGCTGGTTGCGCAGCGCAAGCTGCAAGTCGACACCAAAGTGGTGTTGGGCACTGGTAAAACGGCGGTGCTAACGCAATGGGTCTGGCCTGACATGGCTGGCGTTCAAAAGCTACTTCAACAACGCGCTATGCAGGCCATAGTGGCCCCAAAAGACCATGCACACATGGTGCCGATGGAGATTCGCGCTGAAGCCCAGTCAAGCAATACCAGCGATTTCAATAGCGTCACCTTGCAATTACCGTCTGCACTGCAGCCGGTGCTGCTTGTCTCGTATCAACCTAAACAGGTATGGCTCAAACCCAATACACCATCGCCTGTGATCAGCTTCTAAACAGTTATTTTTTGTGCTTTTACCAGTCAAATAGGCTTGTAGTCCAAGCATTTATTGCTTTATTAGCTATGAAATTAGTAGCAAATGTAAGGGCCTGCAACATTAAGAGTAATGTTAGCCAGCCACAGCCAATCGCCACAAGGTCGTCACCTCTTTAGCCCGTGCAGCGTGTAGCGGGTCGCTGGTGTCTAAGGCCTTTGAGTGCACTGGCTTGGTAGCTAGCTTTGCCACCACTTTCAAACCCGCCGCTGTAATAGCAAGCTGCAGCTCAACTTTAGCGCGCAGCCCCAGGTGCTCGGCGATGTCAGACATGATCAGCCAGCCTTCGCCGCCTTTGGCCAAGTGCAACGGCAGGCCTTTTAAAAACGCCAGCAGCATTTGGCTGTTGTCATCGTAGACGGCGTGCTCAATGGGCGAGCCGGGGCGGGCGGGTAGCCAGGGTGGGTTGCAAACGATGAGGTGCGCTTTGCCGTCGGGGAACATATCAGCTTGCACCACGGTGACCAAGTCGCTCACGTCCAGTCGCTCTAGGTTCTCGCGTGCGCAGGCCAGCGCGCGGGGGTCTTGGTCGGTGGCTACGATGTGCTGCAAGCCGCGCCGTGCCAGCATGGCGGCTAGCACGCCAGTGCCGGTGCCTATGTCCCAGGCTATCAGCGCGTTTTTAGACGCGGCAGACACGGGCAGCGGTGCCTTGGCTACCAAGCCTACATATTCACCCCGCACAGGCGAGAACACGCCGTAATGCGGGTGGATGCGGTCATATATCTCTACGCCGTCGCTGCTCAGCTGCCCCAGCGCAGGCACTTCTACGCCTACTTTGCGCCATTCGTGGGTGCTGGTCATGCCCAGCAGTTCGCGCAGGCTGGTGACGTGGGCAATGGTGCCCTTACTTTTAGCGATGATTTTTTGCTCAAATTTGCTTAGCTTGGCGGGCTTGGCAGATTCATCTAGCGGCTCGATATATGGGGCAGGGCCAGGCTCGTCGGTGGGCTTGGGCAGCATGCCTACGGCTTGCTTTTCGGCAATTAACCGTGCCTGTGCAGCCGCCATCGTGGCATCATCCAGCGCACCCCACACCTGCGCGCAGGCCAGCTGCACGTCGGGCGCGCGGCGCAGGGTAATTTGGTAGGCCTCGTCTAGCGGCACCAGCACCATGCCCAGCACCCGCGCGCGCTGCGACTGCAACAGGCGGTGGTGGTGAAAAGCCTCAGCTGCGGGGTTTAACTCAGTTTTAATACCTGCTGCTAATGGAGTTTCAGCCTGGGGATTTGCTTTTGCCTTAGTGGCTAGCCTAGCTGACTGTTTGTTGGCTTTAAATTGCTGGCGCTCAGGTAACCGGTCGGTGCGCCGGGCCAGCGCCTGCACCAACATGCGCGCATTGTGAAAATCACCTTGCCACAGCAGGCCCACGCCCTCGCAGGCCAGGCGGTAGGCAGTGTCGGCGTTCATGGTGTCGTCGGCCAGCACCACGCGCTTGGGCGCGGGCATGCCCCGCTCAGAATGCCATGACACTGTGTGGGTTTGGTCGTCGTCAGCCCAAGTGATGGTGGGCTGTGCGGTAGAAGTGGTGGGCGTAGTGGTCATGGGGCAGTGCGGGGCAGGGGGCAATTGAAAAAGTGTGCATCAGTGTTTTAACAGATCAAAACCCCCTTAGCCAAAATGACTTGAAAAGGTTTCTACAATGCCTTATCCGAGCATTTTTAACAACCACTAGCCAACTTAAAGGAAGCCACCATGGAACATACCCTGCCAGCATTGCCCTACGCACCCACCGCACTGGTACCCCACTACAGTGCCGAAGCGTTTGAATACCACCACGGCAAGCACCACAACGCCTACGTGGTTAACCTGAACAACCTGCAAAAAGGCACGGAATTTGAAGCCATGACCTTGGAAGACATTGTCAAAAAATCTTCTGGCGGTGTGTACAACAACGCGGCCCAGGTCTGGAACCATACCTTCTTTTGGAGCTGCATGAAGCCCGCTGGTGGTGGCGAGCCCACTGGCGCGTTGGCCACGGCCATCAACGCTAAATTTGGCAGCTACGCAGCTTTTAAAGAAGCCTTCACCAAGAGCGCCGTAGGCAACTTTGGCTCTGGCTGGACATGGCTAGTGAAAAAAGCCGATGGCAGCGTAGACATTGTTAACACCGGCCCGGCTGGCACCCCGCTGACCACTGCCGACAAGGCGCTGCTGACCGTAGACGTGTGGGAGCATGCCTACTACATCGACTATCGCAACGCGCGTCCAAAGTTTGTTGAGTCATTCTTTTCAAATCTAGTGAACTGGGATTTTGCTGCGAAGAATTTTGCTTAAATCGTTAAGCTAACTTCAACCTCAAAAAGCCGACGCATGCGTCGGCTTTTTTGTAGGTAATGGCCTGTAAAGCCTGTGAATTTAAGTGGGCAGTGCCAGCACCAGCTGCGCCCATTGCGGCAGGTTTTGGCTTATCACTTGGGTAACCTGCTGCTGACACACAGCCACCAGTGCGTGCGTGCCGGGTGCTGCGTCACAGCTGTCGTACAGCATGGCTACATCGGCTAGGCGCACAGCTTGCGCCAGCAGCGACAACGTGCGCGGGTAGCGCGCCAAGATGCGGTCTTTGGGCACACTGTGGCCACCCTCGCGCACGCGTTGCTTTACACGGGCGATTAAACGCGCTGGCTCGTCTATTGCCACCACTAGCAACACCACCAAAAACCCTCGCGCCTGAGCTTGCTCGATCAACAGCAATTTGGATGGATGTGAAAACACGGTTTCACTGACAAAGCTTTTGCCTTGCACCAACAGCTGCGCGCGCCGTGTGTCGGCCCAGTCACGTGCTGCGGCTGAGCGCTGGGCACGCTGACTTATGTCTTGCAGGTGTTTGGCCTCGTACAGGTCAGCGTTGACAAACTCAGCGTCTGGCGGAATTTGCCCGGCTTGCTTTAGCGCGAGATATAGCGTTGATTTGCCAGCGCCGTTGGGCCCGGCCAGTAGATAAAAAACTGGCTGCACTCTTACCCACTCTTGCCATTAAGCCTTAAGCGCCTGCTTAGGGTGTGCGTTTTGTGCAATCACGTGGCGCACGTGCTGCGCTAGCGCGCCACTGGCGCTGAACTCGGTAAATTGCGCCACGATGGCGCTGGCTTGGCTAGCCTGGCTGGCTGTGCGGCTGGGGGGCTGGGCAGTAGCAGCCAAACTTTTGTCGTTTTGCTGATTTATTGCGTTGGCGGCCTCGCGCGTGGTGAGGCCACCGTCTTCTACGGCCTTGCCCAGCAGCGCCCAGTATTCAATTTGACCCGCCGTAGAGCGGCGCAGAGTTTGTGCCGCTTGCTTGGCCTCGGTGACGAGGGCGCTGGACAATTTAACGGAACTGAAAGCGGGCAGGGCTGACATACAGAATCCTCATTGATAGAACCTTAATGTAGCACAAAGTGGCAAATTGCGCCATTTAGCACAAATCACGAATTCACGGTAGCAGGCAGCAAAATGCCGATGCAAGCATCGGCATTTTGGTGGGGAATAGCCTTCTACGGAATATGCGTGAACCGCGCAGGCTATTTACAGGCCGTCTACGCCCCATTTACCAAGCGGGTTATTTTTATTCAGATCGCCCACATTGTTGATGTCACCGCTGCCAGGCGCGTCTTTGGCCGATTGACGCGTGATGCGGTAAGCAAACCAAACTACGCCCACTATAAGAGCCGAACCGGCCACCAAAATAAAAGTCAATATATCCATGTCTAAAGCCATCTCCAAAAATATTAAAATTATTGAAGCACTTTTTAAAGTGTTTGGCAATCATTAGTGCCATCCCGGCTTGGTAAATTGCTGTAACTAGCCATGCGACTTCTCAAACTCTTGCAAATAGCCCACCAGCGCCTGCACACCCTCAATAGGCATGGCGTTATAGATGCTGGCGCGCATGCCGCCTACTACGCGGTGGCCTTTGAGCTGTAGCAGATGGCGTTCATCAGCGCCTTGCAAAAAGGCCGTATTGAGCTTTTCATCACTCAAAAAGAAGGGTACGTTCATGCGCGAGCGGCAGTCTTTGGCGACTTTGGTGACATAAAAATCGCTGGCGTCTAGCGCGCCATACAGCAGGTTGGCTTTGGCGATGTTTTGCTGCTCCATCGCGGCCACGCCACCGCGTGCTTTGAGCCATTTAAACACCAAGCCTGCAATGTAAATGGCATACGTCGGTGGCGTGTTGTACATCGAATCGCTTTTAGACTGCACAGCGTAGTTAAACACATCGGGTGTGTACTGCGTGGCTTGGCCGATGAGGTCTTCGCGCACGATGACAATGGTCAGCCCTGCGGGGCCAATGTTTTTTTGTGCGCCGCCAAACACTAAGCCAAATTTGGACACATCCAGGGGGCGCGACAAAATCGTAGACGATACATCGCCCACTAAAAACGGTGTATTAGCAGCAGCGCTTGTACCCAAGTTGGGAATGTCTTGAAATTCCACGCCACCTATGGTCTCGTTCATGCATACATGCACATAGGCTGCTTGCGGGGTGATCTGCCAGTCTGCACGCTCGGGAATAGTGGTAAAGCCCGTAGCCTTTGCGCTGGCAGCTATGTTGACCGTGGCAAATTTGGCAGCTTCGGCGGCTGATTTTTGCGACCACTCGCCAGTGACTACAAAATCAATGACAGTCTTACCGCGCAGCATGTTCATGGGCACGATGGCGTTTTCGCCCAGGCCGCCGCCTTGCAAGAAGATAATTTTGTAGTTGGCAGGCACGGCCAGCAGCTCGCGCAGGTCAGCAATGGTTTGCTCGTAAATGCTGATGAATTCTTTGCCTCGGTGGCTCATCTCCATCACCGACATGCCGCTGCCGTGCCAGTCCAGCATTTCAGCGGCGGCGGTTTTTAGCACGCTCTCAGGCAGCATGGCAGGGCCAGCACTGAAGTTAAACACGCGGTTGGGGTTAGAGCTCATCGGCAAAATTCTTCCTCAAAACTAACAAAAAAAGCCCTGAATTCACTAGAACTCAGGGCTTATATCTGGCGGAGAAGGCGGGATTCGAACCCGCGGAAAGTTTTACCCTTCGCACGCTTTCCAGGCGTGTGACTTAAACCGCTCATCCACCTCTCCTAGCGGATAGCATTGTAGCCTAGGCGTTGCTTGCATCTGGGGTTTGGCGCGTTGGTGTAGTAAGGTTTGCCATAAAATAACTTATGCAAGCTATTATTTAGGATCAAACGGGCTGTTAGGCCAAGCCATTACTGCTCAAGCAGCTATGCAAATAGTAGCGCCTAGCCGCACCCAGCTAGATGTATGTGACCATGCTGCCACCGCAGCTTTTGTTGCGCAGCCCTGCACCGAGGACGACCCCGCTCGCCCACTAAGCGTCTACGGCGCCACCAAGCTGGACTATTAATTTCATAGCTATTGGAGTAATGAATACTTGGACTACAAGCCATTTAGGCCAAGTAAAAAGCACTTAAATACTGCTTTTATCCATCCCCGCAGCCAGTTTAGCCTGCAGCACTAAAGTGTCTGTATCCAGCCCGCTTTTGGTGTCCCAGCCCGCCAAATGTTGCTCAGCAATACGCCCTAGGCTGTGCACCCAATCAGCGTTATCGTTTAAACACGGAATGTAATGAAAACTGCGGCCATCCACGGCAGCCTGTTCACCTGCGCCCGCGTGCAAAAAGGCTTCTTTAGCCTCCATGGCAATTTCTTCCAGTGTTTCTAAGCAGTCCACCGTAAAGCCGGGGCAGATCACGTCCACACGCTTCACGCCTGCCTTGGCCATAGCGATCAATGTAGGTTCGGTGTAGGGCTCTAGCCATTTGGCTTTGCCAAAGCGTGACTGAAAAGTTAGTTGCAGTTGGTCTTTAGTAAGGCCCAGTTTTTCGCCTACCAAGCGGGCGGTTTTGTAGCATTCGCAGTGGTAGGTGTCGCCCAAATGCAGTGTGCGCTCAGGTACACCGTGAAAGCTCATGACCAGTTTGTCGGGTTTGCCGTGTTGTTGCCAGTAGCTGCTGATGCGCGCGGACAGTGAGTCAATATAGCCCGCATCGTCGTGATAATTGTTGACAAAGCGCAGCTCAGGAATGCGGCGCACTTTGGCGGCCCAGGTGTACACCGCATCAAACACACTGGCCGTGGTGGTGCCGCTGTACTGCGGGTACATGGGCAAAATCAAAATACGGTTAAAGCCCTCGGCTTTTAGCGTGTCTAGCTGCGACTTCATGCTAGGGTTTGCATAGCGCATGCCCAAGCGCACCTGCACTTTGTGGCCTTGCTCGCCCAAGTAGCCTTGTAGCAGCTTGGCTTGTTTTTCGCTCCATACTTTCAGTGGCGATCCTTCAGCGGTCCAAATGCTGGCATATTTTGCGGCTGATTTAGCCGGGCGCAGCCGTAAAATAATGCCGTGCAATATCAGCCACCAAATAGGTTTGGGGATTTCGACCACGCGGTGGTCAGACAAAAATTCAGCCAAATAGCGGCGCACCGCAGGCGCTGTGGCCTCGTCTGGTGTGCCCAGGTTGCACAGCAGCACAGCAGTACGTGAATTGAAATTGCCGGTTTGGCCGTGGGAGTATTGGGGTTCTTTTGCAAATGCCATGGTGTATTCTCCACTACCTATGCTCGATGTTTCCAAGATTAAAGCCATATCCCTAGATTTAGATGACACGTTGTGGCCCATTTGGCCGGTGATCGAGCGTGCCGAAAAAGCCTTGCTCGACTGGCTAAGCGACCACGCACCCATGACAGCGGCCATGTTTGCATCACCCGCTGCGCTGCGCGAGATCCGCGAATACATGGCCGAGGTAATGGTCAAACAGCGCCCAGAGATGCGCCATGATTTGGGCGCAATTCGCCGTGAATCTATCCGCCTTGCGCTGTACCGCGCCAAAGAAGACCCGCTACTGGCCGAGCCTGCCTACGAGGTGTTTTTTGCAGCACGCAACCGCGTGGAGCTGTTCGACGACGCGCTGCCCGCGCTTAAAGCCATGTTTGCGCGTTACCCGTTGGTGTCATTGTCTAATGGCAATGCGCAGCTAGATTTGGTTGGTTTAGCGGGTTACTTTAAAGCGGCTATCAGCGCCAAAGAGTTTGGCCATAGCAAGCCTGATGCACGTATTTTTGTTGCTGCGGCAGGCACGGTGGGGGTCCAGTCGCATGAGGTGCTGCACATTGGCGACGATGCAGCGCTGGATGTGCAAGGCGCGTTGAATGCGGGCATGCAGGCGGTGTGGCTAAACCGCGATGACAAGCTGTGGCCGTATGAAGACAGTGCGCCTACGCTGGAAGTATCGTCGTTGGCTGATGTGTGCTCTGCTTTGGCTGTTATCTAGCGTTAATGGCTTGTAGTCCAAGTATTTACTAATCGGACAGCTATGAAATTAGTAGCGTTTACTTAGGCGCCAAACGAATAGCACCATCCAAGCGAATCGTCTCGCCGTTGAGCAAATCGTTCTCAAAAATATGCAGCGCCAATTTTGCGTAGTCTTGTGGCGTACCTAAACGGCTAGGGAAGGGTACTGCGGCTGCTAGCGCGTCTTGCACGTCTTGTGCCATGCCAAACATCATGGGCGTGCCCATGATGCCCGGTGCAATCGTCATGTTGCGAATGCCGTTGCGCGCCAGGTCACGTGCAATCGGCAGTGTCATGCCCACAATGCCGCCTTTAGACGCGCTGTAGGCAGCTTGGCCGATCTGCCCGTCAAAGGCTGCAACCGATGCCGTGCTGATCAAGCAGCCGCGCTCCATGGTGGCCTCGGGCTCGTTTTTGCACATCGCCTCAGCTGCTAGGCGAATCATGTTGAAGCTGCCAATCAAATTGATAGTGACGGTCTTTTTAAAGCCTTCAAAGTTATGCGCCCCGTTTTTGCCCACGGTTTTCTCGCCCGTGGCAATGCCTGCGCAGTTGACCAAGCCCATTAGTTTGCCCATGCTGACCGCTTTGGCCACCACAGCTTGGCCATCGGCTTCGCTGGTCACGTCGCATTTGACAAACGCGCCACCAATCTCTTTGGCCACGGCTTCGCCTTTGTCGGCTTGCATGTCGGCAATAACTACTTTGCCGCCTTTGGCTGCCAACATGCGCGCTGTGCCTTCACCCAAGCCCGACGCGCCGCCGGTAACGATAAATACTTTGCCGTTAATGTCCATGAAAAATTCCTCAATCGGGTGATGTAAAAGGTTGACGTTTACGTTAACGTCAACTACTGCGCAATTATCGCCCAGTTTTACGCTGTTCAAGCCTAGCTGGGCACGGCTTGTAGCTTGGTGGGCTGCAGTGTTGCAGGCTACGCATGCCAGATAATGCGTACATGCTTTATCAATTACCGTTTCAAAAAATTGCCGCCTTAGCTGCAGCGCTGCTGCTAGCGGCTTGCACCACCACTGCACCTACGCCCACACCTTCCACGCCCCCAGTTGCCACGCCCAGCACACCGCCTGTTGTGGTTGTGCCCAAGCGCCCGCCCAGGATTGGCCTGGCACTGGGCGGCGGTGCAGCACGTGGGTTTGCGCATGTGGGCGTGATTGCTGCGCTAGAAGAGGCGGGCATCAAGCCTGACCTGGTGGTGGGCACCTCGGCAGGCAGCTTGGTTGCCGCCATTTACGCTACGGGCAAAACCGCCGCCCAGTTGCAGCAAACTGCGCTGGCCATGGAAGAGGCCGAGATCACCGACTGGACGCTGCCGTTTTTTGGCCGTGGCATGCTGCGCGGTGAGGCACTGGCCCGCTACATCAACGTGCAGGTGAACAACAAGCTGATTGAAAGCATGGTCATACCATTGGGTATTGTGGCCACTGATTTGCGCACGGGGCAGGGCGCGCTGTTCAGGCAAGGCGACACGGGCATGGCCGTGCGCGCGTCTAGCGCCGTGCCTTCGGTGTTTAACCCCGTCAAGATTGGTGCGGCTGAATATGTCGATGGCGGCTTGGTGTCGCCAGTGCCTGTGCGCTATGCGCGGCAGATGGGCGCAGAGGTGATTATTGCAGTGGATATTTCGTCAGCGCCCGAGGGCAATGCAGCGGACAGCCAGCTGCAAATTTTGCTGCAAACTTTTGCCATCATGGGTAAAAGCATCAACAGCTACGAGCTTAAAGATGCCGAGCTGGTGGTGCGGCCCGCGCTGGTGGGTGTAAAAAGCGGCGACTTTACGGCCAAGCGCCGCGCAATGGACGCTGGCAAGCTGGCCATGCAGCAGGCTATGCCGCAGCTAAGGGCTTTGATTGAGGCTAAATCCAAGTAGCCCAGCCAGGGTAGCTTTACCCAGGGCGCGGCAGTCGCTGTCCATATCGGCCAGCATCACGGCACAGTAAACCAACAAAAAATGAACAAAAAAAAGCCAAGTCTTGCGACTTGGCTTTGGAACTGAGTCCCTGCTACCGCGGCGGTAGCTAGAGGACCCGAGGAGACAACCTTTACATACAACCTATAACGCTATTGTCGCCAACAGGCTGACATATGAAGCAGAGGATGCACTCTAAAAATGTGGGTTCTAAATCTCACATTTCAAGAGTATTACGTTAATTGATCTTTGGCATCCTCATTTAGTTCAGTTTTGCGGCGTTAAAAATCGCTAATTTCAGTAGCGAATTAACGCTTCTTGCTAGCAGCTTTTACGGTACTGGCAGCTTGTGCAGACACGTTGTTAAAGTTTTGCTCAGCCATGTCGGTGGCTTGCTTGACAGCTTTTTGTACAGATTCAAAAGCGTTGTTAGCAGCAGCTACAGCGCTTTTCATGACGGCTACAGCGGTCTCTGAACCGGCAGGTGCGTTTTTAGCAGCGCCGTCAACCAAAGACATAAATTTCTTTTGGCCTTCAGCAGCTTGTGCTTCGAAAGCTGTAGTGAACTCGGCACCAGTAGCGGTAGCGATGTCATACAAGTGGCGGCTGTAAGAAGCAGTCTTCTCAGCCAAAGGCTGGAACAGGCCAGCTTGCAGGGCCAACAGCTCTTGCGCGTCTTTCACGCTGTAAGCAGCTTTGGTGGTGTCAGCAGCTTCAGCCATAGCGGCTTTAGATGCGTGGATGTTCAGTTCAACTAGTTTTTCAACGCCAGCAAATGCTTTGGTGGTCAAGCCAAACAAGGTCTCAACGTTAGCTTTTTGGGCGGCTAGGATTTGGTCAACAGTCAGCATAATAATCTCCAATAATTTAAAAAAGTAAAAGGGCTTCTTAGTTGCTACGCCGTGCTATTCATTGAATATGTTGCAGTGCAGCATGACTTGAAGTATAGGGTAATCCCGCGCAATTGCAAGTGCTATTTTGTTGCGGCGCAGCATAATATCCGCTTTTAGAGTGAAAAATCTAATTTCCGGCCACAATGTTTACCGTGAAAGCTTACTACGCCGACCAATTTGTACTGCCGCTGCCCGAGGGCCACCGCTTCCCTATGGCCAAATACCGCCTGCTGCGCGACTGGCTGGGCCAGCACTTGCCCAGTGTGCAGATGCTGGAAGCTGCAGCAGCCACTGACGGCCAGCTAGCCCTGTGCCACACGCCTGCCTATATACAAGGCATCGCCACAGGCAGCATTGACCCTATGCGCATGCGCGAGATTGGCTTTCCATGGAGCCTGCAAATGGCCGAGCGGGCACGCCGATCAGTGGGGGCCAGTGTTCAAGCGGCACGGGCCAGCTTGGGTTTACCTGCATCAGCAGACCAGCCGCATCTACACCCCGAAGGCCTGGCCGCTAACCTAGCCGGTGGCACCCACCACAGCTATGCCGACAAAGGCGGCGGCTTTTGCGTGTTCAACGACTTTGCCGTCACCGCCCGCCTCATGCAAGCCGAGTGGGGCCGCCTGTACCCCCAGCGCCCGCAACACAACGACAGTGCCAAACCCCTGCAAGTGGCCATCATTGACTTGGACGTGCACCAAGGCAACGGCACAGCCAGCATCTTTGCGCATGACACCAGCGTCTTCACCTTGTCGATGCATGGCGAGAAGAATTTTCCTTTTCGTAAAGAGGCCAGCAACCTGGACATCAATCTGCCCGACGGCTGCCAAGACGACGAATATCTGCACGCGCTGGACCACGCCTTAGACGAGCTAGACCGCAGCTTCAAACCCGGCCTAGTGCTGTATCTGGCGGGAGCCGACCCACATGAGGGCGACAGGCTAGGGCGCTTAAAGCTGACCTACGACGGCCTAGAAGCGCGCGACAGGCGCGTCTTGGACTGGTGCTGGCAGCGGCGCATCCCGCTCGCCTTTGCCATGGGTGGCGGCTATGGCACTGATATCGAAACCACTTTAAAAGTGCAGCAAGGTACATACCGGGTGGCAGTAGAGTTTGCGGGTAAATGGCAGCACATTCGTAAATCGTAGTGCTATTATTTATATAGCTGTCTGAGTAATGAATGCTTGGACTACCGGCATATTTCGTTGGTAAATGTTGCTTTTACGGCTTAGTTTGATGTTCTGCTGGTTTTGAGTTCTTGGACGCGATCTGCTGCGGCGTGTGCCCTATGCCAACC
>JAYTPK010000284.1:0-2186 GCA_043747295.1 Polaromonas sp. | reverse complement strand
AAAACTGGTGGGCGACCTAGCAGGGGCCTACTCGCGCCGCATCAATATTCAGCACCGTTTGGTGTATGAAGTATTTGCCAAAGAAAAAACTGTGCGTGTGCTGCGAATGTGGACGCATTACGATTAGGCACACCAGGCCCGTTAATCCGCGCTAATCCGCCCTAATCCGCCCTAATCCGCCTTAATCCCGTTGTCTTTGACCACCTTAGCCCAAATATCCATCTGCTTGGCAATAAACGCCGTAGCCACCTCGGGCGAGCCTCCGACGATGTCGATGCCCTGCGCGTCCAGCTTCTTGGCAATGTCAACGTTCTTCAGCGCCTTGTTCACTTCTTCATTCATGCGCTTCAAAATCTCAGGCGGTGTGTTGGCCGGGGCCACGATGGCCCACCAGGCGGGGGCTTCAAAGCCGGTAATGCCGCTCTCGGCCATGGTGGGTACATTGGGCAGGTCGGGGCTGCGCTTGGCACTGCTGACGACCAGCGGTCGCATGCGGCCACTGTCGATATGCGGCTTGGTTAAAAACACCGTGCCGATCGACAGCGGCACGTGGCCCGCAATCGCGTCGTTCATCAGCGGGCCACCGCCTTTGTAGGGGACATGCTGCCAGTCCAGGCCGTTGTTTTTGCCAACCAGCGCCATGGCCAGATGGCCTAGCGAACCGCTGCCTATGCTTCCAAAGTTCACGTTGCCGTTGACGCTATTTTTAGTTTTTGCGGCAGCCATCACGTCGGCAAAAGTTTTGTAGGAGCTGCCTGCAAACGTGGCCAGCACCATGGGCGCAGTGCCTATCAAGGCGATGGGTTCCAGGTCTTTGCGGGTGTCAAAGCTGATGTTAGCTATCAAAGCAGGGTTGACTGCGTGGGTGTCAAACACCACCGCAAAGGTGTAGCCGTCGGCTGCGGCCTGCGCCACCTGCGCGGTGCCAATAGCGCCTGATGCGCCGCCTTTGTTTTCTACAATGATGCTTTGGCCCAGCTGCGCTTGCAGGGGCTGCGCCAAAATGCGCGCCACTTGGTCGACCGAGCCACCAGGCGGGAACACTGCTACTAATTTAATAGGCTGCTTGGTAGGCCAGGCCTGGGGCAAGGCTGACAGAGGCAGGGTGGCCATGGCTGTGAATGCCAGAATACAAAGCCAAATTTTCTTCATACAGTTTCCAGTCGTTGATTAATTATTGCGCTAGTAAGTATCACTAGAGGTACACCATTTCTGCAGCAATAGCCCCTTGATGCAGTGACCTGGATAATTTTACAAACGCTTTTTTGTACTGCCAGTTGTATTTCTACGTATCCACTTTTGCTGCATCCAGCGCACAAACCCGCGCGCCATGCGGTTGTCGGTAATGACCGATCCGCGTTGCAGCACCCTGGGTGTTTCGGCTAAATGAAAGCCGTCAAATTTATCGTTGCTGCCGCCCATACCTACCAGCGGCCAGTGGCGGCGGGCGGTGGGGGCAGCACCGTCGATTTTGAGGCACGCACCGCTGATAAACGCTGCAGCGGGTGACAGCAGGTAGCAGATGGCGCTGGACACCTCACTCTCGGTGCCCAGGCGCTGCAGGGGCACGTCTTCGTGAATGCGGCGGATCAGCGGGCTCATGATGGGCGGATATTTGTCCATGCCGCTGGTGGCAATAAAGCCGGGGGCTACGGCGTTGGCGCGCACGGGAGCCCATTCCAGCGCCATCGTCTCGGTTAAGTTCAGCATGCCCGCGCGGGCTGCACCGCTGTGGCCCATGCCGGGGGCCGCGCCCCACATGTCCATGATGATGTTGACGATGCTGCCTGATTTTTGCAGCCGCATGGCTTGGTTGTAGCATTCGCGCGCCACTAAAAATCCGCCGGTTAAGTTGCTGCGCACCACCGCGTCAAAACCTTTGGCGCTGATACGGTGCAAAGGAGAAGGGAATTGCCCGCCTGCGTTGTTGACCAGCGCGTCTATGCGGCCAAAACGCGCCACCACCTCAGCTATCACCACTGTCACGCGTTCTTCGTCGCGTATATCCACTGCAAAGCAAGCCGCCAAGCCTTGATTTTGCTCGATCTCTTGCTGCACTTTGTGCAGCTTGTCTAGCGTGCGCCCCAGCAGCACTACCTGCGCCCCCAGGCTGGCCAGCTCGTGCGCGGTGCAGCGCCCCATGCCCGACCCCGCGCCGGTGACGACAATAACTTGCCCTGCCAACA
>JAYTPK010000283.1:0-13430 GCA_043747295.1 Polaromonas sp. | reverse complement strand
GCCCGGCGCATGGCCCGCGTAGGTAACTGGAGCCGCTTGGATCAAGCACGCGAACAGGTGTTTTTAGCCGACGCTGCCACGCAACTGGCCAAGGCACAACAAGCAGCCTTTGCTGAGCGCGAAAAACTGATTCGTCTTATGGGCCTGTGGGGCAAGCAAACCGAATTTAAGTTAAGTGAGCGCTTGCCTGATATCCCTAAAGCTCCACAAGAGATGAATAACGTGGAAGAGCGCGCACTGCGTGACCGCTTAGATGTGCGCTCCACCGTGACCGAGTCTGGCTATGTTGCTGATTCGCTAGGGTTAGTCAAGGCCAGTGGCTTTATCAATGCGTTAGAGCTAAGCTACACCCGCAACACCACATTTAACAACGCCACTGGCGACAAAGAGACCAAAAAGGGTTGGGAGCTAGAGCTGCCCATCCCCATCTTTGACTGGGGCGGTGCCAACAACGCTCGCGCACAAGGCGTGTATATGCAGTCGGTGGCGCGCGTGCGCCAAACCGCCGTCAACGCGCGCAGCGAGGCGCGGGAGGCCTACCACGGCTACCGCACAGCGTATGACGTGGCTGTGCACTACCGTGACGAGGTGGTGCCGCTGCGTCAATTTATCAGCAACGAAGTGCTGCTGCGCTACAACGGCATGCTGCTCAGTGTGTTTGATTTGCTGGGCGACATGCGCACGCAGATCACGGCGGTGAATGGCGCGATTGAAGCGCAACGCGATTTTTGGTTGGCAGACGCCGATCTGCAAACCACGCTCACGGGGACATCACCCGGCAGCTTGGGCAGCATGAAAGCCAATGCCGGCGGTGCTGGCGAAGCCAAAGCGGGGCATTAAGCCATGAGCACTCCCAATACCCCTCACATCCCACACCATCCACACACCTCAAAAGCCACCATGAACCGACGCAATTTTTTCAACGGCGCAGCCATGACCGCTGTAGCGGCTGCCAGTGTCAGCAAAGTGGCCATGGCTGCTTTGCCAGAACCAGTGTTTATGACCAAACCCGACACAGCCCCCCCACTGGTGCCACAAACTGGCCAGCCCTACAACCCTGTAGTCACCTTAAACGGCTGGACACTACCTTGGCGCATGAACAACGGCGTGAAAGAATTTCACCTCGTAGCTGAGCCTGTGGTGCGCGAAATGTCACCCGGTTTTAAGGTCAACATGTGGGGCTACAACGGCCAGTCGCCCGGCCCCACCATTGAAGTGGTAGAAGGCGATCGCGTGCGCCTATTCGTCACCAACAAGTTGCCCGAGCACACCACCATGCATTGGCACGGCCAGCGCCTGCCCAACGGCATGGACGGTGTAGGCGGGCTAAACCAAAAACAAATTCCTGTGGGTAAAACTTTTGTCTATGAATTTATTGCTCGCCGCCCTGGCACATTTATGTACCACCCGCATGCAGACGAGATGACGCAAATGGCCATGGGCATGATGGGCTTTTGGGTTACCCACCCCAAAGGTAAACACCCGCTAATTGATGAAGTGCAACGCGATTTTTGCTTTTTACTGCAAGGCTATGATGTTGACCCTGGCAGCATGACGCCCAAGGTCAACACCATGCTGGACTTCAATATTTGGTCGTGGAACAGCCGCGTGTTTCCGGGCATTGAATCGCTGAACGTGCGCTTAAACGACAAGGTACGCATTCGGTTTGGCAACTTAACGATGACAAATCACCCGATTCACTTACACGGGCACGAGTTTCAAGTCACAGGTACTGATGGCGGCCCTACACCCAAGTCAGCGCGCTGGTCAGAGGTCACCACCGATGTGGCAGTAGGTCAGATGCGACAAGTGGAGTTTGTGGCAGATGAAGAAGGCGACTGGGCTTTTCATTGCCATAAAAGCCACCACACCATGAACGCCATGGGCCATAACGTACCCACCATGATTGGTGTAGACCACAAAGGCTTGGTCAAAAAAATCCAAAAACTCATCCCCGACTACATGGTGATGGGCGAGCGCGGCATGGCCGACATGGGCGAGATGGAGATGGAGCTGCCCGAGAACACCGCCCCCATGATGACCGGCACTGGTCCCTATGGCCCGGTAGAGATGGGCGGCATGTTTACCACCATGAAGGTGCGCAAAGACCAAAAAGCGGGCGACTATAAAGACCCCGGTTGGTACAAACAACCCGCAGGCACCCAGGCGTTTGAGTGGAACGGCGCACTGCCAGAGCCTGCGCGTTTTAAGTCTGAGATTGAATCTAACAACGGAATGGTTATCGGCCTACGTAACCCAGACACAGGTAAAGATTTTTTTAAACCAGTTGAGCTCAAAGCACGCAAGCCCATGGCGGGTATGAAACACTAATATAAAGGTCATCGATGACACTAGCCGTAATAGACAACATTGCTGCCCAGCCCAGCCCCCAGCGAACGTTAGATAACTACCGCACGCTAGCAGCTAACTACGACTCTACCTGTATGCGTATCGAAGAGCTACGCTTGATTGCGCTGCATTCATTAGAACTGCAGCCAGGTGAGACGGTGTTTGACGTTGCCTGCGGTACGGGCCCCACCTTGCCAATGCTTGCCAGTGCAGTAGGGCCAACCGGCAAGGTAGTGGGTATAGAAATTTGCCCAGAGATGGCAGCGCTCGCGCTTAAGCGTATTGCATCTGTGGCGGGCTCTGAGAATGTTTCAGTAGCTCAAGTGGCCACTGAAGACTTTAAACCGGTAGCTCGGGCCGACGCATTGCTACTGTGCTATACACAAGACGTGTTGCAGTCTGCAACAGCGCTAAATAGTCTGATTGCCTGCGCAAAGCCGGGTGCACGGATCACAATTTTGGGTATGAAAACCTTACCATGGCTGTTGGGCTGGCCTGTTAATTTATTTAACATGTACCGCGCCCGCCACTACATGACCACCTATGTCAACCTAGATCGTCCGTGGCGGCTTTTGGAGGGGCGTGGAGCAGATTTACAACTGATCCACGCGGCTTTATGGGGCAGTGCGTATGTAGTGACGGGCACTATGCCTTTATCAACATTTGAAAACTCACCTAAAGCAAACAGTAGTCTTAAACCCGCAACAAATAGCCCATTACCCAACCCTGCAAGGCTGTGACAAAACAGAAGGCCATGCAGGTGTGCACTGGCATAAGGTCCTTCAATTTTTATACTCTCTTTAACTATTAAGAAATTAAATTATGAAATTAATCAAATCTCTCATCACCTCTGCCATCCTTGGTATCACGTTGCTTGGCAACGTTTATGCCCATGGCGAGGTAGACCACTCTACAAAAGCGGGCCCCGTCAAAAAAGAACAAAAAGACTGGGGTATTTCGGGCGAAACCAAGATGGCCAAGCGTACCATTTTGGTCGGCATGGGTGACGATATGCGGTTTACACCCAGCAAAATTACCGTCAAGCTGGGTGAGACTGTAAAGTTCACTATCAAAAACAAAGGCAAGCTGCTGCATGAATTTGTCATCGGTACTAAAAAAGAACTCGATGATCACGCTGCGCTCATGCTGAAGTTTCCCAACATGGAGCACAGCGAGCCTTATATGGCGCATGTAGCACCAGGCAAAATTGGCAGCATTGTCTGGACCTTCAACAAAGCCGGAGATTTTGACTTTGCTTGCCTGATCGCTGGCCATTACCAGTCTGGAATGGTAGGGAAAATCAAGGTCACAGCAGCTTAATTTGCGAGCTTAGGTGGCATGTCGTTAGCCCTTGCCGCATGCCAACGCGCTACAGACACCATTCCATCAGCCGCTGTACAAGTGACAACCAGCACTAATCAAGAGCTTGTACAAATGTCACTGGCGCTCAAGGCTGAAGTGTGGAAAACGCCTAGCTGCGGTTGCTGCAAGGCATGGAAACAGACGGTAAGCGTGATAAATATGACGTCATGCTTGTCCTCAAAAACGGCCAGCGCCGCGTTTATCAGTCATATGTGTGATTTTTATTTTCTAAAGGATTTTCTCGTGAATAAACTATCTTCTATTTTTTCTTTGGTTTCTATAGTTTTGGCTACTGCAACCTTATCAACTGCGGCTCTCGCACAAGCTGCGACAGCTGCGCCTGCAACCACCGCATCTGCGACCCTGCCTGCGAAAGCCATGCCCGCTAAAGACATGAGCGAAGCCGAGGTGCGCAAAGTCGACAAAGATGCCAAAAAAGTTACGCTGAAACACGGACCCATCAAAAACTTAGACATGCCCGGCATGACCATGGTGTTTCAGGTGCGCGATGCTGCGCTATTTGACAAACTGGCTGTGGGTGAGAAAATCATGTTTACCGCCGAACAGTTGCAAGGTGCTTATGTGGTAACGGGGGTAGAAAAGGCAGAGTCAAAATGAGTGATTTATTACCGTGCTTATACGCACTGATACTAATAGTGTGCGGTGCAGGCACAGCCGCTGCTATAGGATTTTGGGCGGGCCGCTGGCGAGAGCAACTGTCTTTGCTAGAGCTGATGAAACCTGAGCATTAAAAGTTCTTACTTCAATACTCTGCAACATATAAATTGCTACAAAATATATAGCTGCTTGAGCAATAAATACTTGGACTAGCGTGCTTTTTATTGTGTAATATCGGCTATGCCTCAAGCCATCCGTTACACCCTAGTTTCTATTCGAGATCTTATGGTCTCGTTTGGCCCTTTTATTGTCCTCGGCCTGCTTTTGCTGGGCTTAGCTTACTGGTGGCTTGACCCTAACCCGCCTAAAGTAGTCACCTTGGCCAGTGGCCCAGGCCAAAGCGCCTACGACGAATTCAGCAAAAAATATGTTGACCGCCTCAAAGCCAGCGGTATTGAAGTGCAAGTGGTGCAAACCGAGGGGTCATCGGCTAACCTTAAGTTACTGCGCGAAGGCAAAGTAGACATTGGATTTGTGCAGGGTGGCACCGCAGAGGCCAACCCGGAAGATGATCAAAATCTGCAAACCTTGGGCAGCTTGTTTTTAGAGCCCATTTGGTTGTTTTACCGCGAAGACTCTGCACAGCGGCTAATCAAAGCCAGCCCGGAAGAACAAAAACTAACTTCACTGACTCAACTAGCAGGCTGGCGGGTCAATTTAGGCACACCCGGCAGCGGTGTGCCCAACCTCATGCGCCGTCTGTTAGACAGCAACCGTGTTGAGGCAGAGAGCCTGAAAATATCCACGCTAGACCAAACACCGGCCACCATGGCTTTGCTTGGCGGCGAGACAGATGCCATTGTGTTTGCCTCTGCCCCTGAGTCACTGATGGTGCAAATGCTGCTGCAAACCCCGGGCATCAAGCTGATGAATTTTGTGCAAGCTGAGGCTTACTCGCGTCGTTTTACGTTTTTATCGCCCGCTATTTTGCCGCGCGGTGTGGTGGACTTATCGATTGACAACCCACCGCAAGACGTGCGCTTAGCAGGCCCCACTACATCGTTGATAGCACGCAACCAAACGCACCCTGCATTGCTGCAGCTTTTTACTTCCGCTGCACACCAAATTCACGGCACTGCGGGCTGGTTTAACAAAGTGGGGGACTTTCCAAACGCTAAGCGCGATGAATTGCCGCTAGCTAAAGAGGCCGAGCGTTATTTGAAAAACGGCCCGCCACTGTTGCAACGCTACTTGTCGTTTTGGATGGCTAATTTGATTGACCGCATGTGGGTGGCGCTGGGTATCATCATTGCCATTTTGCTGCCCATGTCGCGCGTGTTGCCACCGCTGTACCAGTTTCGTGTGCGCTCACGCATTTTTAAATGGTACGCCCAACTGCGCGAAATTGAAAACCGCGAAAGCACTAACGTAGATGCCAATAAAGCGCTCATCGGTGAGCTCAATGCATTGGATCTGCGGGTAGAGAAAATTAAAATACCACTGTCTTATGCGGATGAGTTGTACGCCTTACGTAACAACATTCACCTAGTGCGCAAAAAGCTAATGCGCGCATAGACAGTGTAGAAGTATAAAAAGTGGTAGGCCGTGAGGGACTTGAACCCCCGACCAAGGGATTATGAGTCCCCTGCTCTAACCAGCTGAGCTAACGGCCCACACAAACCTATTATCGCCTAGTTTTTCAGCTAAAAAGACCCACAAAAAAGGCGCTGGGCTTACGCGCCAGCGCCTCGCAATGATGAACTGGCGAATTATTTGGTCGGACGGATCAACGCAAACTGCGCCATCTCACCACGGCGGAACAGCACATTCACGGGCTTGGATTTATCTGCTTTACCCACTGCAGCGTCAAACTCAGCCATGCTATTGATCTCGGTGTTGGCCACCGCAATGATGACATCCCCCTCGCGCAGGCCAGCGCGTGCAGCGCCGTCAGCAGCGGCAGTCACGCGTACACCGCCTTTAATTTTGAGATCTTTCTTTTGCGCATCGGTCAGCTCAGCCACCGCCAAGCCTAGGCTTTGGCCTGCACCGGATGGTTTAGCTGGTTCAGAAGCCTTGGGTGCAGGACGTGCAGCGCGCGGCTTTTCAGGCTCGATCTCCACTACCGTCACAGCCAAGTCTTTGTTCTGACCACGGCGGAACACTGTGACCGTGCTGCGTGTGCCAGGCTTGACATTGCCTACTAAGCGAGGCAAGTCGGATGATTTTTCAATCGTCTTGCCGTCAAATTTGGTGATCACGTCGCCTGCTTCGACACCAGCTTTATCAGCCGGTGCGCCCGCCTCTACGCTGCTAACCAATGCACCTTGAGGTTTACCCAGGCCAATTGATTCAGCAATTTCTTTGCTGACGTTGCCAATCTGCACGCCGATGCGCCCGCGTGACACGCGCCCGCTGGTGCGCAGCTGCTCGCTCACACGGGTGGCTTCGTCTATCGGAATGGCAAACGAGATGCCTTGGAAGCCACCAGAGCGCGAATAGATTTGGCTGTTAATGCCAATGACCTCGCCGCGCATGTTCAGTAATGGGCCGCCTGAGTTGCCGGGGTTAATGGCCACGTCGGTCTGGATGAATGGCAGGTAGTCGCCTGTGTCGCGCTGTTTGGCGCTCACAATGCCTGCGGTCACGGTGTTGTCTAGGCCAAACGGCGAGCCAATGGCCATAACCCACTCGCCCACGCGAATTTTGCTGGCGTCGCCAATTTTGACGGCAACCAAGCCAATGGCTTCAATTTTGACTACCGCCACATCGGTGCGTTTGTCAGCACCGATCACTTTGGCTTTGAACTCGCGCTTGTCGGTCAGTGTGACAATCACTTCGTCTGCACCGTCGATCACGTGGGCATTGGTCATGATGAAACCGTCGGCGCTGAGAATAAAGCCTGAGCCTACGCCACGCGGGGTTTCTTCACCCTCTTCGGGCTGTGGGCGGTTAGGCCGTGGTGCTTGGCGTGGAATGTTAGGCACGCGGTCGCCAAAAAAGCGGCGAAAGAACTCTTGCATTTCTTCGTCCATACCGCTGCCGCCGGGGCCTGCAGCGCTGGCCTTGGCTTTTTCTAGAGTGCGAATGTTCACCACGCTGGGGCTGGCAGCCTCGGCCAAATCGGCAAAGTCTGGCAGGCCGCGCACAGATGGGGCGCTTTGTGCACTGGCGGTGGCTGGCGCCAAGCTAGCCACTAGACCAATGCCCATTGCACACGCCAAGGCATAAGCCCAGGTATGTGTCCAACTACGGCCTAAAAGACGGCGTGAAAAACTGTGGTGTGCCATAAATTTCCTGTTAATAAACGACTGATCAAACTGACTGTAGATGCTTGCAATAAAGTGTGCAGGGGTGAGGCTGATGTGGTGGCTTAGCGCTTGCGTTCAAGCCCCACTGCAAATGCTTTGAGCGTTTGCGGCGGTACTTCGCCAACGGCAGTGAGCCAAAACTCGTTGACACGCTTGTTCAGCGAGTTGGTTGCGCCTTGCGCCAAGGCACCCTCTTGGGTGTGGCGCGCTTTGTCAAACTCTTCTACAAACAAAGACACTGTAGCCAAACCGTCAGAAAATACCCACTGCATGGTTTTGTCATTGCCTGCGCTGTTTTGAGAAGCGCCGCGCTTGTAGCAGCTCATGGGTTTAAAACCGGGCACCGAATTTTTTAAAATCCAGCCTTCAGCAGCCGCTGTGGTTTTCGTAATCGCTTGTTGGTCAATTTTGTAGCCCTCGGTAGCTGCCATCATTTGCACTAGCTTGTCCATCTTGACGGGTGCGTCCATTTGCAGCTCAGAAAAAGCTGACTGTTCTAGCACTGCGTTATTGGCATCCAGGGTTTGAATTTTGACCACCAGATTAGATTTTTTTTCAGTCCAGATGCGGTAGCCATAGCGCATGCTGTCTTTAGGCGTCAACTGCACTAAGTCAGAGTCTAAGCCTGCAATGCGCTCTTGGCCCAATGCTTTAACGGCATAAAACTCGGGGATGCTGCCCGAGCCGGGTTTGAGCACATCTGGAAAACCGCCCAAGGCTTCGCGCTTTTCCATGCGCACGACTTTGGTGTCGGGCATAAAGGTCACAAGCTTGTCGTTATGCCTGAATGTGGAGCGCGGTGCGCCGGTCAGGGTCTCTATGCGCTCAATCTGCTGGGCACCGTCACAAGCAGACCAAATGCGTGCGCTGCTCATAAACTGCGGCGACGACTGCACCAAGGTGCCCACGAAAGAGCGCTTTTTCATGGCCGCCTCGTGCATGCGCAAAAGCCAGTCATTTATGCTCAAGGCTGGCTCGCTGCTGTTGCTTGCGCTGGCTGGCAGCGCTAAGTTAGGAGCTGATGCAGTTGCTGCACCCCCAGAGCTTTGCGCCCACACAGCAGACGTAAAACCTGTTGCTATAAATACAATAGCTGTCCGAGCAATAAATACTTGGACTACAGCCCTAAAAGGCAATAAAAACCGAGATAACAGCAGCGTGTGGAGCACAAATTTCACCTTTAGCGAGAAGATGGCACAAAGGTGGCGTTACGCAAAAAGCCTGCTGGCTGCTGCAAGGCCGATGCGCTGCCAAACTGCTTGTGCGCAGCCAATAGCTCGTCCAGCCGTGGGTCGCGCAGCATGACCTGGGGCGCAGCTGCTGGCTCAATAGAACTGGCCACTACCGTAGCTGGCCCAACAGGTGGTGACACCAGCTGCGCTAACTGTGCACCAGCTGCACCAGGCTGCACGCCAAATAACGACCACACGATCGAGCCCACCGCAGCCACTGCCGCAACGCCAGCCACCATACGCCAGCGAAACACGGCATCATTAGCCGCTGCCGCGGGCCCAGCTGCCATGGGCGCTTGGCTCACAGCCGGTGGCACTGCGACAGTTTCATGGGCCATCAAGCTGGTGTCGGGTGCAGTTTGCCCCGCCCAGTGCGACCGCAGCGCGTCGCCCACAGCGTGGTAACTAGCCCAAGTTTGTACAAGGGTGTCGTCTTGCTCACAAGCTTGTAACAACGCCTGAGTTTGTTGCACGTCGAGCGTGCCGTCCATGAGGGCTGACAGCTCTTGCTGCCAGACGGAAGAGTTTGAAACATTAGCGTACTTCATGATCGCCCTTAATTTGGCAGCGTAACAACGCCACTGGATGCGCCCTGCACTGTGAATATAAACCTGTTAACAACATGATCTGTCTACCAACGTTTTGTAGTTTGTTTTTGCAGCATCGGCTTGATGCGTGCTGAAATGGCCTCTCGGGCCCTGAAGATTCGGGACCGTACCGTGCCGATAGGGCAGCTCATCATGTCACTGATTTCTTCATAGCTTAGCCCCTCCAGTTCTCTGAGTGTGATGGCTTGGCGAAGTTCCTCAGGCAGCGCATCCATAGCCGCATTGACAGCTTGGGCAATTTCCTTGGCGGCGTAAGCGGTTTCGGGGGTATCGCTGTCGGATGAGCGGTTGTTCAGCGGATGGTCAGCATACGAGGTGTCGTCGTCTTCACCGTCGGCGCCGCGCAGGGCGGACTCGGTGATCACGGGGTCACGTTTCACGTCCATCAAGTGCTTTTTGGCACTATTAACGGCAATGCGGTACAGCCAGGTATAAAACTGCGCTTCACCCCGAAAATTGTGTAACGCGCGCCAAGCACGGATGAAGGTTTCCTGGGCAATGTCTTGCACGATATCCACATCGCGCACCATGCGGCCAATCAGGCGCTCAATCCGCCGCTGGTACTTAATGACCAGCAAGTTGTAAGCACGCTGGTCGCCGCCTTGGGCCAAGGTGACCAAGGCATAGTCTGCGTCTAACGTGCCGGGGCCTGAAACAGCACTAACCGCCTGCTGGGCAGTGTTAGCTGGTAAATCTTTGGGCACGGCTATGACAGGCATGGTGTGGCAGTCAGTATCACTGTGGCACTAATGTGCAGCGTGAGCAAAAACTGCTCGCCGCAGTGCCAGCCAATCGGCAGCTCCCAGGGTACCAGCAGGTACTGTAAGAGTAAACTGATCTGTAGCCTGATGTAGCGCCTGAGGATGTACGGGGGTGCGAGGCTTTGTTGGGGGCGCTAAGTGCAACCATTTTTCTCGGCATTGTTGTTGGTACTCTTTTTTGTAATGCTCTGGATCTGCGTTGCCCGCCACATGCGGGCTTGTATCGCCATACTGTGGCGTAAATTTCACCAGCAGATATCGGGGTAGATCAATCACTGGCTGGATAGTTCCTTGGTACTCTACATCACCCAAGGCCAGCACCCATTGGCCATCGGCATAGTGCAGCACGCCACGGCGGGTGCGCCAGGCATCCCACCAAGCCCATAGGATGGTTAGGCCTGTGAAGCCCCATAAAACAGCATTTTGAGTATCAAATAGGCTTGTAGTCCAAGTATTTACTGCTTGAGCAGCTATCAAAATAATAGTGACCAACAACACCACTGCACGGTACCACCACGGTGCGCCTAGCGGGATGCGGGTGGCGGGTGGTGTGTTCACGGCTTGGCCTGCTGGGTTAAATTCGCTTGAACACCAAGGTGCCGTTGGTGCCACCAAAACCAAAGTTGTTTTTTACCGCTACATCAATCTTTATGTCGCGGGCAGTGTTGGCGCAATAGTCTAGGTCGCACTCGGGGTCTTGGTTAAAGATGTTAATGGTGGGTGGGCTTTTTTGGTGGTGCAGTGCCAATATGGTGAACACGCTTTCAATGCCGCCAGCGCCGCCTAGCAAGTGCCCGGTCATGCTTTTGGTAGAGTTGACCACCACTTTTTTAGCGTGGTCGCCCAGTGCCGCTTTGATGGCATTGGTTTCATTAGTGTCGCCTAGCGGGGTAGACGTGCCGTGGGCGTTGAGATAGTCAACTGAGTCCACGTTCAGACCTGCATTGCCCAGCGCGCTGAGCATGGCGCGGCGTGGGCCGTCCATATTGGGGGCGGTCATGTGGCCTGCATCGGCGCTCATGCCGAAACCGGGGAGCTCACAATAAATTTTGGCACCGCGCGCCTTGGCGTGTTCGTATTCTTCTAGCACCAGCACGCCTGCGCCCTCGCCTAAAACAAAACCATCGCGGTCTTTGTCCCAAGGGCGGCTGGCAGTTTTAGGGTCGTCGTTGCGGGTAGACAGGGCGCGCATAGCTGCAAAACCGCCAATGCCCAGTGGCGATACCGCCGCCTCAGAGCCGCCACACACCATCACGTCAGCATCACCATATTCAATCATGCGGGCGCTGGTGCCGATGGCATGCAGGCCCGTGGTGCAGGCGGTAACGATAGCGATGTTAGGCCCTTTGAAGCCAAACTTCATCGACACATGGCCCGAGATCATATTGATGATGCTGGCAGGGATAAAAAACGGCGTAATGCGGCGTGGGCCACGGTTGATCAGCTCGACCTTGGTCTCTTCAATCAGCGGTAACCCGCCAATGCCTGAGCCGATATTGCAGCCAATGCGTACGGCTTTGTCGTCACCCAGCGCTTCGCCTGTGGGCAGGCCAGAGTCTTTGACCGCCTCAATCGCCGCAGCCACACCATAGTGGATAAACGTGTCCATCGTGCGGGCTTCTTTGGAGGTCATGTAGTCCTCCACGTTAAAGCCTTTGACCTCACCTGCAAATTGGCAGGCAAAGGTCGATGCGTCAAATTTGGTGATGGTGTCGATACCCGACTGGCCCGCCAGCAAATTGCGCCAAGCGGCAGCTACGGTGTTGCCTACTGGGCTGATGCAGCCTAGGCCGGTGACGACAACTCTGCGTTTACTCATGGGGTTTGCGCTCCAAAACCCGCAACCAGAGGTGCGCGGGGTAAAACTATCAGTTTAAATAATCGGTAGTCTCAATAATACGCACTAAACATATCTACCGGTTGCAGTTGCCGCAAAACAAAAAAGGGCCGAAGCATGCGCCTCTGGCCCTTTATTCTGCGACATTGATGACGCGAGAAACGCTTATGCCTTTTTATGGGTATTCGCGTAGTCGATAGCAGCTGCCACCGTGGTGATCTTTTCTGCGTCTTCGTCTGGAATTTCAATACCAAACTCATCCTCAAGGGCCATTACCAGTTCTACCGTGTCTAGCGAGTCAGCACCCAGGTCAGCCACAAAGGCTTTCTCAGGCGTTACTTGCGACTCTTCTACGCCTAACTGTTCGGCGATGATTTTTTTGACACGTGCTTCGATATCACTCATAGATTCCCTCAAAGGGTTGTTAATAACATCACGATTTTACCCGTTTAGATGCGGTTTTCTAAAATTTGCTTTTCACAAGGTAAAACCAACTTGACCCGGACCCGGCTAGCCAAGCCAAACAAAAGACGCGCTTACATATACATGCCGCCGTTGACATGGATTTCTTGCCCAGTAATGTAGCTGGCCTGCGGGCTGGCCACAAAAGCCACCGCATGGGCAATGTCAGCAGGTTTACCCAAATGGCCTAACGGAATCGACGCTAACAGCGCTTTTTGTTGCTCTTGGGCCAAGCCTGCCGTCATGTCGGTTTCAATAAAGCCTGGTGCAATACAGTTGACAGTGATATTGCGCGAGCCCAGCTCGCGCGCCAACGCCCGCGTCATGCCCGCCACGCCCGCCTTAGCGGCTGCGTAATTAGCCTGCCCCGGGTTGCCCGACGCACCTACTACGCTAGTGATGTTGACAATACGCCCGTAGCGCTGCTTCATCATCGTGCGCATCACGGCGCGGCTGGCGCGAAACACCGCTTTCAGGTTGGTGTCCATCACCGCGTCCCAGTCATCGTCTTTCAGGCGCATCGCTAACATGTCGCGCGTGATGCCTGCGTTGTTCACCAAAATGTGCAAGCCGCTATGCTCTTTGACAATGCTGTCGATCAATGCGTCCAGCGCCGCGCCGTTGGTCACGTTAAGCACCGCGCCTTGAATGCCGGTGGCGGTAATTTTGTCTGCACCTTCTTGCGTGGTGGCTGTGCCTATGACTTTGCAACCCTTGGCTTTAAGCTCTTGCGCAATCGCAGCGCCAATGCCTCTTGTGGCACCGGTGACTAGGGCTATTTGGTCTTTGTATTGTGTTTCGCTCATGGTTATCTCGTTTAGATAGATTTTGGGTTATGTGAGGTGCTTGGGGTCAATTTTTTGAACGCAGAGGGCGCGAAGGTTTCGCAG
>JAYTPK010000282.1:0-6211 GCA_043747295.1 Polaromonas sp. | reverse complement strand
GCGCGGTACAGCAGCGATACGTCGTACAGCGCAATGGCCAGCCAGTCGCGCTGCGCCCAGCTGCGCTGCAGCCGGGTGGCGAATCGGCTGCGCAAAGTCATAAGGATTTATTTAGCCGCAGCTTGCTTAGACGACTGTGTAGACGACTGGGTAGCAAAGGTAATTTGATTGAGCCCCACGCGGCGTGCTGCCTCCATCACGCTGATCACGCTTTGGTGCGACGCTAGCGCATCCGCGCTGATGATGATGACGCTGTCTTTGCCGGCTTTGGCAGCGCCCAGCAGGGCCACGCCAATGTTGTCTACGGTGCGGCCTTCGACAGGGGTTTTGTTAATGCTGTAGCGCCCGTCGCTGCTGACGATGACGATCACTTCTTTGGGGTAGTCGCGCTGCACATCCGTGTCGGCCACGGGCAGCTTGATTTGCATTTCGGTAAATTTGCTGTAGGTGGTGGACAGCATTAAAAATATCAGCACCACCAGCAGCACGTCGATAAACGGGATGAGGTTGATCTCAGGCTCGTCGCGGTTAGCGCGTTTAAAGTTCATGCGCATAGTTAGCGTCCGCTGCGCAGGCCAATCAGGTGCCTAGCCATGCGCTCAGCGGATAGTTCCAGCGTGAGCAAATAGCCGTCCACCCGCGCCCTAAAGTACCGCCAAAAAATCAGCGCCGGAATCGCCACGATCAACCCAAACGCCGTGTTGTACAGCGCAATAGAAATGCCCTGCGCCAGCTGCGCGGGGTTAGCACCGCTGCCGCCCATGCCGCCACCCACACCTCCCCCTTGTGAGCCAAAAATCTCGATCATGCCAATCACTGTGCCCAGCAGGCCCAGCAGGGGCGCTGCGGACGCTATGGTGGCAATGGCAGCCAGATAGCGCTCTAGCTGGTGTGCCACCAGGCGGCCCGTGCCCTCCATGGCGTTGCGCAGGTCGTCCTCCGACAGGCGGGGGTTGCTGTTCATGGCGCGCATGCCGCTGGCCAGCACTTGGCCCAGGTGTGAATTTGCGTCCAGCTGGTTAATGACATCCGGGCTGGGCAGGCCCTGGCGCGACACGCTAATGGCCTCGTCTAGCAGGCGGGGCGGCGCAACTTTGGCTGTTTTAAGGCTGACAAAACGCTCAATCACCAGTGCCATGGCGACAATAGAACACAAAATCAAAGGCCAAATAGGCCAGCCTGCGGCTTGTATGATAGAAAACAAATCGATTTCTCCAATTTTTACCCAAAGTCATCACCCAAAGTCTTTAGCCCAAGGTGTGCCACAGATTATGCGCGAAGCAGACAGCATGCAAGACAGCCCATGGCCCGGTGGGGCAGATTTTTCTGCGCCCTTACCGCGCACCGACACGGGAGCGTCAGCGACCTTACCGAAAGTATGGGGCGTGGGCGCCCTGTGCCGCGCCATAGCCGACGCGCTAGACGCCCGGTTTAACCCTGTCACAGTTCGCGGCGAGATCACTGGCTTTAGCCGCGCCGCCAGTGGGCACTGCTACTTCAGCCTGAAAGACGCTAGCGGCCAAATCCGCTGCGCTATGTTTCGCCGTGCGGCCACACTGCTGAGCTTTGCCCCACGTGACGGCGCGCTGGTGGAGGTGCGCGGCAAACTGGGCGTATACGAGCAGCGCGGAGATTTGCAGCTGATTATCGAATCCATGCAGCCTGCAGGGCAGGGCGCGCTGTTTGAGCAGTTTTTGCGCCTTAAAGCGCAGCTTGAATCTGAAGGCCTGTTTGACCCTGCGCGTAAGCGCCCTATACCCATTGCCCCGCGCGGCATTGGCCTGGTCACGTCGCTAGGCGCAGCGGCGTTGCACGACGTAGCCAGCGCCCTGCAGCGGCGCGTGCCGCACATCCCGGTCACCTTGGTCAGCGCCTCTGTGCAGGGCGCGCAGGCCCCTGCCGAGCTGTGCCAAGCGCTATCAAAACTATACCAAAGAAGTGAACAAATACTTGGACTACAGGGCGATTTGGCTAACAAAACGCCCCCTATCGACGTTATTTTGCTAGTGCGCGGCGGCGGCTCGCTAGAAGACCTGTGGGCCTTTAACGACGAGCGCCTGGCCCGCCTGATAGCGCAAAGCCCCGTGCCCCTCATCAGCGGCGTAGGCCACGAAACCGACTTCACCATTGCCGACTTTGTAGCCGACCTGCGCGCCCCCACGCCCACCGCCGCAGCCGAGCTGTGCAGCGTAGACCGCGCCACTTGGCTAGGCGCTGCCCGCCTGATGCAAACTCGCCTGCAAAGCGCCACCGACAGCGCCCTAGACCAGCGCACCCAGCGCCTGGACATAGCCGCCAGCCGCCTGGGCCGCCCCAGCGACGCACTGCAGCAGCAGCGCCTAGACCTGCAACGCCTACAGCACCACCTGCAGCGCCACACGCTATCAAAAACGCAGCTGCTTGAGCAACAAATACTTGGACTACAGCGCGATTTGACCATCAAAACGCAAGACAGCCTGCGAAAAAACGCCGATAAACTCATCCACGCCCAGCGCAGCTTAGACCTGTTAAACCCCCTGCGCATCTTAGAGCGCGGCTACGCCGTACTGCAAGGCGCTGATGGGCATGTGCTGGGCAGCGCCAAAGCCGTGCAGTCAGGTCAGAAAGTCAAGGCCACGTTGGCGGATGGCACGGTGGATTTGACGGCGAATTAAGCGGTGAATCAAGCTACGAATTAAGCGATAAATCAAGTGCTGACATGACCGTGAAACCCAATAACGTAGCAGTCCAAGGTGCAGTTTCCAACATCGACGCAACTGCAGACCCGCAGGCCCTAGAAGCCGCCATCTTCCAACTGCTAGCTAAGCGCCAACCCAGCGCCACCATCTGCCCCAGCGACGCAGCCCGCGCCGTCTACCCCGCCGCCGCCCAATGGCGCGCCGCCATGCCAGTGGTGCGATCTGTGGCCGCGCAGCTTGTGGCACAAGGTAAATTAGTGGTCACCCAAGGTGGAAAAGTTGTTGATATTCACACCGTCAAAGGCCCCATTCGGCTGCGTTTGCCACCTGGCGATGTCAGTCAATGAAATTCAGAATGCTATGAATTTCATAGCTGGTAGAGCGTTAAATACTTGGACTACAAGCACATTTGATTGGTAAAAGTGCAGTTCAAATTACTTAGATAGAAGTTTCCTAGGTCCTGTCGCACAGAAGCTCGTTGTTCTAGAGCGCGCACCGCTGCGGCGTGTGCCCTATGCCAACCGGGCCTGCGGCCCTGACTGGTTGTCAAAGGGCACACGCCACATCGGCGCGCTTGTAGCGGACTGAGGAGGGATGCAAAGCTACTTTGCCACATCACTGGAGATGGCATTAGTCTAATAGCCGTTGTCCGTCACACTTCACGGTGTAGCAATTAAAGTAAAGACGACCCAACAACAACACTTAGCGGGGAAAAAGCCTTATGCAGTCACGGGCGCGTGCTGCGATGTCCGAATCCAATACATCATCTTTTTTCGAGTTCTGAAACGACGCGAGACATTAACGCAATTGTGAAAAGGGACAAAACCACAATTGCTGTGAGACAAACCCCAAAAATTACTACAAAGGCGGCAAGATCACCGTCGGAACGCTTCGCTGCGGAGAAAAACTTCGTCATTCCGCCCCAAAAGTACACAAAGTAAACAAGGGCCACTATGCCAGCAATAGTGCCACCAATTGCTGGTGCCATACATAAGCTGATTTTCTGAGGGAGGGTAATTTTCATCAAGGAAATGTGGAAAGAATTCTAGGAATCCATTCTAATTCGCCATGCAATCATCGTGCATAAAATCGAGTACTGCAAAGACTTAGTGGTGATGTTGCAGCGTTTCTCAACACCTGTTCTAGGGTTACAAATGCTGGCGTTGTAGGCGCAGTGGCTGGCCCGCGATCTGCCGCCCGCTCAACGCGGATCTTGAAGTAATGAATTGCTGAGGGATAACTAGTAGATGACGCAAACATTTAATTGCGCGAAGCACTCAAGCGCACTCGTTGCGGTGGCCGCTGTGAAGCAGTCGCCTCTAGGCGCTCAGCCAGCCAGACTTTGATAACAGACTGCCTAGTCACGCCCAGCTTGCTGGCTTCGCGGTCTAGGGATTCGATCATCCAGGTAGGGAAGTCAACATTTAACCGTTTTTGCTCTTGGAGCACACGCTTGGCTTTGGATAAATCTAAGGTCGTCGTCATGTCGACGCCATCGTCGAAATGCTGCTCAAATTTTTTAGCTTTCATAAATTGCTAGCTCTTCTGTGCGTGAACGTCGAACTGAGTTTAATCTGTTACGCAGCTTAAAACTCAGCCCAGTCCCAGTACCGCATTGAGCATATCTTTGGCATTTTGCAAAATCGGTTTAGACACTGTGCCCCACGGATGTGGTTTGGCTTGCCTGGCTACCCAGTCAAACGTCGATACTTGGTTCACATTAATGTAGCTCTCGCCTTTGCTGGTTTTGTTGGCAATCTGAAATGGGTTAAATCCGACGCTGCCAGCATGGTTGTGCGCCTTGCTGGTCATGGCTAAGCCCACCACAGTGCCGGTTTTGGTGTTAAAAAGTTGGCTAGACAACACTAAAAAAGGATGCATGCCCGCCATTTCTTTGCCAGCGTGTGGTGTGAAATTGAGCCAAATAACGTCACCGCAATCAGGTGCCCATGGGGCTTTGCCTGCCGCGTTCGGGGCAGTTCGTTGGGCTGTACTCAAAGCAGCTCACGGCCTACGGCGCGTCCGTAGTCTACTAAGGCCAAGGTCTCGCCATCAGGCATCTGCGCCAGTAGATCTGCAAGCACGTACTTGGGCTTTGCCTTTTCAATGACCACACGCCCAGGCTCAGAACGAATGACCACTTGGTCAGCCACCGACAGCTTGGCGTGGCGAAGCACGTCGTTAGCTAGGCGAACACCTTGGCTGTTACCCCATTTTGAAATAGATGCAACGGATGCGTAGGACATATTGGCTCCTTGAATGTGTATACATAGTATAGCCTAAATAGATAACAGGTAAGCGACAAATAGACGACTGCGCAGCCTAGCCCAGTTAAGTCAGCTAGACTGGAAAGCAATCCAATACTACAAATTTAATAGCTACCTAAGCAATAAATACTGAAACTATCAGCGTTTCCAAAGCTGCGTGCTGGGTTTGAACTGGCTCCAGGCAAACCAAAAGGTCTGCTGACTGAGGATCTCTTTGTTGCCAGCAAACGTGCGCAGGCCACCGGCTTCGATGCGCACTTCAACATCGCCCAGGCGCACCGGCTCGCCCGCTGCCAACGCCAGCTGCACCGCAGCGCGCGGAAAGGCCAAGGCTTTGCCTTGTGGGCTGGTCACGCCCAGCACCACTTCGTGCACAGGCAGTCGCGGATCAACATCACCCACCGGAAATATCGGCCCTTGGTCATCGCGCCCACGCAGTGGGTTGAGCGGGTAGTTTCGCCCTATGCCACCGTCTTGCGCCAGCAAAGTGGTTTTGGGATGCGCTGCGCGCCAAGCACCCCACGTAGCGACGACCACCGTAGTCTGCGCCAGCGTAACGCCCGCCTTGCGCAGCGGGCCTGAACGGGCTTGGCCCGTGAATGTGTCGATCACTGAGCCGCTGCGCACGTCATACATCAGCTTGTTAGAGCGTGACAACAAACCAGAGGTGCGCAGCAACGGGGTGAAGCCGGGTATTTGGTCAGTGAAATACGCCTGCACCGATAAACACAGCGTGCAGTAGGGAATGCCAATTTGTCTGCCACCCAGTGTGTCGTTGACCATCTCGTGGATTTCCATCATGTGCTTGGGGTAGGCGCGCGCTTGGCCGTTCACCACAATGCCAAACACAATAGCGTCGCTGGGATACCAGTCGCCATCGCTGGCAGGCGTAACCTTGGGCTGGTCCAGCGCCGGTATGCAGCCACGTGGGCACACTTGGCCACTGGTCGCATCGGGGCGGTCATCGATATACACCCCGCCCCAGCCTACTTGCCGCCAGTCGATGATCGATTCAGCATCGGCAAAAAAAGGTGCCCAGCGCGGCTCGATCAACACATATAAATCGCGCTTCATCTCGCGGTAGCCCGGCGGCGCTGGCAGGTTCCAGGCCAGCAAGCGGTCACCCATGGCGGTGTACGGGTTGGCGGGTAGCGCCGTGCCGGTCAGTTTTTCAAATGCGGCGACTATTGCTAGCTGGTGGTCACTGCCTGCAAAGCGAATCAGGTCAAACAGATACCAAGCCATGCGCGCGTCACCTGAGTCACC
>JAYTPK010000281.1:0-11264 GCA_043747295.1 Polaromonas sp. | reverse complement strand
TTCGGGCCATGCGCTGGCGGGCAGCACCACATCGGCTAGCCAGGCAGTTTCGGTCATAAAAATATCTTGCACTACCAAGTGCTCGAGACTGGCCAGTGCATGACGCGCGTGGTGCAGGTCAGGGTCGCTCATGGCGGGGTTTTCGCCCATGACGTACATGCCGCGTATTTTGTGTGGGTCGCTGTCGGCTGCCAGTGCCTTGTGCATGATCTCTACCACGGTGTAGCCGGGCTGATCGTCTAGCTTAGTTTTCCAAAAGTCTTCAAACCACGCATGCGCAGCAGTGTTGGTGACGCGCTGGTAGTTAGGCAGCATCATCGGGATTAAGCCTGCGTCGCTGGCACCTTGCACATTGTTTTGGCCACGCAAAGGGTGCAGGCCGCTACCGGGCTTACCCAGCTGGCCGGTGATGGTGCACAGCGCAATCAGGCAGCGGGCGTTGTCGGTACCGTGGATATGCTGGCTGATGCCCATGCCCCACAAAATCATCGATGCTTTAGAGGTGGCAAATGCACGCGCCACTTCTTTGATGGTGTGTGCGTCAATGCCGCAGCGATCTTGCACTGCCTCTGGCGAATAGTCTTGTACCTGCTGCTTAATTGCTTCAAAATTGATAGCACGGTGGTCAATAAAATCTTGGGCTACCAGACCTTGGTCTATCACTGCATGAATCAAAGCATTGAGCAGCAGCACATCGGTATCAGGCTTGAACTGCATGCTGCGCCAAGCGTGTTGGGCAATGTCGGTGCGGCGCGGGTCGGCCAGTACGATTTTGGCACCACGCTGGGCCGCGTTTTTCATCCACGTGGCGGCAACTGGGTGGTTGACTGTGGGGTTGGAGCCGATGATAAAGATCAGCTCGCTGTGCTCTACATCGTTAACTTGGTTGCTGACCGCGCCCGAGCCCACGCCCTCAAGCAGCGCGGCCACGCTGCTGGCGTGGCACAGACGCGTGCAGTGGTCTACGTTGTTGCTGCCAAAACCAGTGCGCACGAGTTTTTGGAACAAGTAGGCTTCCTCGTTGCTGCCTTTGGCGCTGCCAAAACCGGCTAGAGATTTTTTGCCGTGCACATCGCGCAATTGTTTTAGCTTGCCGCCTGATACATCTAGCGCTTCTTGCCAAGTGGCCTCACGAAAGACCTCGCTCCAGTGCTGGTACTGGGTGATTTTTTCGGGGTCTTTGGCTACGCCTGTTTTGCGAATCAACGGCTTGGTTAAGCGCTGGTCATGGTGCACGTAGTCAAAACCAAAACGCCCTTTTACGCACAGGCGCGACTGGTTGGCCGGGCCATCGCGGCCTTCAACACTGATAATTTTGTCTTCTTTGATGTTGTAGGTAATCAAGCAGCCCACACCACAATAGGGGCACACGGAATCTACTTTTTTATCAACCTTTTGCGAGCCGATGTGCGTTTTGGGCATCAGTGCTCCGGTGGGGCAGGCTTGTACACATTCTCCGCAGCCCACGCAGGTGCTAGTGCCCATGGTGTCACCCAGGTCAAACACAATGGCGCTGTGCGCGCCGCGCTGTGCATAGCCAATCACGCCGTTGACTTGCTCCTCACGGCAGGCACGCACGCAGCGGTTGCACTGGATGCAAGCATCTAGGTTCACCGCCATGGCGGGGTGGCTGATGTCAGCCGCTGGCTGGGTGCGGTGCAGGGCTTTTAGCGCGGGGCGCACTTGAACATCCAGCTTGTCGGCCCACAGGCTTAGTTCACCGTGTTGCCCTGCATCGCTTGCTGGGCTGGTGGCATCGTTCCATTTGTAGCCCACATCGGGCATGTCTGACAGCAGCATTTCTAGCACCATCTTTTGGCTTTTCACAGCACGCTCGCTGGTGCTGTGCACCTGCATGTCTGCGCTGGGGGCGCGGCAGCAGCTGGGTGCTAACGTGCGCTCACCACCAATTTCTACCACACAGGCGCGGCAGTTGCCATCGGCACGGTAACCTTCTTTGTAGCAAAGGTGCGGTATGTCTACACCGCTACGTTTTGCGGCTTGCAAAATCGTCTCGCCTGGCAGGGCTTGGCATGTGCTGCCGTTCAATACAAAGCTGATCACATCGCGAGCGCTCATGCGGTCACCTCGTGCAGAAAATATTTGAACACCGACAGCATCGGATTGGGCGCTGCTTGGCCAAGGCCGCAGATGGATGCATCGACCATGACCGTGCTTAAGTCATCTAACGTGGTTTTGTCCCACACCGCAGCCTGCATTAGCGTGGCGGCTTTGTCGGTGCCCACGCGGCAGGGCGTACATTGGCCACAGCTTTCGTGGGCAAAAAACCGCATCATGTTCAACGCTGCATCACGCGCCTTGTCATGCTGGCTCAGCACGATGACTGCCGCGCTGCCGATAAAGCAACCGTAAGGCTGCAGCGTGTCAAAGTCTAGTGGCACATCGGCCAGCGACGCAGGCAAGATGCCGCCGCTGGCACCGCCGGGCAAATAGGCATACAAGCTATGGCCGTCCAACATGCCGCCGCCGTATTCGTCGATCAGCTCGCGCGCAGTGATGCCTGCGGGTGCCAGCTTGACGCCGGGGTTTTTGACGCGACCGCTCAGGCTGAAGCTGCGCAGGCCCGTGCGGCCATGGCGGCCGTGCGATGTAAACCAGTCGGCGCCTTTCTCCAAAATCTCGCGCACCCAGTACAGGGTTTCAAAATTGTGCTCCAGCGTCGGTTTTCCAAACAAGCCTACCTCTGCAATGTAGGGCGGGCGCATGCGCGGTTCGCCGCGTTTGCCTTCGATGCTCTCGATCATGGCCGACTCTTCGCCGCAGATGTACGCGCCCGCGCCACGGCGCAGCTCGATGTGTGGCAGCGGGCAGGGTGGGTTAGCGCGCAACTCTGCTAGCTCGCGTTCCAGCAGTTTGCGGCAGTCGTGGTATTCGTCGCGCAGGTAGATGTAGATAGCCTCGCAGCCCACCACTTGCGCAGCGATCAACATGCCCTCTAAAAACCGGTGCGGGTCGCGCTCCAAGTAGGTGCGGTCTTTGAAGGTGCCAGGCTCGCCTTCGTCAATGTTGATGGCCATGAGCTTAGTGCCCCTAGGCTTGTCTTGCAGCAAGCCGTCCCCCGTGGGGAGCGTGGAACTTGGGGCGGCCCTGCGTTTCACCGGTGCGGCCTGACCGCGCACGATGCGCCACTTGCGCCCCGCTACAAAGCCCGCACCGCCCAAACCGCGCAGGCCTGAGCTTTCCATGGTCTGCAAAATGACTTCAGCATCATCTTCGCCGTTGACCACGGCTGCAGCCAAGGCGTAGCCACCCGAGGCAAGGTAGTCTGTATACGCTATATATTTAATAGCTGACTGAATAGTAAATACTTGGACTACAGGCTGTTTTCCTTGTAAAAACACTTGTTTTAATGCCTCTTGTGCAGCTTTTTGCACAGCTTGCGGCGTAGCATGGGGCACCGCACGCTGGCCTACTGCCACGGCGGGTGCTTGCTCGCAGCGGCCGATGCAGGGCGCGCTGATGACGCGTACGTCTTGGTCTACCAGCGTGGGTAATTTTTCCAATAATTCTTGCGCGCCCGCCATCTCGCAGCTGAGCCCATCGCACACCCGCACTGTCACGCGGGCGGGCGTGGCATCATCCTTTAGTACCTCAAAGTGGTGGTAAAAAGTGGCCACTTCAAACACATGGGCCATGGGCAGGTTCATCTCAAAAGCCAGCGCGCACAGGTGGCGCTCAAACAGGCCGTGGTAGCGGTCGTTGAGCTTGTGCAAATGCTCAATCAGCAGGTCAGCGCGGTGCGGCTGGGCCTGAGTGGCTGTGCCAATTAAGGCGCGCACATCGGCCAGCGACGCAGCATCTGCTTGGCGGCCTTTAAGCTTGCTAGAAGCTTTCAGGCTTTGACGCATTTGCTCCACTGAGGCTAGCGTCGTCTCTGGCATATCAGGTGTCCTTGCTGATCTTGATCGACGGGAACTTGCTAGAAAAATCTTTTGCCTTAGCGGCTATTTTGATAGCCACTTGGCGCGCCACTGCTTTGTAGATGGTGGCGACTTCGCCATCCGGGTCAGACACCACGGTGGGCTTGCCACTGTCAGCTTGAATGCGGATTTGCATGTTCAGCGGCAGTGCGCCAAGATAGTCCATGTTGTATTCAGCGGCCATGCGCTTGCCACCGTCTTCGCCAAAAATATGCTCTGTGTGGCCGCACTTGGTGCACACGTGTACCGCCATGTTCTCCACAATACCCAAAATTGGCACGCCGACTTTTTCAAACATCTTGATGCCTTTTTTGGCGTCCAGCAGGGCAATGTCTTGCGGTGTAGTGACGATCACAGCCCCGGTCATGGGCACTCTTTGCGATAGCGTCAGCTGTATGTCACCCGTACCCGGGGGCATGTCGACGATCAAATAATCCAGGTCTTTCCAGTTGGTCTGGCGAATCAACTGCTCCAGCGCCTGCGTGGCCATAGGGCCGCGCCACACCATGGCCTCGTCTTGGGCTACCAAAAAGCCAATCGACATCACCTGCACGCCATAGTTTTCCATCGGCTCCATGGTTTGGCCGTCCTCGCTCTCGGGGCGGCCTTCAATGCCCATCATCATGGGCTGGCTGGGGCCGTAAATGTCAGCGTCCAGCAAACCCACCTTGGCACCCTCGGCGGCCAAGGCCAGCGCCAGGTTAACGGCGGTAGTGCTTTTGCCTACGCCGCCCTTGCCTGAGGCCACGGCCACAATGTTTTTGACCGTTGGCATCAGCGCCACGCCGCGCTGGGCTGCATGGGCCACAATTTTGGTGCTGACGTTGCACGACACGTTGTCCACGCCCGCCACGCCTTTGGCAGCAGCAATCAGCGCTTTGCGAAAGCCTGCAATTTGGCTTTTAGCGGGGTAGCCCAGCTCTACGTCAAAGGCTACGTCGCCCTCTGACACGGTCAGGTTCTTTACCGATTTGCTAGACACAAAGTCTTTGCCGGTGTTAGGGTCGATTACCGACTTAAGCGCTGCGAGAATATCGTCATTGGTGGCCATGAGCTTCAAAACCTGTAAAACATCGAAATTTGTCGATTACAGCCCGCACAAAATTACTTAAAAAAAGGGGCTTACCCAGAGAGTGTAGCTAAGCCTTCTAAAATACGGGCTTACCCGCAGAAAAATTCTCACAATGACCACGCCCGCCAATTTGTCAGCACAGCGCAAGCTATTCGTCACCACCGCCTTGCCGTACGCCAACGGCAACATGCATATCGGCCACATCATGGAGTACATCCAGGCCGATATTTGGGTGCGTTACCAGCGCATGTGCGGCCATGCGGTCAATTTTGTCTGCGCTGATGACGCGCACGGCGCGGCCATCATGATTGCTGCTGAAAAGAAGGGCGTTACTCCGCAAGCCTTTGTAGGTGAGATAGCCGCAGGCCGCAAACCGTATTTAGACGGTTTTCACATCAGCTTTGACAACTGGCACCGCACCGATGCCCCCGAAAACCATGCGCTGGCCAAGCAAATTTACCTAGACCTCAAAAAAGTGGGCTTGATCAAAAGCAAGTCTGTTGAGCAGTTTTATGACCCGGTTAAAAACATGTTTTTGGCCGATCGTTTTATCAAAGGCCAATGCCCCAAGTGCGGCACCCAAGACCAGTATGGCGACAACTGCGAAAACTGCAGCGCGGTGTATGCGCCTACCGACCTAGTCAACCCGTATTCCACCTTCAGCGGCGCTAAGCCCGTACTGAAAAGCTCAGAGCATTTATTTTTTGCATTGTCAGACTCGCGCTGCGTGGAGTTTTTAGAGCAGTGGACGCAGGGCGCAGGCGAAGACGGCCAGCCACGCCTGCAGGCAGAGGTGGCTAAAAAAGTAAAAGAATGGTTTAGTGTGCGCACTAACCAAGACGGCAGCACCAGCGAAGGCTTGGGCGACTGGGACATTAGCCGCGATGCACCATACTTTGGTATTGAAATTCCCGACGCACCGGGCAAGTATTTTTACGTGTGGCTAGACGCACCCGTGGGCTATTTGGCTTCACTGAAAAACTTGCTCGATCAACGTGGCGAAAACTACGAAGCCTACATGGCTGACCCCCAGCTAGAGCAATACCACTTTATTGGCAAAGACATCATCACCTTTCACACCTTGTTTTGGCCAGCGATGCTGAAGTTCAGCGGCCGCAAAACGCCTAACAACGTGTTTGTGCATGGCTTTTTAACCGTGAACAACGGCGAGAAAATGAGTAAAAGCCGTGGCACGGGACTAGACCCGCTAAAGTATTTGTCATTGGGCATGAACCCTGAGTGGTTGCGTTACTATTTAGCTGCCAAGTTGAACGACCGCAATGAAGATATTGACTTCAATGCAGAAGATTTTCAACTGCGCGTGAACAGCGACTTGGTAGGTAAATTCATCAACATCGCAAGCCGATCAGCAGGCTTTATCGCCAAGCGTTTTGGCGGTGCGTTGGGTGTGTTGAGTGGTTCAGGCGCACAGCTGGTGCAGGCCATTCAAGCCAAGGTACCCGAAATTTCGCAAATGTATGAGGCGCGAGAATTCGGCAAAGCGCAGCGCGAGATCATGTTGATGGCTGATAAGGTGAACGAATATGTGGACCAAAATAAACCGTGGGAGTTGGCCAAGCTTGAAGGTCAAGATGCGCGTTTGCAAGAAGCCTGCAGCACCTGCATAGAAGCCTTCCGTTTGCTGAGCATTTGCATCAAACCTGTATTGCCTGCGCTAGCAAGCCAGGTCGAAGCGTTCTTAAAAGTTGCACCATTTGTGTTTACCGATGGTGCCAAGCTGCTAGGCACAGGCCATGTGATTGGTGAGTACAAGCACATCATGCAGCGCGTAGACCCTAAGCAGCTGGGGGCATTGTTTGAGCCTGCAGTCCAAGAATCTACTGCTCTCTATGCTATAAAATCTGTAGCATTTAGCGCTGCTGCGAATGCAACCGCTAATGCACCTGTGGTGGGCGGGGATGCAGTTGCACCGTCCGCACAGCCCGGCGGCGAGGCACTGGCCCCCACTATCAGCATCGACGATTTTGTCAAAGTTGACCTGCGCATTTGCCATATCGTCAACTGCGAAGCGGTAGAAGGCTCAACCAAGTTGCTGCGATTAACTTTAGATGTGGGCGAGATAAACGAAGACGGCAGCGCCAAACACCGCAACGTGTTCAGTGGTATTGCCAGCGTTTACAAACCCGAAGAATTGGTCGGCAAGCACACCGTGATGGTAGCTAACCTAGTACCGCGCAAAATGAAGTTTGGCATCAGCGAAGGCATGGTGCTAGCCGCCAGCCATGGTGACGAAAAGGCCACCCCCGGCATTTACATTTTGAACCCGTGGCCGGGCGCGCAGCCGGGTATGCGCATACGCTAATCGGCCTGTAGTCCAAGCATTCATTGCTCTGTTAGCTATATATTCAATAGTAAAAATGCAAAAAGCCTGCGGCACTAATGTACCGCAGGCTTTGATGATGTTACTAAGAACTTATTGCACTTTAATCGTTTTGACGCGTTGTCCGTCGGGCATGGTTTGCGTGGTGCCAGCAGATGACTTTAAATTAGCCGCGCTGTTACCCACTTGAATGACCACAGCAGACGCGCTGCTGCTGTCGCCTACCTTGCTGAACAGATTAAGGTAGTAACGGCCATCGGCCTGCGGGGTCACCACCACGCTGTGTTGGCTTAGCTTGCCAGCCTCTACGCTGAGCACTTGGGAGGGGTCTTGCATAACTAAACCGCTGTCAGTAGTCATCGTCACTTGGCCTGTCTCTGCGCTGCTGGCCATCACCACGATAGTGACCGGTTGGCCTGCAGTAGGGGTGCCCACAATTTTGTAACTCAGGTTAATGCCTACGCCACCCTTCTTAATGGGCAAAGCTGTAAACCCAGAGGCATTCTTGCTGGTCATATTGGTAGTTTTTTTAACAGCTTGCGGGTGATACACATCCGCTTGGGATTGCGCAGAGAATGTGAGTGCTGCAGTTAGCGCACCGAAGATCAATGGGGTTGTTTTCATAAATTACCTGTGGGTATAAATTTAAAGATTAATTGACTTTGATGGTGGCGCAGTTGGTAGCGCTGGCGCCGTTGATGTTGAAGTCAACAGCACGGACAACCACCTCGCCTGCCATGAAATTGCCCGTAAATACTTCAGAACTGGTATTTTCTGAGTCTGCGACACCCAGTCTTTTGCCGCCCTGGAATACTTCGAAGTCAATATCGTGCCCGCCGGTAGCAAAACTGGCGGTGATCGTGCGGCTGCCTGCCGGTGTTGTGAATCGAAGGTAGCGGCGCTCGCCCAGCTTATTGCTAGTGTTATCTCCAGCAAAATTATTAAAGCAAATAGGTACTGCGGGGCCGCCTACAGTCATGGTTTGATGGACTGGAATATTGTTTGCGTTGCCACCGTTATTGGCTTCGCCTGTGCCCCATTGGTCCGCATTGACCGCCGAAAAGATGCTTTGTTGAGCCAGCAGACTATTCAATGAGTTGGCAGTATCTGCCGCCACTGAACGCACGGCTGCGGCAAAACTGAAGATTGTGTTCAGTGCATCTTGGCCGCTTTTCATGGGGCCATTGAAAGCCGCCCAAATAGGGCCAAAACCATTGTCAACACCAAACTTGTAGATGATGTACTGCACGCTGGTCTCGCTGAACCAACCGTTGTTAGTGCGCTGTGGCGATGTACCCGTGTTGATAACAAACCCACTTGCTTGCGCTGCACCGTTGGAGTCTGGGTTGGCCGGGTTGTTGCGTGCTAGGCTGGCAAATGCATACCCCCAGCCTTCGCCATAAGACAAAGTCATGTCTAATAAATTGCCTGTAGAGTGTGGGCCACCTGTGGAATGGTTTTGCGAGAAAGCACTTTGTAGGTAGTGACCATATTCGTGTGCTATCACGCCGCTGTCAAACTCGTCAGTGTCATTACCCTCTTTGCCTAAAATATATAACGCGCGGCTAGTAACAACACCAGTTGGATTGCTAAGCTCGGTGAAAAACGAGGTACCAATCTCGCCTCGCGCACGGTCACCCTGAGCGGTACTATTATTGGGGCTCCAAAAGACTATCGCTTGCGGAAACTGCGTGTTGGGCGCAACGCTGGTAACCAGCTGCATGCTGGTGTAGATAGTGTCCAAAATAGCAAATGGCCCGCTGGCACGCTGTGCAGCGGTGTAGGTGTTGGTAGCCGGGTTCCAGCCTATGGGTGCCTTGATGTCTCTGGTGCTGTTGGCTGCACCGCTGCTGGTGGTTGGGCCTTCTATCTGCCACAACGCGCCTTGGTCGGTGTTGTCGTAAACACCAACGCTCCAGTTGGCAGGGCCTGTGGTTTTGAGGGTAACTGCAGCCACAGCAATAGCCAAGTCGGTATTGGCCGGTACATTCAAGGCATAGGTACCGGTATCGCTGGTGGTAGCGCTGCCAACTACAGCGGTGGTGGCACCGTTGGTAGCAACAGCCAGCACCAGTACGCCGCGCATCGGCTTGGTGGCGATGTTGCCGTAATCTAGCCCTGCGGCACCAGCCCGGTTGGTCACGCTTTCAAAAGTAGCTCGGCCAGTAATGCGCACCTGCCCAGCAGCAGGTGGTGCTGGTGTGACTGGCGGCGATGTAGTGGGTAGGTTGGCAACAGGTGGTGCTGTGATTGGAGCCACGTTAATTGGGGTTGACCCATCTGCACTGCCGCCACCGCCGCAGGCTTGTAAAGCTACTCCTGCCAGTGCTAGCAGTGAGTGACTAAGTAACTTATTAAATCGCTGCATACAAGTATTTTTCCTGTGCCATGAAATCGACTTGAAGTTTAGCCAAATTTTTATGCGTAACTGAATCTTTACTTGGTGCTTGTGTGTGAATTTGCACGTTTAAAGTGCTGCGTGTGGCTGCACTTCAAAAGTTAAAACCTTAAGGCAGCGTAATGGCTTTAATGCGCTCACCACTTGGCGTGGTTTGCGCGGTGTCAGAAGATTTTTGTTGCTTGGTTATATTTCCAACATTAATGGGTATCGATTTGGTGGCAAAGCGGCCGTTGGCTGTGCTGAACACATTGACATACAGCAAACCATCTGCTTGGGGCGTAACACTGAGTGTCTGCACCATGGTTTGACCTGCAGGCACGCGCAGCACTGGTGTAGCTGGGTTCATGCTCAGGCCTTGGTCAGCCGTCATTTTTACTTCTGCGTCGGTCGTGCTGCTGAGCTCGATATTGACAGTGACTGGTGAACCCACTTTGGGCGTGCCGCTAATTTTGTAAGCCAAAGTCACCCCAGTGCCTGCCAAAGCGGCGCTGGTGTAGCTAGTTGTCTTTTTTACAGGGGTTTGAGTTGCAGTGCGGGCTGCGCCGCTTTGCATGACATCCGCCTGTACAGGTAAGTAGGCTAGTACGGCGGCTAATACCATCGCGTTGCCAATGACATAAGTTGTTTTCATGGTGTGTCTTTCGTAGATGGCGAGGGTTACTTAATGATGAGGGTAGCGCAGATGGCCGGTGCTGTTGCGGTGATGTAATCACGTGTTCTGATAACTACCTCGCCGGCGCTTAAGGTGACGGTTTTAAACTCAGAGATGCCCCCTGGCGCAGTGACAGCGTCAGCGCGTGCCTTTCGCGCACCTGTTTGGTACACATCAAAATCTACATCGCGGTTGGCCTCAAAATTGACTTGCACAGTGCGCAGTGCTGCTGCGTTGGCAGGCGACAAAGTGTGGCGATGGTATTTGACCATGCCTAGCTTATTAATATCTGGATCGTTGACCGGCATATTTACAACTGAGTAACAGACGGGAGTAGCAGTGTTAAAACCTAATAGGTTGTAGACCGGCAGGTTGCTGGCATCGCCACCGTTGTTGGTTTCTCCTGTGCCCCACTCGTCTGCAGAGGTGCTGATTAAATTGGCGCTGATAACGCTGTTCAAAGCAGTGGTCACAGTGGCCATATTAGCACTGCGTACCGCAGCCGCAAAGCTAAAAATAGTCGGCAACGATGCCTGCGTGCGCATGGGGCCTGTAAGGGCAGTCCACACAGGCGCAAACCCAGCGTCGACATAAAATTTGTAGATGCTGTTGGCAACTGAGATCTCGTTAAACCAGCCTTTATTTGTTATGGCGGTAGTGTTTGAAAAGTCGATCACAAAGCCGCTGGATTGGCCGGGGCCGCCAGAGTCGGCGTACTTAGCGTCGTTGCGCGCGATGGATGAATACGCATTGCCCCAGCCCTCTGAAAACGCTAGTGTCATGTCTAGCTTGTCGCCCTCGCCATGGCCACCGCCCGTGGATACGCTACCTACAGAAAATACATTTTGCAGGTAGTG
>JAYTPK010000280.1:0-23277 GCA_043747295.1 Polaromonas sp. | reverse complement strand
CCCGTAGCGGCCAGCCGCCACGGAAAACCAATGTTACTGACCACCATTAAGGCCAGCAGGCTGGTTAGCGCTACAGCACGGATGGCACCTTCGTTCATGCTCTCCTCTGTCTTGGCTATCAAAGTGCGCCAAGCAGCCACCATGCTGTAGGCGATCAGCAGCAGCATGAATATCCAGCCGACTAAGCCGTATTCAGCCAGCACTTGCAAAATCTCGTTGTGCGCGTAATAGTCGGTCTCAAGCTGCGAGCCTTCGTCCTGGTACAACGGAATATCTACTTCCCATGCACCTGCACCCACGCCAGTTAAGGGGCGCTGCTCAATAATGCGGTTTGTTGCGCGCCACATCACTTGGCGAACACCCAAAGTAACGTCGCCCACCTTAATCTGTGAACCGCGTGCCACCACGCGCTGCAAGGCATTAGTGTCTTTGAATTCAGCGCCAGGATTGCCTGATTTGATCAGGCCAAGCCCCAAAATCGTAGCCGCCATGACACCCATGACCACAATGCGCTGGCCGCTGGTCCAGCCAACAAAGCTAAAGCGTGAGCGAAACTTCCACGCCATGATGCCTATCATGATCAAAGCCATGCCAGAGCCGACATAGGCCGAGCGCGTGCCGCACATCATCAAATAGACAATGTGAAAACCAATCGTGGCCGATAAAAACGACAGCACTGCTGTGCTGCGCTGGGTAAACAGCAAATAGGCTGAGAACGCAAAAGTACACGCCATAAACTCGGCGGCAAAGTTACGGTTAACAAATGACGCTGCAGGGTTAGGCCCTTGCGGGATAAAGGTGACGTTGAACCAAAACTGCGATGCACCTAACAATGCGACAGCCAGCGCACCCAAGTGCACCCCCCAAGCCAACATCGGAAAACGCTCGCGGTTAGCGCAGTTCAGCACCAGCCAAACGATCAAGGCAAAAATAAACCAACGAATCGCCTCGACACCGGCCAAATACGTGTGCGACCACGCCATGCTGCCCAGAGCGTAGGCGCACAGCATGATAGGCAGCCACATCACCACATGCCATCTAAACGCCTCACGCCGATTGCGCTGCGACCAAAACAATAGCAAGGCAGCGCCTAGCGTCATGAACGAGACGATGATCGACTTTAAGGTGTCTTGCAGCATCAGCTCGTTAGGCACGCCCAGCGCAGGTGTGAAAAAAAGCATCAACGCCAAAATGATGGCGGTCCAGTCACCACGACCTAGCTCAAGTGGCATGGCCAGCAAGGATTTAACCCCTGGCACAGCTGCCGAATAATCAGACACCTCGGCTGCAGGTACGTAAAGCGGGCGGGCAGGTGATGCTGAGGGATTGCGTTTTTTCTTAGCCATAAGACAATGTGCAGCCGCCCAGATGGCGGTAAATTTTAAGTAGCTTGCATTGTAGTGGCTAGCCAACGACCTTTTGGCCGCTGAAATAGCGCTTACAAACTGAGTGCCATCGTCACATGCGGTATGCCCACCTCGTCGTACGGCGCGCCTTGGGGCACAAACCCTGCGCGCTTATAAAAACCAGCAGCTGCCGTTTGCGCATGCAGCACCACCTGCGTATCGCCGCGTTGGCGAGCTTGCTGCACCAGTGCCTCCAACACACCTGCCCCCAGCTGGCCGCTGCGCAAGACCCGCAGCGTGGCCATGCGGCCAATTTTGCTGGTGCCCGGTGCACCGTCTTGTTCAGCAGTCAATAACCGGCCAGTGGCCAGCGGCATGTTGAGCTGGTTGTACAGCACAGCATGTATGGCGCTGGCATCCAGTGCGTCGCGCTCGTCTTGCGGTGAAATGCCCAGCTCGTTGACGAACACCTCCGTGCGTACTTGGCTGGCATCTGCGCCCAGGGCTTGCCAGTTGCCCACTTCAAGGCGCGTCATGCTGTGCCCCGCCTCGTAGTTTTCAAACATACTGCGCAAAGCGGCTGGGATGGGCTGCGAGGTTTGCGTGGCAGGGTTGGCATAGACATAAATTAACTCGCCACTGACCAGCAGCTTGCTGCCACTAAAAATACCGCCTGTGAAAGTGAGCGAAGAGTTACCCAGCCGCGTGCATTTGAGGCACACGTCCAACACATCATCGTATTTGGCAGAAGCAAAATATTCCACCGACGCTTTTTTGACATACAAGTCTCCGCCCAGCTGGTGCATGGCCTGCTCATAAGGCACGGCCAAAGCGCGCCAATAATCAGCCATCGCATTGTCAAAGTACATCAAATAGTGGCCATTAAAAACAATTTTTTGCATGTCCACCTCTACCCAGCGCACACGCAGGCGGTGCGACATGCGAAAGTCCTGGCGTTGCATCACGGTCTTGTCCATCAGTTGCTTTCTCATAGTGCTTAATGGGTTGGTGCGTTATGGGTTGGTGCGTTATGGGTTGTCGCGCCCAGTGCGGTACGTGGTTCGGTACGTAGTTCGGTACTTAATTCGGTTCGTAGTGCAGTGCGAAGTGCGCCAGCTGCATGTTGGTGAAAAATGCGTGCCTCGGGGATAGCGCGGCCCATCTTGATGAACTCGTGGGTCATGCCACGGTAGATTTCTAGGTCTACTGCTACGCCCGCTGCACGCAGCGCATCACCATAAGCTATGCCCTCGTCCACCAGTGGGTCACATTCAGCCAAGCCTATCCACGCAGGCGCTACACCACTGTGGTCAGGTGCATTCAATGGCGCAAACCGCCAGTCGTCACGCTTCACCGGGTCAGGAATGTATTGCTGAAAGAAAAACTCAATACTCTGCGCACTTAGGACATAGCCCTGCGCGTAGGTGGTGTGCGACGGCGTATCGGCGTGTGCAATGCAGCCGGGGTAAATGAGCAACTGCAAAGCCAGCGGCAAACCTGCATCACGCGCCATCAGCGCGCACACCGCCGTCAAAGTGCCGCCAGCGCTGTCGCCACCCACCGCCAAGCGGGTGGTGTCTAGGCCCAGCGCAGCGCCCTGCTCGCGCAGCCACTGCAGGCCATCCCACGCATCGTGCACAGCACAAGGAAACTGGTATTCAGGTGCTAAGCGATAGTCCAGCGACAACACCGCTGCGCCCGACAGGCGCGACAACTCACGGCACAAAATATCATGGGTTTGCACACTGCCAATCGTAAAACCACCGCCATGGAAATACATCAGCACTGGCAGCTTGTCGTGCGAGGGTGCATACAAACGCCCGCCCAGCAGCGCACCATCTCGCGCAGGCACCTGCAGGTCTTGCACCCGCGCCAGCTGCGCTTTAGGCACCTCCAGCACATCACAGCCTTTGGTATACGCTGCACGTGCATCGGCAGCTGACAAGGTGTGCAGCGGTGGGTGACCAGCACGCGCCATGCGGTCAATCACTGAGCGCATGGCGGGGGTTAACGCGCGCGCCGGGATTATGGGAGCCGAACTATCAAAGCTGGGCAATTTTGGGATCGAGGACATATTGGTGGTGCAAGTAAAGCGATAGTCTAGGCCGTGACAGCGTTGGCGTTCAATTAAGCGCTACAGTTGCTAAATCCTAACGTGCTTTTTGCGCTTTTTTGCATTAAGCCTTGCATTAAGCCTTGCATTGAGCCTTGCATTGAGCCTTGCATTGATCCTAGCATTGATCCTTACCTTATCGAGTTTAAAGTTTATGGCCTTTATCTACTACGTTACCCAAATCCAGTTCGACTACGGCGCGGTCAGTCTGCTTAAAGCTGAGTGCGATCGCGTGGGCATCAGCCGCCCGCTGATTGTCACCGACGCTGGCGTGCGCGCAGCCGGCATTGTGGACAAAGCCACCACAGCGCTGGGCAGCGTGCCACACCACATTTTTGACCAAGTGCCGTCCAACCCCACCGAGGCCGCAGTGCGCGCAGGTGTAGCCGCCTACAAAGCAGGGTTGTGCGACGGCCTGGTGGCAGTGGGCGGCGGCAGCGCCATTGACTGCGCCAAAGGCATCGCGATTTTGGCCACCCACGAAGGCAACCTTAAAACCTACGCCACCATCGAAGGCGGCTCGCTCAAGATTACCGATGCCGTATGCCCCATCATCGCCGTGCCCACCACCAGTGGCACCGGCAGTGAGGTAGCACGCGGCGCGATTTTGATTTTGGACGATGGCCGCAAAGTGGGTTTTCATTCATGGCACCTCGTTCCCAAAACCGCCATCTGCGACCCTGACTTGACGCTAGGCCTGCCACCCCAGCTGACCGCAGCTACCGGCATGGACGCCATCGCCCACTGCATGGAAACCTTTATGGCCGCACCGTTTAACCCACCGGCTGACGGCATTGCACTAGACGGCCTGCGCCGTGGCTGGGCTTTCATTGAGCGCGCTACGCAAAACGGCGCAGACAAAGAAGCCCGCTTTAACCTGATGAGCGCATCCATGCAGGGCGCCATGGCGTTTCAAAAAGGCTTAGGCTGCGTGCATTCGCTCAGTCACAGCTTGGGCGGCGTAAACCCGCGCCTGCACCACGGCACGTTAAACGCCATGTTTTTACCTGCCGTTGTGCGCTTTAACGCTCCCGCAGAATCAGTGCAAAAAGAAGACCGCTTAAACCGCATGGCCCACGCCATGGGCTTAACATCGGGTAGTGATGTGGCAGCAGCCTTGGCCGACATGACGCGCCGCTTAAACCTGCCCACCGGCCTAGACGCATTGGGCGTAACCACAGCAGACTATGAACGCATCATCGATGGTGCCATGGCCGACCATTGCCACAAAATGAACCCGCGCATTGCGACAAGGGATGAGTATGCGCAGATGTTGAGCGACAGCGCGGTGCTGCGGGGATAAGCCGTTAACGCTCATCACCCTTTCTGGGTGCCACAGCAGGCACACGCGCTAGGACAGCTTTGAGCTTGGCTTGGCTACCACGCGCTGCGCGCTCTTCAAAAAATGTAGCGGTATCCAAGGCTGAAACTTTTTCTGCCACGGCTACCATAATGAATTGATTGAGCGAAGCCTGGTCGCGCTCGGCTAATTTTTTGGCGTGAGCGTATAGCGAATCTGGCAGGCGCAGGGCAAAGGTACTCATAGCTTTTTCTCCAGTTGTTTTAAAGCGCTAGCGGGTGTCCATACATTCAAATTAAACCGTGTCTTGGCAATTTCAAAATCAGCCAAGTTATGCGTTACCAAAGCATCTACCTGCCCGTTCACTGCAGCCTCAAGCACCATTTCATCGCCGGGATCGCGTAGCTGGGGACGCCATGAAAAGTGCAACTCTACTGGGATAACCATTTGAGCCAAGGCATTTAAAAAGTCATCTACATCAGAGGCCCTTAATCCGTGCATCTTTGTAATCTCAGGCCGCTTAAGCACCGACTCGTATTCCAACCACAACGTAGTTGACGCTACGAAATCTACTCGTTGATGCGCCACGGCCTCCAGCAACGCAAATGATGCACCTAGACGACTACTCAAACCGGAAACCAGTACATTGGTATCGACAAGAAGTTTAAGTTTCATGATGTTACGGGCGATATTATCATAAAACTACTTTACCTGCGCTTATGTCATAACAAAACCAGCTTGTACGTAGCTGGCAGTATCAAAGCGCCTTCACCGCCGCCATATCCGGCTTATCAACCCAAGACGCAAACTCATCGGCCAATTGCTGTGCAGCACTGGTGCAAGCACTCCACTGCGCTATGCGCGCAGCCAAGTCGCGGCCGTGAAATGCAAAGTCTTGGCGGTCGGGTAGCTTGCCACGGGGCAGCTTGGCTATCCATTCTGGGTTAGGTGCCACTACCACCATGCGGTCTAAAAATGGGCTGGACCCGTGCCGCCATTTGAGTGATTTGTCTAGCCAACCGGGCACCACCGATTTTTGGAAATGCGGGTACAGCACGATGCCGTTGGGGTTGCTGTAGTTCAGGTGCAAGTGGTAGTCGGTAATGCCGCCGTCCCAATACGCACCGCGCGGCGCGCCTGCTATGTCGTGCACAGCCTGCAGCACAAAGGGTATAGAGCAGCTGGCTTGCAACGCGGGGTTAAAGTTATCGTGCGTTAAATGCACTTGCCGCGTGCGGTAGTCTTGCGTGTCAAACGGTAGCGGGCTGGGCAGCGGTGCAAACTCAGCACCCATAGCTTCAGAGGATGGTGCAGACGACGGTGCAGAAAACACCACCCGCTCTAGCCATGCGCCCATGGCTTTGCGGCGCACTGCGTTGGTAAAAAATGCCCCTGCATAGCCTAGCGGCGTGGCCAGCTTATTTTCAGTGCGCAGCATGTGTCGGCCACGTGAGGTGATGATGTGCAGCTTGTACCGTGGGTGGTGTAGCACTTGGCCTACCAGGCCCCCATAAAACTGCTGCAGCGATTCGCCAAATTTGGCACTGATCTCGGCGGGCCTTGGGTAATTGCGGCCTTCCTCCACGTCGTAGTCTTGGTGAATGTAGTCGTGCTCCAGGCGCTGAAAAGCCGCCACCGAATCGTCTAAACACGCCGTAGCCATGCGCCACGCGCCAATGCTGGCGCCCACCAAATCCACCGGCTGCGCACTGTGCGCCAGCCAATCACCAAAGATAAACCTGTCCAATGGCCCCAAGATCAAACCCTTAGGCCCACCCGCAGCAGCGGGGATGGTGCGCACATCCTGCGGCTGCAAGCCGCGTGTACGGAGATGCGCCAGCGCTGCAGGCCCGGCGTAGATGTTAAGTGCTTTCATAGCATTATTTTAATGGCTAAATAGTGCTGTAGTCCAAGTATTTACTGCTCATGCAGCTATGAAATTTATAGTGAATGGAAGGATGCGTAAGGTTTTGCGGAGCAAAGCAGACTGATAGTTTCTGTCGCAACAATCCACCATTTCTGGAGACCCGCTATGACTATCCATCGCCGCGCCGCAATCGTCAGCTTGTTTACTGCCACCACCGCACTGGCTTTGTCAGCCTGCGGCGGCGGGTCAGATGCAGCACCTGCTGCACCTGTTGCATCTCCACCACCCTCAGCAGGCAACGCACCCAGTTGCACTGCAGTAGCCAACCCAAAAGTGGGCAAAACCGCAACGCTGTCCACCCGCAGCCATTTGGTCAGCGGTCAAGTCAAAATCATCGACAGCTGCACCATCGAGATTACCAACTTCAACTACGACGGTCTGGGCTTGTCCAAAGTGTTCGTCTACGGCGGCTTGGCGGGCAACTACCGCGCAGGCTTTCCGATAGGCCCCAACCTCAAAGGTACGGTCTTCACCGGCCAAACCCTGCGCGTCACGCTCAATGCTGGCGACATCGACAAGCTGGACGGCATCAGCATTTGGTGCGCCGATGCCAATGCCAACTTTGGCGACGCTACGTTTTAAGTCTACGTTTTAAGCACTTTTACCAGTCAAATACGCTTGTAGTCCAAGTATTTACTGCTCAAGCAGCTACGAAATTAATAGCGTTTTAGTGTTTCGGTCCTGCACCGTCAGGCTGTCACGTGTTTGTCACCAGCCAAGTTTACGCTTGGCCTGTAGATTATTTCACTACGGCAAACTGGATCAGGATGACACAGATGAAACTAAAACTTTGCGCACTGGCCTTATCTCTGGCTACCTTGTATGCGTGCTCAGGATCGGATGATGCCCCTGCATCGACTACGCCACCGCCCGTTGTCAATACTCCGTTCACTGTCAAAGTCATTGGGTTCAACGACTACCACGGTAACCTGGAATCTCCTGGTACCTTTGGCACCACCACTGCTGTGTTGGCTGCAGATCGTCCACCGGTAGGCGGAGCAGATTTTCTGGCGGCCCATGTGGCTGATTTAAAGAAGAAAAATCCTTTGAACGTTGTGGTGGGCGCTGGTGACTTTATCGGCGCTACGCCTTTGGTATCTTCATTATTTTTTGATGAACCAGCTATTGAGACACTTAACCGCATTGGCCTGGAGTTCAACGCTGTAGGCAACCATGAGTTTGACAAAGGCAGCGCTGAATTGCTGCGTTTGCAAAACGGTGGCTGCAAAATTACTGCAGGCGTACAAGACCCCAATAGCTGCAAAGGTGCCACGGTGGGCACCCCCGTGCCGTTTGAAGGCGCCAAGTTCAAATGGCTGTCTGCCAACGTGGTGCAAACGTCCACTGGCAAAACCTTATTGCCCGCCTACGGGGTTAAAACTTTCAACAACGTCAAAGTGGCTTTTATTGGCATGACTTTGAAAGCCACGCCCAGCATCGTCACGCCCACTGGCGTGGCGGGGCTAGAATTTAAATCAGAGGCCGAAACAGTTAACGCCTTGATTCCTGAGCTGCGCGCCCAAGGGATTGAATCGATTGTGGTGTTGGTCCATGAAGGCGGCGCGCAAACCGGTAGCGCAGGCGATATCAACGGTTGTGAAGGCAATCTGGCGGGTTCGGCGATTGCTGGCATTGTCAAGCAGCTGGACAACGCTGTGGACTTGGTCGTCAGTGGTCACAGCCACCAAGCCTATAACTGCAAGCTGCCCAACGCCACCGGGCGCACTATTTTGGTGACCAGCGCCAACGCGCAAGGCCGATTGCTCACCGATATTGACCTCACGATTGACCCGTCCACCAAAGACGTGACCGCAGCGGTTGCCACCAACCGTTTGGTGGTGCGCAACAACCCCAGCATTGCGGCCATCACCACGGTGACCAACATCATCGCGGGTTACAACGGTTTGGTTGCACCCATCGCAAACGTCGTCTTGGGCGGCATCAGCGCTGACCTGAAAAACACCCCAGCCGATGCGGCTTGCAACCGACCCGCCGGTAATTTGATTGCCGATGCCCAATTAGCAGCCACCCAGCCAGCCAGTTTTGGCGGGGCAGTTGTAGCTTTTCAAAACGGTGGTGGCGTGCGCGACCCTGGCTTTTTGTTCGCCTCCAGCACTGTGGGTGAAGGCGACGGCAATGTGACTTACAGAGAAGCCTTTACGGTTCAACCGTTTGGTAATAGTTTGGTGACTTTGTCCCTCAATACCCAAGACATTAAAGATTTCCTGGAAGAGCAGTTTGCAGGTTGCTTGGGGCAAGCCGTGGACCGTACACGAATCTCCATTCCATCGGCAGGATTCAAATACTCATGGGATGGATCCAAAGCCTGCGGTGCACGTATCAGCAACGTCACGATTACGTCTGGAACCTCTACCGCCTTGGTCACTGAAACTTTGGTAACTACGGCCGGTGTAGTGCAAAACCCAAGCAAAACCTACCGCATCACCGTGAACAACTTCATGGCCGATGGTGGCGATGGTTACAGCACCCTGAAAAAAGGCACCAACCGCTTGGGTGGCGCGCAAGATGTGGATGCGCTGACTGCGTATTTGGCTGGTTTTAAAGCCCCCAAGTTGCCTTACAAGCTAGACGGTAACGTTTTGGACGCGGCCACACCGCGTATTAACCGCATTAGCACGGCGACTGCTGCCGCATGTCCGGGCGGCCCTGTCACTAACTAATGCTGTTAGTCCGTAAAGCTGGTTGTGCGCGCCACTGGCTGTGGCTGGTGGCGTGCACATTCTTTTTAGCCACCGCAAAAGCGGCAGACACACCCGCCAGCAGCTACAAATTGCAGCGCCTCATGGAGCAGTCGCGTGCATCCAGAGCAAGCACATTACCTGCAACAAACACGTCGTCTATTGCATTAGGCGCATCAACAACCGATGCGGCATCGCGCAGCCTGCCTGTGCCTGAGCATATGCAAGAGCGTATGCAAGAGCGTGCGCAGTTGTTAGCGCGCGGCGAGGCCGCACTGGTACGCAACGATACCGACTCTGCCCAGCTATCGTTTGAAAACGCAGCCGCCATACTGCATGCGGCCGACACCGAGATGGGCATTGTCCGCACCTACATGCAGCAAGGCCAGTACCGCCGCGCACTGGCTTTTGCTGCGCACACGGCAGGCTCTCACCCTGACGACCCACGCGGCAGTGCGTTGTACGCCTGGTTGCTGCATTTGGGCGGACAGACCGCCATAGCCCAAAAGCTGCTGACAGAAAATACTGGTCGACAGCCCCAGCAACCATTGCTATTGAAAGTGCAAAAGCAGTTGCAGAGCAATGAACTGCTTGCCACCGGAGATTTGTTGGAAACCCCTGCACGCATGGCGCCTCAAGGCCCGCTCACGGGCTTACCCAAGCGCGCGAGGGTCATAGCATCAGGCCTGCTAATTGACAACGGCAAACTTGCCATGGTGCCCGCGGCTGTGCTGGGTAAGCGTTCGCAAGTGTGGGTGCGCAACGGTCTGGGGCAACTTGCATTAGCCCAGCGAGACCCCCAGCGCAGTGACCGCGCCATGGCCGTGCTGGTTCTGCGCGGCAAGCTAGCCCAGCCAGATGCCCTGCTGCTGGCGCCTGGTGACGCTTTCCCTGGTAGCCCCGCTTTTGCTTTGGAATACCACCTCAGTGACCATGCCCATGCCCAATGGCCTGTTTTGCACACAGGGTTTTTAGGCAGCATAGAGGCTAATTCAACCGCCCGCCCACTGGGTATTGCGCTGAGTCCTGGTTCACGCGGTGGCCCAGTGTTTGACGATGCTGGCCGATTGGTGGGTATGGCTATGGCAACGGCTACGGGCGCAGTGGGCAAGCAGGGGAAAGCAGACCAATTGGCGTTGACCTCAGCCTTGCACAAACGCTTGGGCTCCGTCTTGGGAACCGTGGCTACTGGACAAAAACAGCGTGTGTCGGTGGATCAAATTTATGAATCTGCCTTGCGCAACACCGTGCAAATTATTGCGGCATATTAAAGTTCAATTTACATCAAGCAACGATTGTCTAAATAGGCTTGAAGTCCAAGTATTTATTGCTCAAGCAGCTATGAAATTGATAGTTTTTTGTGTTTTTCAAATCATCAATATCTACATTAATAGCTCACAGCTTGATGACAAACCAAGGTCGCAACAACGTAATCTGCTTTATAAATACAAAGCCTGCATAGCTCCATACCAAAACTGAGCCTTCCACCGATGGGCTTCAGCGCAGCGGCAGTAGCAGTTGGCTGCCCACGACGATGAGGATTTGGTGAAAGATGCAAACTGGAAAGGCAGCTTGCGACAAGTTATGCCTAGCGGGATGGTCTGCATGGAGATGTTGCTTTGCAAAACCAAAAGCTACGTCCACCGCTTACCGGGCAATACAGCAACCAAGCATAGCCAGCTAGAAAGAAAAGCCTTTCGGTTGAATGAATAGGTGGCATCATCACAAGAATTGCACTTTGAATTTGATTCAATTTTTTGCACTTTATCGTATATCTTTTTTGCACAGATTAAAGCTATTGACCAACAATTTACTGTATATAATTACATAATAATTATATTAAACGGGTGTACAATTTAAATGCTTACTGTCATCGAAACCCCAATTTTTCGAAGCTATGCGACCAGTGTGTGGAGTCAGCTAGAAGTCGAAAAATTCATTGACTGGATTGCATGCAACCCTGATTGTGGCGATGTAATAGCTGGTGCAGGTGGTTTGCGCAAAGTGCGCTGGGGGCGCGCTGGTGTGGGTAAACGTGGTGGTGTACGGGTGATTTACTTCAACCGCACAACCCGAGGTGAGATTGTGCTGATCGTGGTGTACGCCAAAGCCAAGTTTGATAACTTGCCCACAGAAGTTTTACTGCAATGGAAACAGGAGTTTGACCATGGATAAAGAAACTGAAAAATTTGCAGCCGACGTGCTGGAGTCGATTCGCCAAATGAAGCGAGGCGAGGTGGGCCAAGTGCACACCCCAGAGCAAATTACCGCACGCCGTGGCAGGCCAGCAGGTAGCGTGGCTGCGGTGACCAAGTCGCCTGTCAAACTGCGGCTGGATCCAGACGTGCTGGCTGCGCTGCGCGCGACTGGTAAGGGTTGGCAGACACGGGTCAATGCTTTGTTGCGTAATGCCGTTAGAGACGGGCAGATCGGTTGTGAATCGATAAATTAAATCGCGGCAATAAAAACACTGTGTCTAATCCACTGTCTCTCAGATCAGCTCAAGTCGCGGTGTGAAAATCATGCCAATTCGCTAACAACTGCTTGCAGGGATTAATTCTTACTACGCTGTTGATATGGCCTTCAGACACAGCGATTTCGTTTTGGCAAAGGACTACAAGTGTTCCGAGTGTTGGTGGCTCTTTTGCATTTAGCAGTTGCAATTCGCTATGCCATTGGTTAAGGTTAGAGGCATCATATTTTGAACCTAAGCTGTCAATCTTTGATTGCAATCCAGCATAGGCCTCAGCTAGTTCTTTATGTTTTTGTTTTCGATCAGAGTATCCAAAGATTAGTGATAACAAACCAATTGCAGATACTGTAACGCCAACAATTGGAACGTATTGCTTAACATGTTCTGCTAGTAATGATGCCCCTAAAAGTACTGTTAGGCTTTTGGTGAGTTTATCTAGTAGATCGAAAAACCGTTCACGTTTTCGGTGGTACAAAAACCCGAGTTTTGCCATGTAAACTGCTTTGTGATGGCGATCATTATCTACTTCCGAACTAGGCACAACTGTACTGGAGCTAGACATTAGTAATATCTCTTTGGTGGAGGGGGCGGTGTGATTGGCACTCTAGTGGTGATAGCGGTTTTTTTGCGATAGCCACGAGGATTTTTCAATGAATCTTTAGTTTCAGCGGATTTCTTTAATGACCCTCTCAATCTTAAGAGTTTTATCTTTACAAATCGCCCATTTTTTAACGACCTTGGAGAGTCTTGTCTAGGCATATAAATACAATTATCAAGTATGAAGATAAATTATTAAAAATTCAATACCATGATGAGTTATTTTTTTGGGCCTGGTTGAGGCGCGGGGGTAATTGGAACCCTGTTTGTAATGGTGTTAGTGTCGTTAGTTCTAGTGCCTTGGTGCTTAAAAGCACCTATCTCAACTTGTCTTCCGCTTGAGGGAGCCGGGGTAGGAGCAATCGCAGGGGTTTTAGTAGTTTTATTATTAGCCATAAACACCTTATTAGATAAATACACAATTTTAAACAAAATTAATTGTAGGTTATTTTTCCTGTGCAAATTTACAGGCTCAGCAAAATCTGATTATCTAGATTTTCAACTTCGCCAACGCATCCCCCATCGCCGTAGACTGCGGCGCTTGCGGGGCACGCTGCTGGCTAAATCCACCCCGCCCCGCACCCTGCCCTCTGGCAGATTCAAAGCGGTTGTCTCGCGGCGCGTCTTTGCGCGCTGGGGCGGCGTCTAGCTTCATGCTCAGCGCAATGCGTTTGCGGGCTATGTCCACTTCCGTCACTTTAACTTTCACGATCTGGCCTGTTTTGACCACCTCGCGTGCGTCGGTGGTGAACTTGTGGCTTAGCTGGCTGACGTGAATCAAGCCGTCTTGATGTACGCCCAGGTCTACAAACGCGCCGAAGGCGGCTACGTTGCTGACGGTGCCTTCTAAAATCATGCCTTCTTTTAAATCGCGGATGTCTTCGATACCGTCGTTAAAGCGCGCCACCTGAAAGTGGGGGCGCGGGTCGCGGCCGGGTTTTTCTAGCTCTACCAAAATGTCGCGTGCGGTGACAGCGCCAAACTGTGCGCTGGCCAGTTGTTCGGGCTTGATGGTTTTTAGCAAGTCGCTACGGCCCATGACTTCGGCAATGGGTTTGTTAACCAAGCCCAGCAGCTTTTCGATCACTGGGTAGGTCTCGGGGTGCACGCCAGTGCTGTCTAGCGGGTTGTCGCCACCGCTGATGCGCAAAAAGCCTGCGCACTGCTCAAAGGTTTTAGCGCCCAGTCCGCTGACTTCTAGCAACTGCTGGCGGGTTTTAAACGCGCCGTGCTGCTCGCGCCAGCGCACCACTGATTTGGCCACTGTGCCCGACAGGCCCGACACGCGGCCCAGCAGGGGCACGCTGGCGGTGTTCAGATCGACCCCTACAGAGTTGACGCAGTCCTCCACCACAGCGTCCAGGCTGCGGGCCAGGTCGCTTTGCGAAACGTCGTGCTGGTACTGGCCTACGCCGATGGATTTGGGGTCGATTTTGACCAGCTCGGCCAACGGGTCTTGCAGGCGGCGCGCTATGCTGGCCGCGCCGCGCAGGCTCACGTCAACATCGGGCATTTCTTGGGATGCGAATTCGCTGGCGCTGTAGACGGACGCACCGGCCTCGCTGACGACAACTTTTTGGATTGTGGTGTTGCCCGTTCGCCCTGAGCCTGTCGAAGGGTTAGCGTGCCCTTCGACAGGCTCAGGGCGAACGGGAGTGAGGTCGTTGCGAACGGAGGCGGTTTTCTCCAATTGCTTGATCAAATCGCCTGCCAGCTTGTCGGTCTCGCGGCTGGCGGTGCCGTTGCCAATGGCGATCAGTTGTACGCCGTGTTTTTCAGCCAGCAGACGCAAGGTGTGCAGCGATCCGTCCCAGTCTTTGCGCGGCTCGTGCGGGTACACAGTGGCTACGTCTAGCAGCTTGCCAGTGGTGTCTACCACCGCCACTTTTACGCCAGTGCGAATGCCGGGGTCTAGGCCCATCACCACGTTTTTGCCTGCGGGGGCGGCCAGCAGCAGGTCGCGCAGGTTGTCGCCAAACACTTTGATGGCGACTTTTTCAGCGTCTTCACGCAGCCGGGTAAACAGGTCGCGCTCCAGGCTCAGGCTAAGCTTGACCTTCCAGGCCCAGGCTACACATTTGCGAATCAAATCATCCGCCGGTCGGGCACTGTGGCTCCAGCCTAGGTGAATGGCAATGCGGGCTTCGGGCAGTGATACGCTGGCCACTCGGGCTGCAACACCCGCCGTTCGGGTCGCAACACCCGCCGTTCGGGCTGAGCTTGTCGAAGCCTTCACAAGTCCTTCGTCGGGCTCAGGACGAGCGGAAATCGTCTGCGCCAATGGCTCTGGCAGCACTAATTTAGCCTCTAAAAACTCTAATGCACGGCCCCTAAAAACAGCCAACGCGCGGTGCGACGGCACACGGCCAATCGGCTCGTCGTAGTCAAAGTAGTCTCTAAACTTCGCCACGTCAGGGTTGTTTTCGTCTTTGCCTTCAATGCGCTTGCTGCTCAGCAGGCCTTCAGCCCACAGCCATTCGCGCAGGCCTTGCACCAGCGGCGCGTCTTCGGCCCAGCGGTCGCTCAAAATGTCACGTATGCCGTCAAGGACGGCGGACACCGTCGTAAAGTCGGTGCCATCCTCGCTTTTTTCAGATTTCACAAAAGCAGCCGCTTCATCAGCAGGCACCAGCAGCGGGTTAGCAAACAGCTTGTCTGCCAGCGGCTCAATGCCCGCCTCGCGCGCGATCTGCCCTTTGGTGCGGCGCTTTTGTTTGTAGGGCAAATACAGGTCTTCTAGTTCTTGCTTGGTGGGCGCGGCCTCAATGGTGGCGCGCAGCTGGGGCGTGAGCTTGCCTTGCGCGTCAATGCTGTCCAGCACGGCGGCGCGCCTGTCGGCCAGCTCGCGCAGGTAGCCCAGGCGGTAGTGCAGCTCGCGCAGCTGAATGTCGTCTAGCCCGCCGGTAGCCTCTTTACGGTAGCGTGCCACGAATGGGACAGTCGCGCCACCGTCCAGCAGGTCGACAGCGGCTTTCACCTGGGCGGGTTGAACTTTGATCTCGGCGGCAATTTGGGCAATGATGGCGTGCATGGGCTAAATATCAGGTTGCGTGTTTCAAGCGCGGGAGTTTGCCACAAGCGGCCAAGGCGTCTAGCAAGTGCGTTGGGCAGTTGTGGTAAGCCTTTGTGCAAACACGCTGATCAAAATTGGTAAGAAAGCACCGCGCTGGCTGACCAACAGCTTATTGCAGGACACTTATCATGCTAAAACTTAAGCCATTTACTACTAAATTAATAGCTGCATATGCAATGTTTGCATGGACATCAGCCGTTTTAGCCCAGCAAACCAACTGCACAGCACAGTCTGGTGCCACCATCACCCCGGTAATAGAGCTGTACACGTCTGAGGGCTGCAGCTCGTGCCCGCCAGCAGACCAGTGGCTAAGCACCCTCAAACCCGCGCATGCTAAGGGCCAAGTGGTGGCGCAGGCGTTTCATGTTAACTATTGGGACTACATAGGCTGGAGAGACCCCTACGCCGCCCCCGTACACACCGCGCGCCAGCGTGCGGTGTCGGCCGCTAACCGCTTAGACAACATTTATACCCCCCAGTTTGTACGCAACGGCCAAACTGTGCGCGAGTACGCCAAGGTAGGCAACGACACTGCGCCTGCATTGGCGCAAATAACCCTGAACCAAACCGCCAAAGACAGCTTTGAAGCCGCCATCACCCCCAAAGACGACAAAACCCAATGGACGGTCCACTACACTGTGACGGAGCACAACCACACAAGCCGCGTGACTGCAGGTGAGAACAAAGGCGAAACCCTAGCCCACGACTTTGTAGTGCGCCAATATGTACCACTGGGCAACTACAGCGGGGTGCAAAAACTCAAGATCAATACGTTGGCAGGCAATGAAAAGCACCCGCGCCAGATCAATGTGGTGGTGACTGATGCTAAAACCGGCAAGGCGCTGCAGGCACTTAGCGCGTTGGGGTGCTAATATATGCGCTTAAGAGCACTTTTACCAATAGAAAGTGCTTGTAGTCCAAGTATTCATTAATTGTATAGCTATCAAAACTATAGTGTTTATCTACGACGGTTTAGCCAGCTCCATCGTCCAATACGTTGGGTAACGCTGTCGATTGGTGGTTACGCAGGCTACGGCCACCTCAGTAAACGTGGCGCTCATGATGGCTTCGCAATGGCCGTCTTCGCTTTCTAGCCAATCCTTCATCGCGGCAGCAATGCCTATTTGCCCCGCGGCAATGTTCTCGCCCAGACTGCGAAAAACATAGCCTGCTGCATTGACCCTATTTCCGGGGGTACGGCCATCCAGTGAGTTGTGCGCAAAATAATCGCGCTGTGCCATGTCTTGCGAATGGCCCACCGCTGCAGCAAACAGCTCGTTATCCCACACCACAGCCGCAACGGCTGGCACCTGCTGTTTTACTTTGAAGCAAATACGCGACTGAGCCCGTGCCTCGTTGACAGCGCGCAGCATATCAGCCTGAAAATTAGGGATATTGCAGCTGTTCGCAGGCGTAATCAGCGTATTGCCAGTGTCGCCAGGTGCTTGGCTCGATGTGGTCTGGCTATTTAGCGTGGGGGCCGTGGTAATTACAGTGCTGGTGCCGCTGTTGGGTGTGCTGGCGGCGCCACTGGGCGTGCCGCCATCGCCACCGCCGCCACAGCCAGCAATGACCAAAGCAGAACTTAAAAACAAACCGCTGTAAATCTTCATGGACGAATGCGCAAGAGTTGATATTGCACTCAGTGTAGCAGCGGTATTCCTGGCGGTAGCGCCGCTAGCAACACTTAGCCATACACCTTACTTGTTTGATTCAGTGCAGATTGATTCGGTGCAAGTTAATGTTAATTTCATGCGGATATTGCTGACAATAGAATTGTCTGTACCGCAAGTGACAACCCTATAGCGCACTTAACGTCTCTGGCGTGACAATGGAGCCTATTTTGTCACCCATACGACTGCCCATGGACGAACCTATTCTTACTATTGACGAACGCGAAGCGATTAACTCGGGTCGCTGGTTTTCAACTTTATCCCCCAGCCTGCGGCACGACATACTGCGATGCACTTACGTCAAACGTTACAAAGACGCCGAACTTATCAGCGCACGCGGCGACACGGCCGACGAGTGGATGGCCTGTGCACGCGGTGCGCTGCGCGTGTCCAGCACGTCGGTGTCGGGCAAGCTGGTCACCCTCACCTATGTCGAGCCGGGCATTTGGATGGGTGATGTCAGCATGTTTGACGGCGACCGGCGCACGCATGATGTGTACGCGCACGGCGACACGTCTATCGTGTGCGTAGCACGGGCTGATTTTCGTAAAATTTTAGCCTCGCATGTTGAGCTGTACGAGGCGCTGATGCGCCTGCAAGCGCGCCGTATTCGCCTGTTGTTTGGCCTGGTAGAAGACCTAAACACCCTGCCGCTGCGTGCGCGCCTGGCCAAACAGCTGGTGCACTTGGTACGCAGCTACGGCGTGCCCAGCTTGAGCAAAAACGAAGAGATGCGTATTGGCCTGCATTTGGCGCAAGAAGAGCTAGCCCAGCTGTTAGGTGCCTCGCGCCAGCGCGTCAACCAAGAGCTGAAATCTATGGAACGCGACGGCATTATTCGGGTGGAACCGGGCGGCTTGGTGGTGTGCAACCGCGAAGCGCTGAAAAAGATTGGCGAAGCAGATGAATAACCTAAAAAGTCGCCCCCCGAGCGAAGCGCGAGTTACCGCATGAGCGAGTTCGACCATTTTGTAGGCACCCGCGCTGTGGGCGACAAGCACGCCTTTGACACCACTGCGCTCACAGCTTGGCTAGACAAAAACCTACCTGGCTTTGCTGGCCCGTTAACTGTAGAAATGTTCAAAGGTGGGCAGTCTAACCCCACCTACAAGCTCATTACCCCCAGCCAAAACTACGTCATGCGCGCCAAGCCCGGCCCCGTGGCCAAGCTGCTGCCCTCGGCCCACGCCATAGAGCGTGAATTTGCCGTGATGCGCGGCCTGCACGGCACCGACGTGCCCGTGGCGCAAATGCACTGCCTGTGCGAAGACGAGTCCGTCATTGGTCGCGCCTTCTACATCATGGAGTTTGTAGCAGGCCGTGTGCTGTGGGACCAAGCCCTGCCCGGCATGACCACCACGCAGCGCGGCGAAATTTATAACGAAATGAACCGCGTGCAAGCCGCCTTGCACAGCGTTAAATTTGCCGAGCGCGGCCTGGCCAGCTACGGCAAACCCGGCAACTATTTTGAACGCCAAATTGGCCGCTGGAGCAAGCAGTACCTAGCCTCAGTCACACAGCCGCCACCCGCCGAGCCGCCCCAAGGAGGGGCGCACACCGTTGGGGGGCTTGGCGAAGCCAAGATTGGGGGCAATATCCCTGAGATGGATAAACTGATTGAATGGCTACCCGCCCACATCCCCGCTAGCGCGCGTGACGAGGGCCAAGTGAGCATCGTGCATGGCGACTACCGCATGGACAACCTCATCTTTCACCCCACACAGCCGCGCGTGCTGGCCGTGCTGGACTGGGAGCTGTCCACCCTGGGCCACCCGCTGGCCGACTTTAGCTACCACTGCATGGCCTGGCACATCCCGCCGGGTGCTTTTCGCGGCATCGGCGGGCTAGACCACGTAGCCCTGGGTATCCCGAGCGAGGCCGACTACATCCGCATGTACTGCGAGCGCACCGGCACCTACACACCAGATGCGCTCAAAGCCGATTGGAATTTTTACTTAGCCTACAACCTGTTTCGCATAGCCGCCATCTTGCAAGGCATAGCCAAACGCGTCGAAGCCGGCACCGCCGCCAGCGCCCAAGCTGTGTCGTCTGCAGCGGGGGCTAGGCCATTGGCGCAAATGGCTTGGTCGTTTGCTTTGAAAGCTTAATTTTTTGGAGAAATACGGGGATTTTTTGAACGCAGAGGGCGCGAAGGTTTCGCAAAGAGCGCAGAAGAAGACAAAAAATACAAAAAATAAAACCAGGATTAATATCCATTTAATTTTTTAATTTTCAAATGTATTTTTTGTATTCTTTTTCTCCCCTTCTTCTCTTTTTTGCGTCCTCTGCGAAACCTTCGCGCCCTCTGCGTTCAAAAAAATCCCCGTCTTCAACCCACAGATAACCCACCCCATAACGGAGATAAATATGGATTTCGACTACTCACCCAGAACCAAAGACCTGCAGTCCAAGCTGCTAGCTTTTTTCGATGCTCACATTTACCCCAATGAAAAAGCCTTTCACGACGAGATTGAAGCCAACACCGTTGCAGGCAAGCGCTGGACGCCGCTGCAGACGATTGAAAAGCTCAAGCCTGTTGCGCAAAAGCAGGGCCTTTGGAATCTCTGGCTGCCGCGCGACACCGCAGAGATTGCTGGCTTTGGCGGCGACCCGCTGTTTGGCGGCGCAGGCCTGACCAACCAAGAATACGCGCCCCTGGCCGAGATCATGGGCCGGGTGCCTTGGGCAAGCGAGGTGTTCAACTGCTCAGCGCCTGACACTGGCAATATGGAAACCATCGCCCGCTACGGCTCACCCGCCCTGCGCGACCGTTGGCTCAAGCCTTTGCTGCGCGGTGAAATCCGCTCCGCCTTTGCCATGACCGAGCCTGATGTAGCATCGTCCGATGCTACCAACATTGCCACCCGCGTGGTCAAAGACGGCAACGACTACAAAATTGACGGCCGCAAATGGTGGATATCAGGCGCTGGCGACCCACGCTGCGCGGTGTACATCGTCATGGGTAAGTCTGACCCTGATGCCCCGCGCCACAGCCAGCAAAGCATGATCATCGTGCCCGCAGACGCACCTGGCATCAAAGTGGTTCGCCCGCTCACCGTGTTTGGCTACGACGACGCACCCCACGGCCACTGCGAGATGACGTTTACCAACGTGCGCGTACCGGCTGAGAACATGCTGCTAGGCGAAGGCCGTGGTTTTGAGATTGCCCAAGGCCGCTTAGGCCCCGGGCGCATTCACCACTGCATGCGCTTGGTGGGCCTGGCCGAGCGTGCGTTGGAACTCATGTGCAAGCGCGCCTCCAGCCGCGTTGCGTTTGGCAAAGCCGTGGCCGCACAAACTGTGACGCAAGAGCGGATTGCCGAGGCGCGCTGCCGCATCGACATGGCGCGTTTGCTAACTTTAAAAACTGCGTGGCTAATGGACTTGGGCGGCAACAAACTGGCCAAAAACGACATTGCCATGATCAAAGTGGTAGCCCCCAGCATGGCCTGCCAAGTGATCGACTGGTCTATGCAAGTGCACGGTGGCGGCGGTATGTGTGACGACTACCCGCTGGCCTATGCCTACACCGCAGCGCGCACCCTGCGCTATGCCGACGGCCCAGATGAGGTGCACCGCAACGCCATTGCCAAGCTAGAGCTGGGCAAATATGCGCTAGAAAAACGTGAAGTAGAAATGCCGATTACGCGCAGTTGAATTAGGTTTAAAGCGCGTTTGAAGCCGTCAAAACTGGCTATGCGTCTAACGCATAGCCAGCGAAGGCCGTTGATCAGCGACTTTTAAAGCTACCCAATGCCAACTCACACGCTGCAGTGAACACACCAGTGGCGTGCTCTAACGTAGGTAAATCGCCCTCGGTGCACTGCATGCGCAAGTAGGCTTTGCCGCGCAACAGCATTAAAATTTTGGGCGATTTAGGGTTCATATCTGGCCACGCCATCATGCTGTCCGCCAAGTCTTGGCTGATCCAGGCCATCGCATGGTCCTTGCTGTTAGCCAAAATCGCATAGTTATTCAAAAACGGTGTGCCAAGGCTTTCCCAGCCCACTTCTTCGTAGATCGACAACCAGCGCATCTCCTCAGGCAGGTGCGGGTCGGCAATGGTCTGCAGCGAATCGGTGTACAGGGCAAACGCACGTTTATCCAGTTCATTTTTAAGCTGACGGTTCAATACCATCACAGACACGTCTTCGCTTACGCCTAGCTCTGCGCGGGCACGCAGTTCAGAGCCTTTGATAAAGTCGCGCGATGGTGCGCCTTGCTCAAGCCGCCACACCTTGCCACCTACCTTGCCGCCCACTTTGCCCTCGACATGGTAGCCACCGCGCCCATCACCGTGCTGCGAAAAGCTAAGCCCTTGCATGCCAGCCCATTCAGACACTTTGCTGCCAGGACCAGCTGCGCCCAGTCGAGAGGTCACACCCTGGCTGTCAGGCGTTTTAGAACCGCCAAAGCCCAAAGTGGCTAGAATTTTTTTAAACATGCGGTCTTATTTTGCACTACAGTGCAACAGTAAAAGGAAACCAAGCGATGTTACAACTATACACGTGGCCAACGCCCAATGGGCACAAGATCCATATCATGCTGGAAGAATGCAAACTAGCCTATCAGGTCATACCCATCAATATTGGCGCTGGTGACCAGTTTAAGCCTGATTTTTTAAAGATCAGCCCCAATAACAAGATGCCCGCCTTGGTTGACCCTCAAGGCCCCGATGGCAAACCCATTTCTATTTTTGAATCAGGTGCGATTTTGATTTACCTGGCTGCCAAAACCGGGCAATTCATGCCCCAAAGCGACCGCGATAAATACAACGTGCTGCAGTGGCTGATGTTTCAAATGGGCGGCGTAGGCCCCATGCTGGGCCAAAACCACCACTTTCGCACTTATGCCCCTGAGAAAATCCCCTACGCTATTGACCGCTATACCAACGAAGCCAAGCGCATTTACGGCGTGATCGACGGGCAGCTGGCGACCAATGCATTTATCGCTGGCAAAACCTATAGCATTGCCGACATGGCCATCTACCCCTGGCTGCGCAACTGGAAAGCCCAGGGCATCGAGCTGACTGACTACCCTGCACTGAAGAAATGGTTTGACGCGCTAGAGCTGCGCCCCGCAGTGCAGCGTGGCTGCCAGGTTTTGGCCGATCAACGCAAGCCGATTACCGGCGACAAAGAGCGCGAGATACTTTTTGGCAAAGGCCAATACCAAAAGCGCTAAAAAGCAGCGTTTTTCAGGTTAGAATATAGGACTTCGGAGTGTGGCGCAGCCTGGTAGCGCACCTGGTTTGGGACCAGGGGGTCCAAGGTTCGAATCCTTGTACTCCGACCATTATTTAGCACTACAAATCATCGCCTCGCACACACCTGTTTGCGAGGCGTTTTTGTTGGTAATGTAGTATTTGTTGGCCATGTAGTTTTCGTAAGAGACTCGACTGTCCGTAGCTCAGTTGGATAGAGCAACAGCCTTCTAAGCTGTGGGTCGGGGGTTCGATCCCCTCCGGACAGACCAAAATATCGCTATCAATCGCAGCACCTTAGCGCCCTGCTTTTACCCGTCGAATATGCTTGTAGTCCAAGTATATATTGCTTATACAGCTATTGAATTGATAGTGACAGTCAATTCCAAATGCCCATCTCGTCCAGGTGCTCCTGGGTAGCGCAAGCCGCTGTCAGTGGTCAGGCCGTTGATGCTGTCGCTGGCGCTGGCATATTCCAGGCCGTTGACGTTGCGCCGCTTGCCCCACGGGTAGGACACACAAAGATGGGCCATGCGCTCAATCACCGCCCTCTCTTGGCCAATTACTTCTTTGGTCACCGCGATGGTGGAGCCTTGGTGGTCATGGTGAAAGTAGCTAAGGCTGGCTAGGTTGTTGCCTACCGTTGCGTTGCCAGCGGCCAGCGTGCCGCTGCGCGTAACCTGCATGGCAAAGACGATGCCGCCTGCGGACAGTAATGCTTGTATTCGGTGATGCCGTAGGTTTTTTGCTCTACTTCGTAGAACAGGTCGTTATTGTCGCCATGTAGATACCAGGTGCGGCCAGCCCCTGCCTGCATTGCGGCAGGGGCTGTGGGCGACAGCTCTACGCGCTGGCTAATGCGCTGGTGCTCGG
>JAYTPK010000279.1:0-6941 GCA_043747295.1 Polaromonas sp. | reverse complement strand
GTTTTATTTATCGAAAACCCTAGGTTTTGTAACTACTTTTTGCGGTTTAATGACACCATGTTAACCTGTTACGGCGAAGCGCTGATTGATCTAATTGTGAGCCCTTACTCTCCAAACAGCATGCGTACAGCATCGCAAGCTTGTTTGGGTGGGTCTGTATTTAACTTCTGCATTGCAGCTGCACGGCAAGGTTTATCCACGACGTATGTAAACCCTTTGTCGCACGACAGTTTTGGCCAACAGTACCGCCAGCTACTGGCTGCAGAAGGCGTACGGCTAGCCAGTCCTGTCCCCAGCCAGCAGCCCACCGCCATGGCGGTGGTGCAGCTGGATGCGCAAGGTAAAGCCAGTTATGCATTTCACCGCGAGGCGGTGGCCGACCGTGACATTAGTGCAGCCCAAGCGATTGCAGCCCTGCCGCCCAGCACCACAGTCTTGCACACGGGTTGTTTGATGCTGGTGCCACAAGACTGGCCCAAAACTCAAGCTTTATTGCAAGCAGCGACAAAGCGCGATGCTTGTATCACCGTAGACGCAAATTTGCGCACCGTCGTATGCCCCGACCTTGCACCCTACCGCGCCAGCGTGCTGGCGGCCTGCGCTATGGCGCATGTGGTGAAGGTAAGTGACGACGATTTAATTGATATTGGCTTGTTAAGCAAAGCCAAGAGTGAGGGTGGACATCAAGACACGGTAGCGGCAGCAAGCAAACTGCTCGATCAACCCGCAACTCAGATGGTGGCGCTTACTTTAGGCGCTGCGGGCGCATGGCTCATTACGCGCCATGTGCAAGTATTTCAGCCCAGCCCCAGCAGCATCACCGTGGCCGACACCGTGGGAGCAGGGGATAGTTTTTTTGCAGCTTTATTGGCTTATTTGCAGCACGAAAAGGTGTTGTCTGCGCAGGCTTTGCACAGCCAGTTGCCGCAAGCTTTGCTGCAGTCTGCCCTAGCCCACGCCGTTGCCGCAGCCACCATTAATGTGACCCGCGTAGGATGTGACCCCGCAACATGGCAAGAAACTCTAGACGCAACATAAAGCCCCGACGCCTACTTCAACCAACCTCGCTTGCGAAAGTACAGCATTGGCAACACACCCGAGCACAGCATCAGCATCAAGGCGGCGGGGTAACCCCAGGTTTGAGATAGCTCAGGCATGTGCTGAAAATTCATACCGTAGATGCTGGCAATCAAGGTAGGAGGCAGCAAAGCCACGCTAGCCACCGAGAAAATTTTGATGATCTTATTCTGGTTGATATTGATAAAACCGACTGTTGCGTCCATCAAAAAGTTAATCTTGTCGAACAAGAAAACAGTGTGGCTGTCCAGCGAATCTATGTCTCGCAAAATTTGGCGCGCTTCGTCGTTTTGCTCTGGCGACAGCATTTTGCTGCGCAACATAAAGCTGACCGCGCGGCGTGTGTCCATCATGTTGCGGCGAATACGACCATTCAAATCTTCTTCTTTGGCGATAGTAGCTAGCACCTCGCCTGCCACCTCGTCGGTGACATCGCCTTTGAGTACCTTACCGCTGATGTGCTCCAGCGCGTCGTGTACACCCTCTAGTGCGTCGGCTGAGTATTCTGCATCAGCATCAAATAATTTCAGCAATACTTCGCGCGCGTCTTCAATCAAGCCCGGCATGCGGCGTGCGCGCATACGCAATAAACGAAACACGGGCACATCCTGATCATGGATTGAGAAGAGTACGCCTTTGCTTTTAAGTTCGTCATTATTCAAATTCAAAATAAATGCCACGCGCTCAGTACGAGATTCGGCATTGTCTTCAATCAAAAAGTCTGAACGGATGTGCAAATCACCGTTATCGGCTTCATAAAAACGGGCAGATTCTTCGATGTCTTCGTCCATCGCATCCTCTGGAATCGACAGCCCGTAGTGCTGCTTGATCCACGCTTTTTCTTCGGGCGTGGGGGATTCCAAGTCAACCCAAATAGGCTGAAACTTGGTGAGCTCTTCTAAAGATTCGATCTCTTCTTGGAACAGGCGGCCATTGGCCAATGTGAAGATGTTGAGCATGGCTCACTCCAAACAAGGGGTTTAGGGGTGGCAGGCCAGAAGGGTGAGCACGGCGCGCCGGGGCATAAAGCAGTGGGGTGCTTCCATGCAGCCGGTGCGCAGCAGTGGGCTTAGGTTTACTGTTAAGCGCTGCGGGGCGAAGGGCGCAGGAAGCTACCAACTAGGGTAGGTTTCCAAAACGGACTCCAGAAATGAATATGGCACAATTATCCCCTGTATCCTCCGGTAACGGGTGCACAAATGGCCTCAAACCGCTTCAAGCGGCCAAAAACTCCAGCAACTGTGTTTTTTGTGCATAAGCATCGCGTTGGCCCATCTCGATCAAGGCAGCCACAAAACCGGGTTCAAACAACAGGTAGCTGGCTAATGCAGCAGCGCCAGAGTTAGCATGACTTGTTGCAGCGGGCCCAGATCCTAAAACACCCAAGCCCTCCAATGCGTTACGCGCTGATGCGGGTAGCTCACGCACGTGACGTTGTGCCACCTCGTCAAGTGACTCGCTAGGCTGCAAGCTCATGACATTGACACTGCGGTATGGCATGACTGCAGCCACCTCACGCGGCAGCTGCTTTAAGGTGTCGTTCATGCGCTGTGCTTGCTCGACATCGCCATGCAGGGTGTCGTGAAATACACTGGCCATTGCATGGCCTAATATGCCGCCAAGGCCAGGCTCTTGCGCGCCTGCTGGTCGTGCACCGGCTCCAGCACCGGCAAACCCGCTACGCTGGGGCTGCCCTACACCTATACACAGCACTTTGTGCGCGCCCAAGTGCATCGCTGGTGACAAAGGTGAGGTCTGTCGCATCGACCCATCGCCAAAGTACTCGCGTCCACCATCTACCCACAACGGTGTAGAAGGAAAAATCAATGGGATAGCACTAGAAGCCATTAAGTGCTCAATCGTCACCGGCCCAAACTCAGCACGCCTGCCGGGGCGAGTCCATGGGTTTTCGCGGTGATCGCGTGCAGTGTGGCAAAACGTCCAGTGCTCGCCACTACTATAACTAGAGGCTGTGATAGCCAGTGCGTAGACAGCTTTACTCTCTAATGCAGCATCAATGCCCGATAGCGAAATTGCTTTATGCAAGGTGTCAACCAATGGCATGTTGCAAAGCAGCGCGCCATGCCCGCGCACTTGTTTAGACAGGCTCCAGGCTGTTGCAATCTTACTCATACGCACCCAAGGCGACACATCCAGAGAATACACCTGATGCGAGCGCAGTCCGTGCCAAAACTTAGTCAACGCGTCCATAGCCGCTAACCCTTTGTCGGCTTGCGAGGCTAAAAAACTTGCGTTGAGTGCACCAGCAGAAGTCCCCACCAAAATCTGAAAAGGGAACGCTTGCGCCTGCATTTCAGCGCCCATCGCAGCAGCAGCGGGACCTTGCAAGCGCAGCATGTCTGCCAAAGCTTGTAATACGCCCACTTGGTATGCGGTGCGAGCACCACCCCCCATTAACACTAGCGCTGTTCGTGGGTGGCTGGGGCGGGTTAATCCGGCGTTGATCAGCGTGGACAGCGTCATTGCGTTAAAGTGATTAGTTAACTTTTTAAGTATTCATGACAACAACGCTCACCCCAAGACGCGAGTTGTGGCTTTTAGTCACGTTAGCAGGCATTCAATTTACCCATATTGTGGACTTCATGGTGATGATGCCATTAGGCCCCCAGTTTACGCAACTGTTTCGTATCAGCGATGCGCAATTTGGCCTGCTGGTATCGGCCTATACTTTTGCGGCGGGTGCATCGGGCCTACTGGCCTCTTTGTACATCGACAGGTTTGGCCGAAAAAAATTGCTGCTGAGTCTGTACATGTTGTTTGCCCTGGCTACGCTGGCTTGTGGCCTAGCACCCACCTATGAGAGCTTGATGGCTGCGCGCATTGCAGCGGGCGCGTTTGGTGGTGTGCTGTCTGCACTGTCGCAAACCATCGTGGCCGATGTCATCCCATTTGAAAAGCGTGGCCGCGCTATGGCGATAGTGATGTCGTCGTTTTCTGCAGCTACCGTGGCAGGTGTACCGTTGAGTTTATTTTTAGCTGCGCACTGGGGCTGGCACATGCCGTTTATTGCTATCGCCATTGTTTGTACGGTGCTGGCCGTGATTGCATGGAACACCATGCCGCCCCTGAATGAACACTTAGCGCTCAAGCGCACATCGGCATTTGGCAATATAGCGCAGGTGCTAGCTGACCCCAACCATCAAAAAGCATTTTTGTTCTCTGCCCTGTTGATGTTTGCAGGTTTCACAGTTATTCCCTACATCACCATCTATACCACCACCAACGGCAAACTGACCGACGCGCAAATTCCCTACATCTACCTGTGCGGTGGCGCAGCCACTTTGCTCACAGCACGCTGGGTGGGCCGCATGACAGATAAGCTGGGCAAGCAGGTGATGTTTCGCCGCGTCGCATTGCTAACTATGCTGCCGATACTGCTCATGACCTTGAGCGCGCCTTGGGGTTTGTGGGGCATATTGGCCGTGTCTACTAGTTTTTTTATTTGCATGAGTAGCCGCATGATCCCTGGGATGGCCATCATTGGCGCAGCAGGCAACCCGCAATTGCGTGGTACGTTTATGGCCATTAATTCGTCCATCCAATCAGCTGCGATGGGTGTAGCCGCCTTCATTGGCGGGCTGATTATTAGCCGAGACGCACAGGGCTTGGTACAGCACTACTGGGGGAATGCTGCACTCGGTATAGCGGCTACTTTGGTCAGTGTCTGGCTAGTGGGTAAATTGTCCCTATATGGCGCATCTAAAGCTGCGGCCGGTCAGGCTGCCAATGCCTCTGTTGCAAAATAATTTAAAAAAGTAATTTTCATATGAATCAAACACTTGCGATCAAAACATACAGTATTACTTGCGTTTTGTTGCAGTGCGGGATTGCGGGTATTAGTAATTCAAGGCATAGTAACTTTAAGCGTAGATAAAAGAGTTTTTAGTTGTTTTTAGGTGTTGGGGTTGTGCGTCAATGCAGCTTCCAACGTTTGTGCAACGAGAGCATTTAGGAGTCTCCCTATGAACTTGACGATCAGTGGCCACCATCTTGAAGTAACCCCCGCCCTGCGAACTTATGTGACCGGTAAACTCGATCGAATATCACGCCACTTTGACCAAGTTGTCGATGTCAAAGTTTTACTCACTGTTGAGAAACAAAAGGAAAAAGAAGGTCGCCAACGCGCTGAATGTAATATTCATGTCAAAGGCAACGACCTATTTGCCGAAAGCAGTCACGCAGACTTGTACGCTGCGGTAGACGAACTGGTAGACAAACTAGACCGTCAAGTTAATAGACATAAAACCAAAATTCAAAATCACCACTTTGAATCTGCCAAGCGTACGCTGCAGTAGTCTTGGTTGATAGGTTAAACATCCTCACAGGCCGCGCAAGCGGTCTTTTTTGTGTCTTACTTGCGCCATGTTGTTACTATGATTTTTATAGCTGAATAATCAATAAATACTTGGACTGCAAGCACTTTTAAGTGGTATTAACTGATTTTTAGCCTTATTTGTATTCCTGTGGCACAACTATTAACTTTTAAAGTGTGATGCAAGGGTTTTTGCTTAAGCATAGGCCCGTATTACTGCACCGCGTAGAAACTCAATGGCTACCAACACAGACGCTTAGTGTCATCTGTCTAGCTCGGCCTAGTACTTACCCGCTGGGTCATGAGGGGGCTTTTCCGATACGATAAATTACATGTCAGTAAAGGCAAAAAGCCTGAAGGCAACACTTTATTCATATACAGGAGAAATCATAATGACACGTTGGAATATTACGCTGGGCGCTTTAGCGGCAGCAGCACTGGTCACCGCCTGTGGCGGCGGTAGCAGCGGCGGAGCAGGCTCAAGCTTTGACTTTAGTGGTGCGCCTGGAAGCTTGGTGGCTACGCCTGCTGAGCTAGCATCATTGAGCCCAGCAGCATTTAAAGCTGCCGCTCCGGCCAGCCTATTTTTAGTAGCGGGTGAGCCTAAGTGCACTATCAGTTTTAACTACTTTCAGTACGGCACTACCGGCGGTGCTGGTGAGAAGACCGACGCGTCAGGCGGCATTATGGTGCCAAGCGGCACTGACCCAGCTTGCCAAGGCCCGCGCCCCGTGTTGTTGTACGGCCACGGCACCAACCTGAATAAAAACATGAATATGGCCAGCCCCAAAGAGGGTGAAGCCGCTTTGATCGCTGCCATTTATGCAGCACAAGGCTATATCGTAGTGGCGCCTAACTACGCAGGTTACGAGTCATCCAAGCTGTCTTATCACCCTTACCTGAACGCCAAGCAGCAATCGGGCGAGATGATCGACGCGTTGATTGCTGCACGCAAGTCGTTTGCAAGCATCGGCGCTAATGCCAATGCCAAGCTGTTCGTTGCAGGCTACTCGCAAGGCGGCCACGTGTCTATGGCCACCCAGCGTGCCCTACAGGCTGCAGGCACACCAGTCACTGCAGGTGCACACCTGTCAGGCCCATACAATTTGGGGACTTTTGGTGATGCGGTTTACGCAGGTAATGTGAATTTGGGCGCTACCATCTTCACGCCATTGGTGACCACCAGCTTCCAAAAAGCTTACGGAAATTTGTACACCTCCCCTAGCGAGATTTACGAGGACAAGTTTGTTACTGGCATTGAAACCCTGTTGCCCAGCACTACGCCTTTGAACGGCACTACTACCGGTTTGCTAGAGACTGGCAAACTACCTGCAACGTTCTTGTTTGCAGGCACGGCCTCCAGCCCACAGTTTGCACCTTTCTTTGGTACACCTAACTTGATTAAAACAAGTTTTCGCCAAGCTGTACTGGCCGATATCGTAGCCAACCCCACCGCGCCAAAGCACCCGCTACGCGTAGCATCAGTGGAAAACTCTTTGCTGAACTGGACGCCTAATAAGCCTATGCTTCT
>JAYTPK010000278.1:0-20257 GCA_043747295.1 Polaromonas sp. | reverse complement strand
GCTCAGTTGCAAAGTGACCGTCGGGTTGACTGCCGCGTTGGCGCCCACGTTGGCAAAGCTGACCGTGGCGTTGACGCTGGTGCCTACCGGGGCGCTGGCCGGAATGTCGAAACTAACACTCATATCCGAAGTGAGAGGCGTAATCGGTGTAGCTAATACACAGCCTAAGGGCGCACCCGTAGCAGTACAAGTTGCGGGGTCAACAGGCGTTGCACCCGTTGGACTCACGGCAGCTTTGTTGATACTGGATACATCGCCCGCCATCGTTTGCGGGGTTACGTTGATCGTAAACGCAGCGCTTGCACCTGCTGCAATACCTGAAGTAGTGGTAACAGTGCAGACAAGATCTAATCCTGCAGCTAAAGTACCTGATGAAAGACACGTAGCTGCAGTGGTTGCTGTACCCAAGGTTGCGTTGTTGAACGCAAAGTTAGGTGGCAATTTATCGTTAACCACAACGACTGCTGGCGATATTGCAGCACCCATTGCATTGCTAATGGTCAGCAGATAATCTGCAGCAACGCCGACAACAAAAATACCTGGATTAGTCTTAGCGAGGCTTAGGTTAGCTGGTGTGGCTGCAATCGGTGCGGCCAGTGCACAACCAACCGGAGTTCCTGTGGCAGTACACAGCGCAGGGTCAGATGGAACACCACCTGTAGGACTTACTGTAGCTTTATTAGACCCCAATACTCCACCCGATTCGGTTTGTGGTGTGACGCTGATCGTAAAAGCAGCAGTTGCACCAGCAGCAACACCGCTAGCGGTAGTGATAGAGCACGCCAGGTCGAGACCCGCAGCCAATGCACCCGATGCAACACATGAAGCAGCTGTGCTGCCTGTGCTTGGTGCTGCACTGATAAACGCAAAATTGGGGGGCAATTTGTCGTTGACCACAATATTCACACCAGAAGTTGCAGCGCCCAGACCATTGCCAACAGTTAACAAGTAATCGGCAGTAATGCCAACAACAAAATTAGGAGGGTTGCTCTTCGTAAGACTAAGGTTGACAACGGCAGCTGATGCTGGGGTGATGGGCGCCGCTACTGCACAACCTGCTGGCGAACCAGTTACCGTACACAACGACGCATCAGCAGGTGCACCCCCAGTTGGATTAACTGTTGCTTTGTTTGACCCCGCCACGCCTGTTGCGGCAACTTGTGGCGTAACGTTGATGGTAAAGCTAGCAGTACTGCCACCCGCTATACCTGCAGCAGTAGCAACGGTACAGCTAAGATCTAAGCCAGTAGCCAATGTGCCCCCAGCGGTGCAACTCGCGTTGGTAACGCCAACACCAGCTGCGGCACTGTTGAATGCAAAATTAGGTGGCAATTTGTCGTTGATTTGTATAGTCGCACCAGAAGTTGCAGCACCTGTAGCATTACTGACGGTAAGAACATAATTTGCAGCCACACCAACCGTAAAACTTGTTGGATTTACCTTTGCAAGACTAAGGCTAACTGTTGCTGCAAACGGCGGAGCAATGGACGGTGCCACAGCACAGCCCACCGGTGTGCCAGTAGATGTACACAGCGACGGGTCAGCTGGTACACCGCCACTAGGATTTACCGTTGCTTTGTTGGAGCCCAACACACCATCTGCCGCTGCTTGCGGCGTAGCATTAACACTGAAGACTGCATTGCCACCGGCTGCGATACCTGCCGCCGTTGTGATGTTGCAGACCAAATCTACGCCTGCAGCCAGCGTGCCAGACACCGTACAGCTAGCTGCTGAAGCGCCTGCGCCCGGTGCGGCACTATTGAATACAAAATTAGGTGGAAGCTTGTCGTTAACCACGATGCTGAGCGGTGACGTCGCTGCACCTGCTGCATTACTGACAGTTAGCACATAGTCTGCTGCAACCCCGACATTCAAGCTACTTGGATTGGATTTAGCCAGACTCAAATTAACTACAGCCGCTGCAGCGGGCGTGATAGACGCAGCAACTGCACAACCTGATGGCGCGCCTGTAGCTGTACACAAGGCTGGGCTGGCGGGCGTACCCCCATTGGGGTTGACTGTGGCTTTGTTGGCACCTGCTGTACTAACAGCACCAGCTTGTGGGGTAACGTTGATGGTAAATGTAGCACTACCGCCACCAGCAATACCAGCTGCCGTAGTGATGCTGCAAACTAAGTCGAGACCAGCTGCTTGCGTACCCGATGACGTACAACTTGCCCCTGTAGCGCCTGCACCGGGAGCTGCGCTGTTAAACGCGAAGTTAGGAGGTAGTTTGTCGTTGATTGCTATGGTCGTACCAGAAGTTACTGCACCTGCAGCATTGCTGATGCTCAGCTGATAGTTTGCTGCAGAGCCCACCACAAAATTCGCTGGGTTGGTTTTGGCTAAACTTAAGTTAGACGTAGTGGGTGCCACCACCTGAATGGTTGACCATGCCAAGTTGTTGCATGTTGGTGGAACTGCAGTAACCAAGTTGGCGTTGGTACCGTTACCGCTGCCAGCTACGGATGCATTACATTCCGCTTGAACACCCGCGTAAGTATTGACTGGCACGGCAGCATCTGCGTTGGTAGCCGTGGGGTCTGTTACATCCGCTGGCCTTTGAATGGCCGCCTGGTTGGTTTTAAAACCTGCGGTGGTATAGATAGTTTCTAAAAGATATGTGCACTTTTCCGCGTTGGCTAAATTAATGCCTGTAACTGTTAGCACCGTTCCAACAATGGTGGGCGCACCGCAACTGCCCGCTGCAGTTGGCGTAGCTGAAGTTACGGTTATTCCCGTTGCACCCGTTGGAAACACATCTATAAAAACTGCACCCGTAACAGTTGAAGTACCCGTGTTGCTCGCCACCACAGAGTAGGTCACTACTTGTCCAGTCTGTGGGTTACCTGCGGGTGCAGTTTTAACTTTAGTTACGCTTAAGTCTGACTGCCGTAGCACTAACACTAAGCTTTGAGCTGGTGTGGTTTGATATGTCCATGTGTCCATCAGCTTGTTATTACCAAATCCAGTACTGGAGTTATTACCCCACTTATGCACTGAACCAGCTGCCGAGGTATTGGCAAGTGGCGAAGAAAGTCCATTCTGATCGGGGCAACCTACACAGGTACCACCGTTTGCAACTGTGGCAACAAGTTTGTCATCCCAATATTGCGGCACATCGACGCCGCCTCTTTTGATGATAAAACCAAAGAAATTATTTTCAACGTCAATCACCGGAAAATGAACCTCCCCAGAGTTAAAGTTAATTTGGATGTTGACGTTGGATGCACCAGCGGCTACGGCTATGCCCGCACCATCTTTGCCGTCCCAGTAAAGATTGTTAGATCCAGACACGATAGCGTTCGTCAATATCCGGTCATTGCCGTCTCCGTATGTGCCGTTATTGTTAAGGTCTAAGATGATCCTTGCGGATGCCGCCAAGTTGCTGGTGAACTTCACAAACCCGCCCAGCGGAAATGTTCCCGCTAAGTTGGCACCACCCTCGGTACCTTCAAACCTGAGGTTGGCGATGTTGATCGACTGCTCGCTAGTGGCATAACCCGAACTAACGCTCAAATCGGATAAAGCTGTGGAAGACGGCGTATTAAAGAAAAGCCGGTTGATCCAAGAGCTTGTAGTATCAACGACAGCTGGGCCTTGTGACCGGTAACCAGTTTGTATGGTTGTACCTGTCTGCAGCACAGAGGTGTAGGCAGGTGTGTAAACGCCCGCGACTAGTCGCTCAACGCCCAAGTTATTGCTAAATAAGCTCCCTGCATTTGGATCCATTCCATTGGTATTTAGACTGTACGTAAAACCGTCTTTCGTTTGCACAAACAGATTGCCATACACGCGCGCGTCTATGCCAGCCGTTGCACTGCTGGCATTGCCACCTGAAAATAAATTGATACCGTTAGCCCACACACGACCCGGCTGCGCAATGCCTGCACTTGCCACCGTAATATCCCAAGCTCGCGTGCCCATGTTGTTGCACGCAACAGTTGCGCATAGCGTAGACAGACTCCTAGCCGTCGCACCTGCATCCACTGCAAGTGTGCTGTTAGGCCCGCCAGTGCCCCATATTGCGACCTCGTATATACCGCTATTAGGCACCACATAAGTACATGCCGCATAGCCACCGGCTGTAATGGCCGAAGGGCCTGCCAGTTCTTTAGCTCGGGTGTCGATGTAGCCGTTTAAAGGCTGATCCACCCTGCAGTTGCGCGCCCAGGTACCAGCTGGCGAGCCGGCTTCCAACGCCGCAGTGTTAGGCACAGAATTAAGTACTGGTCCCAAAATGGTAATGTTGCTAGTTCCGGCAAGCGTTAGCGCACTTGAGCCCAAATAGATCGTTTCTCCGGCGACAGCAGAGACAAAGTAAGTGGATTTACCGTTGGTCGAGTTGTAGGTAAAAGGAATTCGTCCACCTACACTGGCGTCAGCATAAAACTGCGCAGTGCCTTCGGACAGTGCTGGCACACTTGTCAATAAACACACCATGGCGGCAGCTACTGCGGCAATGTTTGTTTTGCCTAAGATTTTTCGCCAATAGCCACGCAAACCCAACACCAATACATCTATTTTTTTCATTAACAAACAGGCTCACCGCCGTCTCATTACTTGATCTGGACATAGCCACTCAAGATCAAACCAACATGCAAAACATGTTTTGTAAAATCTAAAATGTGTAACTACTTATAACCAAGTGTATCGTCAGCGGTGCACTGCTGAATGCGAAATATCGGTCAATTGCGCACTAAGTCCAAAATCAATTGTCAAAAATGACGTGGAAAAAAATATCGATGTTTATTAACGTGATTAATTAACATAATTTGATTCAATAGAAGCAAATTTCTCAACAAAGTAATACTTTTGAGAGTTGCAGCAATACCACTAGTCAAAAACCCCATAGGCTCACCCAGAGCTGATGTCTGCCATGCGCTTTTCGCGTGGCAGCTTCAAACTTTTTTGAGAGCTAAAGAATTAAAGTGGCGTGAGTTTAGCCACACTGAGCGCCAACCATTTGATGCCATGCCGACCAAACTTGACTTGTGCACGGGCATCGTCGCCAGCGCCTTCTACGCTAATGACGGCGCCTTCGCCAAATTTGTTATGAAACACCTGCATGCCTGCTTTGATGCCGTGCGCTGGCGCACCAGCCTGCTGCGGCACAGGGCCCGAGACGAAGCCGCCTTTGTCCCAGTTGCTGCTGTCTTCACTGCGGGCTTTGTTGTAGTTGGCGTAGGGGTTACTGCGGCCTTGCTGGCCGTAGCCGCTGCCGTAGCTTGTTTGGGTGTTAAAGCCGGAGCCAAAACCTGCGTTTTTCGGGGTGATCCATTTGAGTGCCTCTTCGGGCAGTTCATCTAAAAATCGGCTTTTGATGTTGTAGCGCGTCTGGCCATGCAGCATGCGCGTTTGCGACAGGCTCAGGTACAAGCGCTTGCGGGCGCGTGTGATGGCGACGTACATCAGCCTGCGCTCTTCTTCCAGGCCGTCGTAGTCATTCATCGAGTTTTCGTGGGGGAACAAGCCCTCTTCCAGCCCGGTGATAAACACCGCGTCAAACTCTAAGCCTTTCGAGCTGTGCACGGTCATCATTTGCACAGCGTCTTGGCCCGCTTGGGCTTGGTTGTCACCCGACTCTAAGGCTGCATGGGTGAGAAAGGCTGCCAATGGCGACATCGTCTCGCCAGTGTCTTGGTTGACGATGGTCTCGGTGGATTCAGGCTGGTCAGGGTCAACACCTTGGCTCGCTGGGCTTTGGCTTAAGGTGGCTGACAACATCGGAGCCAAAAATGGTGCATTGGCCACTTCGTCTACAGGCAGCGCCACAGCGTCGCGACCAAAACCTTCTTGGGTGACAAAGCTTTCTGCAGCGCTGACTAATTCTTGCAAGTTCTCTACCCTATCTGCGCCTTCTTTGTCATTGCGGTAATGCTCGATCAAGCCGCTATGGTCTAGCACCAGGTCGATGATCTCGCGCAGCGACAGGCCCTGGGTTTGCTCGCGCAGCACGTCCATCTTGGCGACAAAGCCGCCGATATTAGCGCCCGCCTTGCCCGTCACCACGCTCACCGCGTCGTGTAGCGAGCAGCCTGCGGCGCGCGCTGCGTCTTGCAATTGCTCTAGGCTGCGCGCGCCAATGCCGCGCGGCGGAAAATTCACCACACGGCTAAAGCTGGTGTCGTCGTGGGGGTTGTCCAAAATACGCAGATAAGCTAGTGCATTTTTGATCTCAGCACGCTCAAAAAATCGCAAACCGCCATACACGCGGTAAGGCACGCCCGCGTTGAACAGCGCGGTTTCTATCACGCGGCTTTGCGCGTTGCTGCGGTACAGCACCGCTATTTCTTTGCGTTTCAGGCCAGGCTCTGCACCTTGGTCGCGTTGCAGGTTTTTAACCTCGTCCACCAACCACTGGGCCTCGGCAAAGTCGCTGGGATTTTCCATCACACGCACGGGCTCACCAGCGCCTTGGCTGGTGCGCAGGTTTTTGCCTAGGCGTTTGGTGTTATGGCTGATCAGCTGGTTGGCGCTGTCCAAAATATTGCTGTAGCTGCGGTAGTTTTCCTCTAGCTTGATTTGGTTTTGTACGCTGAATTCACGGACAAAATCGGCCATGTTGCCCACGCGCGCACCGCGAAAGGCATAGATGCTTTGGTCATCATCTCCTACTGCAAAGACTGATGACTTGCTATTATTTTCAGAGCTACCCGAGTAATGAATACTTGGACTATCGGCCAAAATAGCACTTGAATCGTGCCCCGAGAACATTTTTATCCATGCATATTGCAATTTGTTAGTGTCTTGAAATTCGTCAATCAAAATATGCCTAAAGCGGCGGTTGTAGTGCTCACGAATCGGCGCGTTATCGCGCAGCAGCTCGTAGCAGCGCAAAATCAGCTCGCCAAAGTCCACCACGCCTTCGCGCTGGCATTGCGCTTCGTACAGCTCGTAAATTTCTACTTTTTTACGCGTCTCGTCATCGCGCACTTTAATGTCTTTAGGGCGCTCGCCCTCTTCTTTGCAGCCGCTGATAAAGTACATCACTTGCTTGGGTGGAAAGCGCTCTTCGTCCACACCAAACTGTTTCATCAAGCGCTTGATCGCCGACAACTGGTCTTGCGTGTCCAAAATTTGAAACGCTTGCGGCAAACCGGCCATCTTGTAATGCGCCCGCAAAAACCGGTTGCACAACCCGTGGAAAGTGCCAATCCACATGCCGCGCACGTTTACCGGCAGCATGGCGCCCAAGCGCAGCAGCATTTCTTTGGCAGCTTTGTTGGTAAAAGTTACTGCCATCAAGCCGCCGGGGGATATGTGGCCGTTTTGCAGTAACCAAGCTATGCGGGTGGTCAGCACGCGGGTTTTGCCAGAGCCTGCACCCGCCAAAATAAGCGCATGCGTTTGGGGCAAGGTCACTGCGGCCAACTGCTCGGCGTTTAAATTGTTGAGCAACGGGCTGACGGGCGACTGTAATGCGGCGCCGGGCGTGGCGACTAAGCTAGGATTAGGTGATACTTCAAATGACATAACCAGATTGTGAAGCCAAGACAATGAAAACCATTTTCCCTGCGACTTATTTTTATAACGCTGCGTTACTAACCGCTGCGCTGCTGAGCACCGCAGCCCAAGCCCAATCGTCATGCTCCAGCGATGGGCAAGCCGCGCCCACGGCCCTGTTAGAGCGCTTTATAAGCGCAGACTGCAGTGACTGCTGGGCTGCATCAACCCTGCCAGCAGTTGCCAAAGGCCAAGCCAGCCTGGACTGGATCGTGCCTAGCCCACGCACAGACGATGCGCCCTTGTCAGCCGCTGCCAGCAACGATGCCAACGCCCGCCTAGCCGCTCTTAAACTGGCTTGGACGGCTGCTGCCAATGCGCAAACCAGCGCCTTGTTACCAACGCCCAAAGCTCAAAAACAGCCCAAACACGCATTGCACACCGTGCGGGTGGCCCATGGCCTGCCTTTTAATGGTTACATCGGCGCATCGATTGAATTTTCGCCCAGCCAGTCGCTTAAATCTGACGCGCTCACACCCAAAAAGCTTAGCACCGTCAATAGCCCTGAAAGGTACGAGGCCAACGCCTATTTGGTGCTGATAGAAACCATCCCCGCTGGCGCTGAGGGCAGCGCAGTAGAGCGCAACTTAGTGCGTAATCTGCTGGTAACGCCGTGGGATGTAGGCCAGCAGCTTACGCGCGACAAATCTACCGGGTTCAAACCACTTTTTGAATCCCGCCCCATCAGCATTCCCCAAGGCGTCAACCCTGACCGTCTGCGGGTGCTGGGGTGGGTGCAAGATGCGCAGGGTGTCGTATTGGCCATGGCGCAATCGCGTTGCAAGCCGTAGTTTGTGCGTTTAGCCCTGCAAGGGGCTGATCAGGTCAATTTACTGGTTAAATGTGCTTGTAGTCCAAGTATTCATTACTCAGACAGCTATTATATTTGTAGCATTTTCCACTGCCCAATCTGTTCCACCGCCCGCTGCTTCAACGCATCTGACATGAAAGACGCTTGCGCTGCGCTGCGCAGGCTGTCCGCTATTTGCGGCAAGGTCCAACCTAGCACCGTGTGCACCGCCTGCAGCTCGCTACTATGGGTTACACCAGAAATCAGTCGGTTATCGGTATGAATCGACACGTCTAAACCCGCCATTACCATAGCGGGCAGTGGATGGTCGGCCAAGTTGGTGCATACGCCCGTGTGGGTGTTACTGGTGGGGCACACTTCAAAATGCACCGGTTTACCGTCCACACGCAGCGCAGCTACCTCGGCCATGCGCTGCTGTGCAGCGGTAGCCGCCTCACCTGGCAATGGGCGCGCTATTTGCACGCCGTGGCCTATGCGGGTGGCTCCCAGCTCGATGGCCTCTTGCACACGGTGCCCACCATCGGCCTCGCCTGCGTGTAAGGTGATGCCCAAGCCCGCTGCGCGCGCAATATCGACAGCACGGCGGTGGCGTGTGGCCGGAAAGCCATATTCAGCGCCTGCCAAATCGAACCCCACCACGCCGTGGCCCGCAAACTGTGCAGCCAAGCGTGCTGCACGTTCTACCTGCGCGGCGCTGTCGGTGCGCATGGCGCACACGATCAAGCCTGCTGGCCTAGCACTGCGCTGCAACCCGCGCACCAGTGCTTCGATGGCAGCCTCGGGCGCTAAACCATGGGGTTCTAGCAGCAAAGGGGCCATGCGAAATTCAGCCAATACGCAGCCATCTAAGCGCGCGTCTTCAGCGGCCTCAAAAGCCACTTGCTCGCAGGCAGCCGCGCTGGCCATCGCCGCCACAATAGGTGCAAACGCAGCCACATATCGCTCTAAGCTGCCCGAGTTCGCATTGCCTTGTAGCCATTGGGCCACGGCTAAAGGACTGTTAACGGGTAAGGGAATGTTTCGCGTTTGGCATAAGTCAAGCAGCGTTTGTGGTCGCAACCCCCCATCTATGTGCTCATGCAGCAGCACTTTAGGGGCGGCGCGCCAAAAATCAACACCCAGTGCAGATCTGTTTGGTAATGATGACATGGGGTAATCACTCTAAAAAAACCAGTCTACAGGATAACCCGGCTTGGCAAAGCTGCGTTGTATCAGGCATGATTCTGATTTTGAGATTCACCACACCTCGCTCGAGGAATTTTTTTCTATTTTTAAAGGGACTTAACATGGCACACCACATGACACTTAACCTTCGCTCTACTTTTATTGCGGCCGCCGCTTTGGCAGCTACCAGCGCTTTTGCGCAGCCCGCCGTAATTTTTGACATGGGCGGCAAGTTTGACAAGTCGTTCAACCAAGCGGCCTACGATGGTGCAGAGCGCTTTAAGAAAGAAACTGGCACGCAGTACCTCGAATTTGAAGTGACCAACCCCACCCAGCGCGAGCAGGCGATTCGCCGCATGGCTGAGCGCGGTGCTAACCCCATCATTGGCATTGGTTTTAGCCAAGGCGGCGCGATTGAAAAAATCGCCAAAGAGTTTCCTAAGCTTAACTTTGCCATCATCGACTACGTGGTGAAAGAGCCTAACGTGCAATCTGTAGTGTTTAACGAGCATGAAGGCAGCTTCTTGATCGGCATGATGGCGGCGCAAGCCTCTAAAACCGGCAAAGTGGGCTTTGTGGGCGGCATGGACATTCCGCTGATCCGCAAGTTTCAGTGCGGCTACGAGCAAGGCGCTAAGTTTGCTAATGGCAAAGTAGAAACCTTTGCTAACATGACTGGCACAACCGGCGCGGCCTGGAATGACCCAGCCCGTGGCGGCGAGCTAGCCAAGGCCCAAATGGCCAAAGGTGCAGATGTAATTTTTGCAGCCGCTGGCGGCACTGGCATGGGCGTGTACCAAGCGGCTAAAGACGGTGGCAAGCTGGCCATTGGTGTGGACAGCAACCAAAACCACATTCAACCTGGCACCATGCTCACATCAATGGTCAAACGCGTGGACACTGCGGTGTACAACGTGATGAAAAAGCACACCCCAGGCATCAGCGCCCTAGGCCTGAAAGAAGGCGGCGTGGACTACGCTATGGACACCAATAACGAAAAACTCGTCAGTGCTGACATGAAAAAACAAGTCGACGCTGCTAAGGCCGACATCATCTCTGGCAAGATCAAAGTGGTGGACTACATGGCTGCCAACAAGTGCAGCTAAATATGATGTTGGGTTGGCATGACATTCGCTAGAATGTCAGTGTGAGTACCCAACCTAGCACCCCCGAAAGCCGCACCGCCGTGCGGCTTTCGCGTATTTGCAAGCGCTTTGGTGCGGTGCTGGCCAATGACGAAGTTGATTTGACCATCGTGAGCGGCATCATCCACGGCATCGTGGGCGAGAACGGTGCGGGCAAGTCTACGCTGATGTCGATTTTGTACGGTTTTTACACCGCAGACTCTGGCGAGATCGAAGTAGAAGGCAAGCCCACCAAAATCAAAAACTCCCACGAAGCTATCGCGTTAGGCATTGGTATGGTGCACCAGCACTTTATGTTGGTAGACAACCTGAGCGCGCTAGACAATATTGTGCTGGGGGTAGAAACAACATTCAATCTGTCAAAGGCACAGGCCGATGCGCGCAGCAAGCTGCAAACCTTAATGCAAGACACGGGCCTGGTAGTAGACCTGGACACGCTGGTAGAAGACCTGTCGGTTGGCGACCGCCAGCGGTTAGAGATTTTAAAAGCGCTGCACCGTGGTGCGCGCATTTTGATATTAGACGAACCTACTGCAGTGCTGACCGCGCAAGAAACCGAGCAACTGTTTGCCGTGCTGCGCCGCCTGCGCGAACGCGGCAAAACCATCATCATCATTACCCACAAGCTTAAAGAAGTGTTGGCCCTGTGCGACCAAGTGACCGTCATGCGCGCTGGCCGCGTGGTGCACGAGTGCCCCACACACAACGCCACCGTCACGCAGCTGGCCGAGGCCATGGTGGGCCGCAAACTTAAAGCCCCACCTACGCGCGCTGGGCACGATGGCAACGCGCCCGTGCGCCTGCAGGTGCAAGACTTGGCTTATCGAGACCTGCATGGCGTGCAGCGCTTGCAAGGCATTGGCTTTACGCTGCGCAGCGGCGAGATAGTGGGCGTGGCCGGTGTGGCAGGCAACGGGCAGACTGAGCTGCTAGAGATTCTGTCGGGCATGAAGCGCCCCACCAGCGGGCGGTTAACCGTGCTGAGCACCAGCTACAGCGCAACGCAGTGGCTAGACCCCATTGCCGCACGCGACATGGGCCTGGCGCATGTGCCCGAAGACCGGCATGAGCGCGGCATGGTGCTGCAGTTTGGCGCGTGGGAATCAGCCGTGCTGGGCTACGAGCGGCTGGCCGCGTACTGCAAAGGTATATTTCTTCGCACGGGTGCGATGCTCAAAGACACCAACGATTTAATGCAACGCTTTGATGTGCGCCCACCTAACCCCAATTTAAAGTCGTCCAAATTTTCTGGCGGTAATCAGCAAAAATTAATTTTGGCGCGCGAGTTTAACCAAGCGCCCAAGGTGCTGCTGGTAGGCCAGCCCACACGCGGTGTAGACATTGGCGCGATTGAATTTATCCACGAGCAGCTGCGCGCCCTGCGCGATGCAGGCTGCGCTATTTTGCTGGTGTCCACCGAGTTGGAAGAAATTTTGGCATTGTCTGACCGCGTGATTGTGATGAACCAAGGCCAGATTACGGGCGAGCTGCCTGTAGCTGAGTGTGATGAAAAGAATTTGGGGTTGCTCATGGTGAGTCAAACCACCTCCGTTCGCCCTGAGCCTGTCGAAGGGTTGTTGAAGACTTCGACAAGCTCAGTCCGAACGGCGCATGCTGTTGAAAGCAAAGCATGAGCGCCGCACAAAAAGAACTTCCTCACTGGCTTGATGTGGGCGTGATTCCACTGATCAACCTGGCCATTGCCTTGTTGGTAGCAGGCTTGGTGGTGGCGCTGGTGGGGCAAAACCCATCGCAGGTGATGACCGCGTTAATCAAAGGTGCTTTGGGCAACCAGCGCGGCCTAAGCTACACGCTGTACTACGCCACCACCTTTGTATTTGCAGGCTTGGCCGTGGCGGTGGCTTTTCATGCAGGCTTGTTTAACATTGGCGGCGAAGGCCAGGCCATGATTGGTGGCCTGGGTGCTGGCTTGGTGGCGCTGTCGCTGGCACCATCGCTGCCCGCATGGCTAATGCTGCCGCTGATGATTGTGTTTGCCGCGCTGTTTGCGGGGGTGTGGGGCGCAGTGCCGGGTTATTTGCAGGCCTATCGCGGCAGTCACGTGGTGATCACCACCATCATGTTTAACTTTTTAGCCAGCTCGCTGATGGTGTACCTGCTGGTGAATGTTTTAAAACCCGCTGGCGAGATGGCCCCCGAGAGCGCCACCTTTGCAAATTCAGCCAAGATGCCGCGCGTGCACAGCGTGCTCGAAAGCGTTGGCATTACCTGGCCATCGTCACCGCTGAACATGAGCATTGTGTTGGCTGTCATCGCCTGCGTGTTCGTGTATTTGCTGCTGTGGAAAACGCGCATGGGCTACCAAATTCGCGCCAGCGGCTCCAGCCCCGGCGCGGCAGAATATGCGGGCATATCGCCGCAAAAGCAGGTGATTTGGGCGATGACTATTTCAGGCGCGCTGGCCGGCATGATTGCCATGAACGAAGTCTCAGGCGTGCACCACAAGCTGCTGACTGATTTTGTGGCAGGCGCTGGCTTTACGGGTATCGCCGTGGCGCTGATGGGGCGCAACCATCCTTTGGGCATTGTGTTGTCAGCCTTGTTGTTTGGTCTAATTTCTCAGGGCGGTGCAGAGGTGGCTTTTGAAGTGCCCGGCTTTACCAAAGATATGGTGGTGATGCTGCAAGGGTTGATTGTGCTGTTCTCAGGTGCACTGGCGTATGTGTTTGCGCCGCTGATAGCGCGGGTGTATTTTGCGTTGGCCAAAAAGGAAGGCGCGTAGCAACGCATACACCATGGACACCTTGCTTTTCACCGTCGATCTACTGGCCTCTAGCCTGCGCTTGGCCACGCCGCTGATTTTTTGCGCGCTAGCAGGCGTGTTGTCTGAGCGCGCAGGCGTGATTGACATTGGCCTGGAAGGCAAAATGCTGTTCGCCGCGTTTGCAGCGGCCGCTGTGGGCGTGGTCAGTGGCTCGTGGCCGTTGGCCATGCTGGCGGCCGTTGCTGTGGCCTGTGCTTTGTCAGCCTTGCATGGTTTTGCCTGCGTTACCTACCAAGGCAACCAAGTCATTACCGGCTTGGCGATCAACATCATTGCGGCGGGCCTGACGGTGGTACTGGGCATAGCGTGGTTTCAGCAAGGTGGCCAAACGCCACAAGTGCCCGACGCAGTGCGCATGAAAGAGCTGTTTAACATTCCGCTGCTAGGGCAAAACGTGCTGGTGTATGTGGCGCTGGCTTTGGTTTTTGTAGTGTGGTGGCTGCTGTTTCGCACCCGCTTTGGACTGCGCCTGCGCGCGGTGGGCGAGAACCCGGCCATGGTGGACGCAGCGGGTGTGTCGGTGGCCGGTACGCGCTATTTGGCGCTGATGGGCAATGGCATGCTGTGCGGGCTGGCGGGCTGCTATTTGGTGTTGGCACAAAACGCTGCATTTGCACCGCACATGACAGCGGGGCGCGGCTTTATGGCGCTGGCCGCCATGATATTTGGCAAATGGCACCCCGTGGGCGCGCTGTGGGCTTGCTTGCTGTTTGGCTTTTTAGACGCAGCGGCCATTCGCCTGCAAGGTGTGGTGCTGCCCGGTGTGGGCGAGGTACCAGTGCAGTTGATTCAAGCGCTGCCGTATTTAATGACCGTGGTTTTGCTAGCGGGTTTTATTGGCAAAGCCACCGCACCCAAAGCGCTGGGCTCGCCGTATATCAAGTCGCGATAATGTCATGCACTGCCACAAGCTGTGCAGCATGTAGGCCATAATTTATCTCACAGCCCAACTCGCAGGAGCTACCCACCATGCCATTGCCCCAAGCCACCCAAGACGCCATGCTGGCCGCCGCCTGCGCCGCGCGCGAGAAGGCGTATGCACCCTACTCCAAGTTTTTAGTCGGCGCAGCGGTGCTGGATGAGCATGGCCACATTCACGCAGGCTGCAATGTAGAAAACGCTGCCTACCCGCAAGGCGTGTGCGCCGAAGCCGGCGCGCTCAGCGCCATGGTGATGGCCGGTGGCCGCAAAGCGGTGGCCGTGCTGGTGGTGGGCGTGGCCGACAGCCCCGTCACACCGTGCGGCGGCTGCCGCCAAAAGCTGCGTGAATTTGCAGCGCCTGAGGTGCCGATTTTGATTGCCAACCCAGCGGGCGTGCTGCTAGAGCTAACACTGGCCCAGCTGCTGCCGCACAGCTTTGGGCCAGACCACTTGGGCGTATAAGTCTGCGCTTTACATGCAAAGCCACTGATTGTTTGACTTTGCACCTTCCACTACTCTATACCAGCTTTAAACCTATGTTTAATCCATCAAATAAGCTTTTAGTCCAAGTATTTATTGCTCAAGCAGCTACGCTTTTAATAGCGACTAGCGCACTGGCCCAAGCCTACCCTAACAAGCCAATTAAGCTCATCGTGCCTGTAGCAGCCGGTGGCGGGTCAGACATGATTGCACGCCAAGTGGCTGAGCGCTTGGGCCGTGGCTTGGGGCAGTCCATCGTGGTAGACAACCAAAGCGGCGGCGGCGGTGTGATAGCCACACAAGCCACACAGCGCGCAGCGCCTGATGGCTACACCCTCATGCAAAGCTATGTAGCCACCCACGCCACTAGCCCCGCTACGCGCAAGCTGCCGTATGACGTGATCAAAGACTTCACCCCCATTGGCATGATTGGCGGCACACCTAACGTGTTGGTGGTGCCCACCACTGTGCCCGTCAATAGCTTTAAAGAGTTTGTAGCTTATGCAAAAAGTAATGTCGGCAAAATCAGCTACGGCTCGGCGGGCCAAGGCTCACTCACACACTTGGCGATGGAGCAGCTGAAAGACGCGGTAGGCATATTTGCTGTGCATGTGCCTTACCGGGGTATTGCACCAGCCATCACCGACATGCTGGCAGGCTCTACCCAAGCCATGATGCCCGGCTTGGCTGCGGCCACACCGCACATTAAATCGGGCAAACTGCGCCCGCTGGCTGTGACAGGCAATGCACGCCACCCCAACTTTCCGGAAGTGCCCACGCTGGCTGAGCTGGGCCTCAAAGGCTTTGACGGTGTGCAGTGGTACGGCATTGTGGGCCCTGCCAAAATGCCGCCCGATGTAGTGAAGCGCCTGCACGAAGAGCTGCAAAAAGTCATTACCCTACCCGAGTTTAAACAGCGCTTGGCCATTGAAGCCGTTGAACCCATGCCCATGAGCAGCGAACAGTTTGGCGCGTACATGGCTGCAGACCTGGCGCGCTACCAGCGCATTGTGCGGGAACGTAAAATTGACCTGAGTGCTGATAATTAACCCATAAAGTCATCAATTTCTCATCAAATCACCCTGTAGTCCAAGTATTCATTGCTTGTATAGCTATAAAAATAATAGTAATCACTCTCACCTCATTCAATTCTCATGGCCCGTAATACCCAAGTCAGTGCAGACCACAACGCACCCCCAGTCACCGCCACCCTAGCCCACTTTGTAGCCAGCCACGCCAGCCGTGGCTGGAGCGATGCGGTAGACCATGAAGCGCACCGCACCTTTTTAAACTGGCTAGGTTGCGCTATTGGCGCAGCCCACCACGAGGCAGGCACTGCTGCGGTGAAGGCCGCGCAGGTGTTGCAGTCTGCCCCGCAGGCCAGCGTACTAGGCCGTGCTGAAAAACTGGACATGTGCAGCGCCGCCTTGGTCAACGGCATCAGCTCGCACACCTTTGACTTTGACGACACCCACCTTAAAACCATCATCCACCCTGCCGGGCCAGTAGCCTCAGCACTGCTGGCCATGGCTGAGCACACTGGTGCTACAGGTCGCCAGTTGATCGACGCATTGGTGCTGGGCATCGACGTAGCCTGCCGCGTAGGCAACATGATGTACCCCGACCACTACGACCGTGGCTGGCACATCACCGGCTCTACCGGCACGCTGGGCGCGGCTGCAGCGTGCGCACGCTTGCTAGGCTTATCAGAGCAGCAAATCACCATGGCGTTGGGCATAGCTGCCAGCCAACCGATTGGCATGCGCGAGCAGTTTGGCACCATGACCAAACCTTTTCACCCCGGCGCATCAGCCCGCGCAGGCCTGATGAGCGCGCTGCTGGCGCAGCAAGGCTTTACGGCCAGCCCACGCGCCATAGAAGCACCGCGTGGCATGGCGCAAACCATATCCACCAAAAACGATTGGAGCGAGATCACCAGCGAGCTGGGCCAGCGTTTTGAAATCAGCTTTAACAGCTACAAGCCCTTTGCCTGCGGCATCGTGATCCACCCCAGCATCGACGGCTGCGTGCAACTGCGCAACCTGCATGGTTTGAAGCCTGCTGACATTGCAAAAGTGGAACTCAAAGTGCACTCACTGGTACTAGAGCTGACAGGCAAAAAGACCCCACGCAACGGGCTAGAAGCCAAGTTCAGCGTTTACCACTCGTGCTCAGCAGGCCTCATGTTTGGCCAAGCCGCCGAGGACGAATACCTGGACGCCATAGTCCAACGCGCCGACGTCATCGCCCTGCGCGACAAAGTCACTGCCGTGGTAGACAACAGCATCGACGAGGCCTCGGTGGACGTGACCATCACCCTGAACAATGGCACCGTGCACCACCTGTTTGTAGAGCACGCGATAGGCAGCATCCACAAGCCGCTGACCGATGCCATGCTAGAAGCCAAGTTTCACGGTTTGGTAGACCCGGTGCTGGGTGCGCAGCGCGCCAGCGCCTTGATAGCCGCCTGCTGGGGCCTGGGTAACGCCAGCAATGTGACTGCACTGGCTAAGCTGGCGCAGCCTTGATTCTCGCCGCTGCCCGTTACAAACGCACTTACAAGCACTCTTACAACCGCGCCATCACATCCCGAATGGCTTGCAAATACATCTGAAAATACTGCAAATCATTGTGCCCCGCATTTGGCACTAACAGCAGCTTGGATTGCGGCGCTAATTTTTGCAATGCTTGGCTATGACTGGGGTCTATCAAGGTATCGGCTTGGCCGTGAATCAGCAACAAAGGGCCGCGCATCAAAGCTACAGACTCATCGGTGCGAAAGGGGTAACGCAGCACGGCGCTGGGCACCCACGGGTACTGCGCTAAGGCTAGTTTTTCCATGCTTTCGTAGGCTGATATCAAAATAGTAGCGTCTGCTGGCTGGCCTTGCTGCGCTAGCTCAACCGACAACCCAGCCGCTAAAGCCGTGCCCAAAGATCGCCCCAACAGCAGCTTCTTTTTGCCAGCATATTGCGGCGCAAAATGTTGCCACACTGCGCGCACATCGGCACGCAGCTGGGCTTCAGATTCGATCTGCCCGGTGCTTTTGCCGTAGCCGCGATAGTCCATCATCACCATATCCACTTGATGGCTACGATAAAAATCAGGGTCTGGAAACCATGTGTCTACATTGCCACCGTTGCCATGCAAAAAGAACACTACGCCTTTAGGCGAGGCAGTCTTTAAATGCAGCACTGACAGCAGCGCGCCGGGAACAGGCACAGTCACCTCTTTCACATCGGGCGCTGGCGCTATCACAAAGCTAGCAGGCAGTGTGGTGGGCTGAAATAGCAGCTTTTCTTGATAAAACCACAGCCACCCAATGGCCAAAAGGTACAGCACGCAGGGCAGTGTCAAAATGGCTATTAAAGTTTTTTTCATTTTTTGTATTAGTGTTTTAGTTTAGAGTTTTATCAATGCTCAGCATGCATCCAACGAAATTTGCTGCCTGTCTTAGCTGACTCTACGCATAAGACCCGCTTTTAGATGCAGCCAAAAATGCGCTAGTTTTGTGCGAATTTGGGTATTTATTGACATTTCCTGACATGGATTGGAAGGACATATTTGAACCTCACTGTGTTGGTGCACATAATGCAGGCTGCTTATGTATGGATCAAGTTATGTCAAAGTTCAGTTCACCATTTAATCTCCAATTCGGTGCCCTTTCCCGTCAACTCAGCGGGGCTGGCCTGCTGGCAGTATTAACTCTGTGCGCCGGCACGGCCCAGGCGCAGGTAGCTGGCACGGGGTCAAGCTTAGTGCGCGATTTGATGACCACTTGGACCGGCCAGTATGGTGCCAGCGTGGGCGGTGCCAGCTATGAGCCCACAGGTTCGTCGGTAGGTGTTGCCAAGGCCAGCGACGGTAGTGTAGATTTTGGCGTGTCTGATGTGCCCTTAACTGGTGCTGCGCTGCGCCAAGCTGGCCTGCGGCAACTGCCGCTGGTAGGTGCCGCAGTGGCGGTGGTCATCAACTTACCTGAGCTGGCTGGCAAGTCACTCAAGCTGAATGGCGATATTTTGGCTGACATCTACCAAGGCAGCATCACGCAGTGGAACCATTCGCAAATCGTGGGCTTAAACCCCGGTCTAGCGCTGCCCAACAAAGCGATCGTGCCCATCTGGCGCGCGGATGGTTCGGGCCAGTCGTATATTTTTTCCACCTATTTGGCGCGTGCTAATAGCAAATGGCGCCGCAATATTAGCTCGACCAGCAATTTAAACCTGAGCGTTGGCAGCGGTGTGCGCGGCGGGCAGGCTATGTTAGACACTGTGAAAACCACCCCGGGTGCCATTGGCTATGAGCCCTTAGGGGCAGCCCAGCGCGCGGGGCTCAGTGTGGCCGAGTTGCAAAACGCTGCGGGTAAAAGTGTGGCGCCCAGCACCGCCAGTATCAGCGCCGCGCTAGACAGTGCACAGTGGTCACAAGATGCCAACGCGGCCGACCTAGACGGCTCTGCAGGCGCAGGTGCCTACCCCATGGCGGCCGTGGCCTACGCCTTAGTGCCTGCAGTACCCAAGGCTGGCCGTAAAAGCGCGCTGCCTTTTATGCAAGCTGCTGTGGGACAAGGCGATGCCCAAGCCCGCCAAGCGGGTTTTGTGCCGCTCAGTGGTAAGGGCAAAGCCATCGTTGCCGAGACACGCTAAGCCATCAATGCCCGTGGGCTAGGCCGCTGGCAAGGGTGATCAATGCAATACCTACCGCCAGCCAAGCTACCTGCGACGCGGTCTCGCGCAGGCTCAGGCGCTTTTGTAATTGCGGAATTAAATCGGCCAGAGCTACATAAATAAAACTGCTTGACGCGATTACCAGTAAATACGGCAGCATGTCTTGCAGCTGCGCTACCAGCACATAGCCCACTACACCGCCTACCACGGTGACTGCGCCTGCGCCGCTAAGTTTGACCACTGCTTGGCGGGCGCTTTGCTTAGCATCGCGCAGTACCACCAGGTCGCCCATGTGGTGCGGAATCTCGTGCACCAGCACGGCCAGTGTGGCGGCTAAGCCTAGGCGCAGGTCGGCCATGAAGGCTGCTGCAATCAAAATGCCGTCGCCAAAGCAGTGCACGCTGTCGCCCAGCAGCACGGCCCAACCGCCGCTGGCGTGGTTATGAGTGTTAGCTGCTGCTGGCGCGTGGGCGTGGGCGTGGGCGTGCGCGTGAGTTGTGTGGTCATGCGCTTGACCATGTTGATGCACATGGGTTTCGACAGGCTCAACCCGAACTAAAGAAGCTGTGTCCCCGTGGCTATGCTCGTGCCCATGGTGGTACAGCTCAGCTTTATCAAGCAAAAAGAAAAATATCAGCCCGCCCAGCAGCGTGGCAAATAGCGCTTTGGCACCAGCTTGGCTTTCAAACGCCTCTGGCAGCAAATGGATAAATGCCGTGCCCATCAGCGCACCGGCAGCCAAGCTAAGCAAGTGCTGGGTGTAGCGCGCCAGCACGCC
>JAYTPK010000277.1:0-1763 GCA_043747295.1 Polaromonas sp. | reverse complement strand
TGTTGTTTGACGATGTGCTGTGGGTAGCACAAGCCAGAAACGACCACGATGCTTTTACCAGCGCCATGATCGAACGCGGAGTGGAGGTGCTGGAGCTGCACGATTTGCTTGCCACCACGGTCAGCAATCCCATGGCACTGACTTGGTTGTTAGACCATAAACTTAGCCACGATTTAATTGACAGCGACGCTGGCGCACAGCTGCGTCGCTGGTTTGAAACCATGCCTGCAGCTTTGTTGGCAGAGCGGCTGATTGGTGGCGTAGCGCGTGCGGACCTGCCGTTTGAGCCTGATGGTTTAGTCGCCAGTTGCGCCAGTGCGGCAGACCTCTTGATTGCGCCGCTGCCCAATAGCCTTTTTACACGTGACAGCAGCTGCTGGATAGGCGATGGTGTAGTGTTGTGCCCCATGTACTGGCCAGCGCGCCAGCAAGAAACTCTGTTGATGGCCGCTATCTACCGTTTCCATCCCGCTTTCACAACATCAGCGGACCGGGAAGCTAAAGAGTGGTGGGGCGACCCCGACCACGACCATGGATTGGCGTCGTTGGAAGGCGGAGACGTGATGCCGCTGGGCAATGGTGTCGTACTGGTGGGTATGGGCGAGCGTTCATCACCCCAAGGCGTAAGCCAGTTGGCATTGAGCTTGTTTGCCTGCGGTGCTGCCACCCATGTGCTGGCCGCGCAATTGCCAAAATCGCGTGGCGCCATGCATATGGACACAGTGCTTACTTTTTGCGATGTGGACTTGGTTACCGTTTTCCCAGACGTGGTAGACAGTATCCGCGTGCACAGCTTGCGCCCAGGCATGAAAGAAGGCAGTTTAGATGTGCGCACTGAAGACAAACCGTTTCTGCAAGTGTTGGCGGATGCCATGGGCTTAGCCAAATTGCGTACTGTGGCTACGGGGGGCGATGCCTACGAGGCAGAGCGTGAACAGTGGGATGACGGCAATAACCTGTTGGCGCTGGCTCCCGGTGTGGTGGTGGCTTACAACCGCAATACCTACACCAATACACTTTTGCGCAAAGCTGGGGTTGAGGTTATCACCATACCCAGCGGTGAGCTTGGCCGAGGTAGGGGTGGCAGCCACTGCATGACATGCCCTATAGAGCGCGACCCGCTGTAGCCTCATTACCTGAATATTTTTTTGCATGAGAATCGACCATGAGCTTTAACTTACGCAACCGCAGCTTGCTTGATTTGAAAGATTTTGAGCCACGCGACATTCGATTTTTATTGAATCTGGCGGCTGAACTCAAACGCTCAAAATACGCAGGCAACGAGCATCCCCGGCTAAAAGGCAAGAATATTGCGCTAATTTTTGAAAAAGCATCCACCCGAACCCGCTGTGCTTTTGAAGTGGCTGTGCACGACCAAGGCGGGCATGTTACTTACCTGGATTCTGGTGGTTCACAGATGGGTCACAAAGAATCGCTCAAGGACACTGCCAGAGTGCTGGGCAGACTTTATGATGGCATAGAGTACCGAGGATTTCACCAAACCGTGGTGGAAGAAATTGCGAAATTCTCACATGTCCCGGTTTGGAATGGTCTTACCGATGAGGCACACCCTACGCAGATATTGGCTGATCTGTTGACTATGGAGGAATTTGGCGAAAAGCCCCTGCATGAGTTGTCGTTTTGTTACCTGGGTGATGCCAGCTTTAACATGGGCTGCTCACTGCTGGTAGGCGGTACGCAGATGGGCATGGATGTGCGTATTTGCGCGCCTGTTGGACTGCAACCACCCGCAGAGCTTGTTG
>JAYTPK010000276.1:0-2861 GCA_043747295.1 Polaromonas sp. | reverse complement strand
TATGGACTCCGCATAGATGGGGGCGATAAGCACCGCCCACAGGTAGTGCGCTGTGGTCTACCCAGCCAACGCCTTCCAAGTCTCCATCACACTATCAGGATTGAGCGAGATAGACGATATGCCAAGGCCTGCCAGCCACTGTGCAAAGTCGGGGGTGGTCGCTGGGGCCTTGGGTCAGCGCCACCAGCTCTCAGCGGACTTTATGCTGTCGCGCAGTTAATTATTTAAGTTTAATCAAGGACGCTTTCAATCAAGCGATTGAGTCTCGCAAGCTGCTTAAAATCATCGACCACTGATGTAAGCAAATTTGGTGAAGCGAATTGCGCGGTAGAGATGTTTTTTATCACCAAAAAACTTTTTAACATCAACCAATCCACATCAGCATGGTTTGCGTCGAATCCACGCGGCACGCGCGCGGCTACTTCATTTCGCGAAAAGTTGGTTTTGAAGCGTTGCTGAAAGGCAGGGTCTGCAAACAGCAAGTGAAACGCGCTGGAATTTTCCGCAATTGCCGTGCGCATCTTTTTGAGTTGCGGGCCCGAAGGCATAAACAAGCCACCAGCTACCACCACGCCCATGTAGGGCTGTATGTTGGGCAATATGCCGAAGAATAGATGGGGATTGCGTTCAAAGCGAGAGCTCGACGGGATGGAGGCCGAAATAGACAACCAATCTTTGTAACACGGCATGCCAGCAACTATTTTGTTTGCAGTTTTTTTAATCCGCCCAATGCCTTGCGTTGGAAAGTGATAGTCGGGCAACTGTGGCTGTAGCGCAGCTTTTAAGCCGACAGCGAGGTCTACGAACGGCGCTTTGACCAGCTTGTCGTAACGATCAGCTTGCGCATCAAGCCACAGTGGATCATTTTGTTGACCAGCCTCAGTCAAGAAGGCAATGGTTTTGAGTGAGAACGAGCTTGTCATAGTCTAAATAGAGAAGAAAACCACATGATAAATATTGACAACTATAGCGCTTAGAAGTGGTCCCGGTTGTCAGAACAACAAACCCCGATATGCAGTGCGGCTTTGTCCACCTGCGCAGCGCCGGGGCTGTGCGCCTGTAGGCTTTGGGCAATCGCCCGCAGGAAGATGCGCAGCACCATGTTCAGCACTGGCCCGTCGCGCTGCATTAAGTATGCGTAGCCTCTTGGGAACAGACAGCACCCACTGGCGCACTGGCGCACTGACGCACTGGCAGGTGCAGCATGAACGGGGTGCTCTCGATGAATACCTTAGCTTGACGGCCGATGCAGACGAGAAGCGCGTGTATTTCGAAATCAGCGATTACGGCTCGAAGTACGTATTTTTTGAAAATCCACGCTAAACATAAAATCCCTTTGATGGACATCCAATGGCTGCAAGGGATGATTTACCTCGGTGCAATGCGTGAAGCCAACGGCTTGACTGCGTAATCTGGCAAGAAGAGGCATTCGGCTGGCGCTGCGGTGCGCATCTCGCGGCAGCGTTGCGCGATGCCAGCGGGGCTGGGCTTATCGCCCTGCTCCATCCAGCTCAGCAAAGCGTCAAAGAGTGGCGGGTAAAAAGCATCGCCCCAGTAGCTGTGTTCACTGGAGTCCACAAAGACCTGCACCAAGCGCGCGCCATTGCCCGCCGCCTGCATGCGTTGGCGCAAGGTTTCGCCACCTTCTACAAACACGGTGGCATCACCAATGCCGTGCGCTGCAATCACAGGCACTGCAAATCTCCCGCTGTGATCCCCATCTTGCGCAAACCGCGCTGCAGCTACTGGATCAGCGGCTAATCGCGGTACTTTTGCGTTCAAATCGGCATCGTTATCCGAACCGGTGTAGCGCACACCGGCGTTGCCAAAGGGTGCGCCACCATTGCGCCGGGCCACATCTTGCAGGGTAAAGGTACTCCAGTTCATATGGCCAGCAATCGAGCGCTCTGGAATGCGCACCACATCCACAATGGTTTTCACTTTACGCGTCTGCTCTGGAGAGCGCTGCGCGGCCGGCTTGTTCAAACCCAAACACTCATTGACGCGGGCGCTCAAATCGGCGGAAGTCATCGTTGAACTGGCAGGCAAGCCGATGGACACGGGATAGCTCGGCTCGTCGGCTCGCGGATGGTTGTTGCACAGAAGTTGGTAAATCGCGCGAATATCCACGCGGAAATCATAAGTCGCCGGGCCACCCACCACGCCGCTGGTCAGCAGCATGCCGTCCCAAGATTTGGGAAAGAGCTCAGCAGCGCGCGTAGCCACCATGCCGCCCCAAGATTGCCCATGCAAAATTATGCGCTTGGGTTTTGCCACATGATCGACAAAGATTTTGCGTACCCGCTCGGTGTCTTGAGCAGCTGAAGTGACGGCAAAACCACCTTGACTAAACACCGAACCAACCCAAGCATGGCCTTGCTGGACGGTGATGGCCCAGCGGGCAATGTCTTCATCAGCGCGCGATGCTTTGGTTGGGCCGAGCGTAGGGCCGCCATGCGCATGCACCACCAGCACGCCGCTCCACTGCTTGGGCATCGCAATCAAATAGTGCCCGCCAGCCGAATCTTGCCCAAGAAAACACCTAGCTTGCTCGGGTGCGCCTTTGGGGCAAGCCTGTGCGTGTGGGGCTACTTCAGGCGGCACCTGAGGTGCTGTTGCGCAGGCAGTTAAGCCAAGGAATACAGTTGCCAACGCTGCTGATTTATAGATTGAAACAGTTGAGATCATGTCGAAAACCTTCAAAAGATTTTCTTTCATTCTAGACTGGAGTTGGAGTTGCAAGAAGATCACCTCACTCTGGGGTCTCCTTGATCTTAACGCTTGGTCGCCAGGTAATGGTGTCTGAACTCCAACTCCAATCCTCGTAATCTGGAGCGGGCTGCTCTGCCAGATCCCAGTCT
>JAYTPK010000275.1:0-3297 GCA_043747295.1 Polaromonas sp. | reverse complement strand
TGGAAGCCGTTGCGCAGTATTGGCAGGACTTTGCCAACCGCCCGCACGGTATCCGCATGAAAGCCCTGTCGGATGCCTTTGAGCAGTTGGCAAAACGCTTCCCGGACGATGACGAAGCGCAGATTTTCTCGGCCATTTACCTGACGGCGACGCAGTCGCCATCAGATACCACGTTTGCAGCAACCTTGAAAGCTGCTGCTTTGCTCGAGCCACAAATGGTGAAACACCCTAACCACCCGGGTGTGGCGCACTATTTGATCCACAGTTATGACTATCCACCGATTGCGATGAAAGGTTTGCCAGCGGCCAGGCGTTACGCCGACATTGCAGCCTCTGCGCCACACGCCTTGCACATGCCATCACACATCTTCACACGGGTGGGATCTTGGCAAGATTCAGTGACGACCAATCGCCGCTCTGCCAATGCCGCCAAAATTGATAAATCAGGTAGCAATTGGCTGCACGCGCTTGATTACATGGTTTATGCCAACTTGCAATTGGGGCGTGACCAAGAAGCGATCAGTAATTTGAACGAATCCAAAACGGTGACCGACCTGAATCCAGCGGCCATGCCCATCAGCTACGCCATGTCGGCGATGCCAGCACGCTACGCCGTTGAACGTGGCATGTGGAAAGAAGCCGCCGAGCTGGAGGCCCGCACCAGCCGCTTTACTTTTGCCGATGCGATGGTCTGGTTTGCCAAGTCTCTGGGTGCAGCGCGCAGTGGTGACCTTGCCATGGCAGAAAAAAGCGCCAAAGTGCTTGGAGAGACGGTAGAAGCGCTTAAAACCGCTAAAAACACCTACTGGGCGACCGAAGTCAACGTGCAACACCAAACAGCGCTGGCCTGGATTGCCTATGGACGGGGTGACAAAGACACAGCACTGGCACAAATGCGCACAGCCGCAGACATGGAAGATGCCAGCGAGAAAAGCCCGGTTTCACCCGGCCGCTTGATTCCTGCGCGTGAATTGTTGGCAGATATGCTGTTGCAAAGCGGTAATGCAGCTGAAGCCCTGGTGCAATATGAGCGCTCACAAGTACGCGACCCCAACCGGCTGCGCAGCCTCATAGCTGCAGGCCAAGCTGCCGTGCAGACCAACAACCCTGCCAAAGCCAAAATGTTTTACTCCAAAGTCACGCAGCTGGTAGGAACAGCAGACTCGCGCCCTGAATTCAAGGGTGTTCGTGAGTATTTGGCGAAGAACTGATATAGTCGGTTAAAGTACGAAGATATGCTATATATATAATAGCAATTTAGTTAATAAATACGCCTGCTAGAGGCGTATTTATGAGTCTTTTATTAATTACGGTCTTGTTTAGCGGGACGCTTAGGTGCTACATCCATCGGCATCGGTGCTGGTTCCGGTGCAACTACCACCACTGGTGGTGGCGGTGGTGTGATCACGACCGCAGGAGCTGGCGCAGGTGGTACATACACAGGAGCTACAACGGCAACTGGTACAGGTTCCGGCGCGGGTGCGATGTAGACTGGGGCTGCTACAGCACGTGGTGCGGCAACGGTTGTACGCCCAAGAGGGATGACCAGACTGACGGAATACATGTTCACACCGCCACGGTTACCGATCGCGTCGTTGACGCGCAGATGTTCGACTTCACCGCGAACGAACAAGGAGCGGTTCACTTCATACTGAATGCCAGCGCCGATTTTGTAGTTGACGGCGTTCTGACTTGGTGCAGCGTTTGGAATGCGCACAGAACCCGTACTTTGGAAACTGTCCCGCGCATTGGCATACTGAATACCTGCTCTGCCCAGTGCGGACCAGCGTGGTGTCAATGGCAGGGTGCCGACCAAATCTACATTTGCACCCTGTAGTTTGATTTGGCCGTGATATGTACCAGCCGGTACGGTGGTACTGGTGAAATCAAACTTACCGAGGTTGAAATAACCTGCTTCAACGGCAAAATTCCGATTGAACTGGTAGCCGCCAAAAATCTTGTAAGCCATGTCATGTTCATTTTTCGTCATGCTGGATCTACTCGCGCCCTCAGACGCTAATCGGGCCGAAATTCTTGGCTCATCGATACGCGCTTGTGATTGACCCAATGAGATGCCACCATAGGGATAACTGGCGCTATCGTAGTCTTGTGCGAAAGCAGCAGCTGAGAGCACGGTGCCAAGTCCTGCAAGACCTAACACGCGAAGGGTATGGGTATTTTTCATAAGATTCTTTCAGATTTTTTAAAAGATGTAGATGTGATAAACCTGTTCACTTGTTCATGGGGCAACAATGGTGGTGTTGACCATGGTGACGGAGGCTGTCAGGCTGAGTGCACGACCCACCAAGGTGGTTTGCATGGTCTGGCCAGCGGTTGAAATCGTCACACCCGCCGGCGCGATGATGGTGCCAACCATGGTGCTACCGTCTTCAATACGTGCCGCACTACCCACTTTCCAAAATACATTTTTAGCCTGCGCACCATTGATAAGCGTGATGCTGCGGGGTGCTGCACTTAAACCAACCGTTAAAGATGAAGCACTTTGAAAGACCCAAACAGCATTGCTATTGCCTTGTCCATCCAGCGTCAAATTGCCACTCGTTAAATTAAAACTACCCCCAGCCGCTGTGTAAACAGCAGGTGCTAATACCAAACCACCCAATTGGCCAGCGCCTGGGTCACTGCCTGGTGGCATGGCTGCCAAAGTGTTGTATGCGGATTGAATGTCAGAAAGTGCTTGTGTCGCAATGGCCATGGTTGTCAGTGTGCCTGGAGCCGGTGGTGCACAATAGATACTGCCGTTGACACCGCCCACATTGAGTGGCGTTTGTGTGTATACGTTCGCTGCATCATGAAAACCCGTGTTTAAGGTGCAAGCCGCTGTTGTGCCCAGGTTTCCGTTGACGATGGTGTTTACACCCTGGTTGGTGACGCCAGCCGCACCACCAAAAACACCAAAACTTGCGGCAGAGCCCAAATTGGGTGTGTTGATAGGTGTAATTGGCGTGGCAGGAACTACGGGCACCCCCGGGACAACAGAAGGCGTTGCAGGGTTTGAAGCTGCCCCAGCTGCCCCAGCTGCTCCAGGTGTTGCTGGTGTTGCAGCCACAGAGGTATTGCCTGCATCACTGCCCAAAATAGGATCAAGCCCACCGCCGCTACAGGCAATTAAAAAAGTGGTCAACAGCGCTGGAAAGAGACAAACCGGTGGGTTGAAGTGCTTACTTAAGGATTTCATAGTGTCTTTCTCGCGGGTGGACCGCATCATGAGCTTGCAAATGATGCAATCGTAGAAAGATCATTACCCCCTCACTGTGTGTTGGCACACATACAGAA
>JAYTPK010000274.1:0-10507 GCA_043747295.1 Polaromonas sp. | reverse complement strand
GAGCAGCTGACCGATTATTTAAGCGACAACGGCTGCAAAGTGCGGTATCTGCACAGCGATGTGGATACCGTAGAGCGGGTAGAGATTTTGCGTGATCTGCGCCTAGGCACCTTCGATGTGCTGGTGGGCATTAACCTGCTGCGCGAGGGCTTGGACATTCCTGAGGTGAGTTTGGTGGCGATTTTGGACGCTGACAAAGAAGGCTTTTTGCGGGCAGAGCGGTCACTCATCCAAACCATCGGCCGCGCAGCCCGTAACTTGAATGGCCGCGCCATTTTGTACGCCGACAAAATGACCGAGAGCATGAAAAAGGCCATCAGCGAGACCGAGCGCCGCCGCATCAAGCAAACCCAGTTCAACCTAGACAACGGCATTACGCCCACCTCAATTGTGAAGAAGGTGCGCGATTTGATTGACGGCGTGTACAGCGAAAAAGCCAGCAAAGCCGCCGAGCAGCGCGACCTGGACCGCGCCCACGTAGAAGACATGAATGAACGCGATGTGTCCAAGCGTATCAAGCAGCTAGAAAAGCAAATGATTGAACATGCCAAGAACCTGGAGTTTGAAAAAGCTGCGCGGGTGCGGGATCAACTGGCTTTGCTACGGGAGCAGGCTTTTGGGGCCAGTGGCGGTGATAATATTGTGCCCTTATCGGTAGCTTAAATAGCTTGCAGTCCAAGTATCCATTGCTTAAGCAGCTACAAAATAAATAGCAACTATGTCCCCCAACGACGATACGTTTCAAATTCTCATGGTCTGCATGGGCAACATCTGCCGCAGCCCTACGGCTGAGGGCGTGCTGCGCGCTAAGGTGGCGCAGGCGGGCTTGTCTAAGCGGGTGTTGATTGATTCGGCTGGCACCCACAACTACCACCCCGGTAGCCCACCTGATGAGCGCAGTGCCGAACATGCGCTGCGCAGAGGGTACGATTTGTCTAAGCTGCGCGCTAGGCAAGTGCATGCCGACGATTACGTTGACTTTGACCTGATTTTGGCTATGGACTGGGATAATTTGGCGCTGTTGCAGGTCGATTGTCCGCCCCAGCATGCTATTAAACTCAAGTTGTTGATGGAATTTGCTGACCCTAGCGCAGCGCTGGGCGCTGTGGTGCCAGATCCCTACCACGGCAGCGATGTTGGTTTCGACCAAGTTTTAGGCTTGATAGAAGCGGCTTGCGAAGGTTTGGTTCGCCATTTATCGCGAAACTTACCCTCAGCTTAGACTTTGTCTTACAAATAGCCGGGCACGGATCCCGCGCCATAAATTGCTCTAATACCCGAGCAGACCGTTTGGTTATCTGCTATACTTGACAGTAACAGTCGGGAACTAAGCAGATGGTCCTTTTATCAGACAGTTCTGCACCCTAAGGCTGGTAAACCCGCATATTAATAGCGGATGCACCAATAGGCCGAGAAGGCCGGGATGGAGTTAAGCGCCACTGCGCTGCCTGCTGCGAGCAGAGAGCGTGGAAGCAACCGATAACTGTAAGCACTAAAGGAGCTTGCGATGCGACTCACAACTAAAGGCCGTTTTGCGGTCACCGCGATGATTGACTTGGCACTGCGCCAAAATTCTGGCCCAGTCACATTGGCCGCCATCAGCCAGCGTCAGCAAATTTCGCTGTCGTACCTAGAGCAATTGTTTGGCAAGCTACGCCGTCACGAACTGGTGGAGTCCACCCGTGGCCCAGGCGGCGGCTACACGCTGGGCCGTAAGGCTGCAGACATCACCATTGCTGACATTATTGTGTCGGTGGACGAGCCACTAGACGCCACCCAGTGCGGCGGAAAAGAAAACTGCCATACCAACGGGGAAGCCAGCCGCTGCATGACGCACGACCTGTGGAGCGCGCTGAACACCCGCATGGTGGAGTTTTTAGACTCTGTGAATTTGCAAAACATGGTGGACGAGCAGTTGGCCAAGGGCTTGCAAGTGGAGATCAAACCGATGGTGAAAAAAGCCATTTCGCCGATGCCAATTCAAAAACCCATTCGCATCAACGCGCCTAATTCAGTGTTCGCACTGGGCAATGTGTTTGCCAAGCAGTAAACTCTATTTTTACAACGAAATAGGGCAACAGTCCAAGCATTTATTACATAGTTTGCTATTAATTTTATAGTATATTAATAGTTTTTGAGCATTAAGTCATGAGCGACACACCACACTTCCCCATCTACATGGACTACAGCTCCACCAACCCGTGCGACCCACGGGTGGTAGACGCCATGATTCCATGGTTGCGCGAGCATTTTGGCAACCCTGCGTCACGCAGCCATGCGTGGGGCTGGGAGGCTGAGGCCGCGGTTGAAAAGGCGCGCGACCATATTGCTGCACTGATCGGCGCTGATCCGCGCGAGATCGTGTGGACCAGTGGCGCCACTGAGAGCAACAACTTGGCCATCAAAGGTGCCGCTGGATTTTATAAAACCAAAGGCAAGCACATGATCACGGTGAAAACCGAGCACAAAGCCGTGCTGGACACCATGCGTGAGCTAGAGCGTCAAGGCTTTGAAGTGACTTACCTTGACGTGCAAGATGACGGCTTGGTGAACTTAGATGCATTCAAAGCCGCCATTCGCCCCGACACGATTTTGGCCAGCGTAATGTATGTGAACAACGAGATCGGCGTGATCCAAGACATGATGGCGCTGGGCAATGCCTGCCGCGAAAAAGGCGTGATCTTCCACGTGGACGCAGCTCAGGCCACTGGCCGCGTAGAGTTTGACATCAGCGCCATGCCGATTGATTTGATGAGCCTGACCAGCCACAAAACCTATGGCCCCAAAGGCATCGGCGCGTTGTATGTGCGCCGCAAGCCGCGCATTCGCCTAGAGGCACAAATGCACGGCGGTGGCCATGAGCGCGGCATGCGCAGCGGCACACTACCCACGCACCAGTGCGTAGGCATGGGCGAGGCCTATCGCATTGCCAAAGAAGAAATGGTTGAGGAGAATAAAAAAATCAGCGTTTTGCAACAACGCTTGATGAATGGCCTTAAAGGCATTGAACAAGTATTTATCAACGGCCACGAGACCCAGCGCGTGCCGCACAACATCAACATGAGCTTTAACTATGTCGAAGGCGAAAGCCTGATGATGGGTATCAAAGGCCTGGCTGTGTCCAGCGGTTCGGCCTGCACATCGGCATCGCTAGAGCCCAGCTATGTGCTGCGCGCCTTGGGCCGCAGCGACGAGCTAGCCCATAGCAGCCTGCGCATGACGATTGGCCGTTGGACCACCGAAGCTGAAATTGATTTTGCGATTAACACCATCAAAGAGAACGTTGCCAAACTGCGCGACATGAGCCCACTGTGGGACATGTACCAAGATGGCATTGATATATCGTCCATTCAGTGGACGGCTCACTAGCAACTTTGTGGGACAGACCAACCGACCTGCGTAGCAGCCGGTTGCTCTGTCCTCAACTGATTAAATCTTAGGTTACACAAGTAAAGAGGTAAACAAAATGGCATATTCAGACAAAGTAGTGGACCACTACGAGAACCCCCGCAACGTTGGCAGCTTTGAAAAAGGCGACGACACCGTAGGCACCGGCATGGTGGGCGCACCAGCTTGCGGCGACGTGATGAAGCTGCAAATCAAGGTCAACCCAACCACCGGCATCATCGAAGACGCACGCTTTAAAACCTACGGCTGTGGCTCGGCCATTGCGTCTAGCTCGCTCGTCACCGAGTGGGTTAAAGGCAAAACGCTAGATCAAGCAGCAGCGCTCAAGAACAGCACCATTGCTGAAGAGCTGGCCTTGCCGCCCGTGAAAATTCACTGCTCCATCTTGGCCGAAGACGCCATCAAAGCCGCAGTCAATGACTACAAAGCCAAGCACGGCGCGGCGGTAGCTGCCTGAATAATTCACGATCAACTCCGCTCGGGCTGAGCCTGTCGAAGCCTTCCTACCCGCTCAGCCTACCAACGAAACGCGAACCATGGCCGTCACCCTATCTCCCGCCGCTGCCAAGCACGTCACCAAATACCTTACCAAGCGCGGTAAGGGCATTGGTGTGCGCTTGGGCGTTAAAACCACTGGTTGCTCGGGCCTAGCCTACAAGCTGGAATATGTAGACGAAGTGCCGCCCGAGGACGTGCTGTTTGAAACCCAAGGTATCAAGCTGATGGTGGACCCTAAAAGTTTGGCGTATTTAGATGGCACCGAACTAGACTTTGTGCGCGAAGGCCTGAACGAAGGCTTTAAATTTAACAACCCCAACGAGCGTGATAAATGCGGTTGTGGCGAGAGCTTCCGCGTTTAAATGTGCCCTAGCTAGCGGTAAGCCGTGAATCTTCAGTCCAACGACTTTGAACTTTTTAACCTGCCACTAAATTTTGCGCAGGACCGCGCGACTATTGACGCACGCTGGAAAGACCTGCAGCGCCAAGCCCACCCTGATAAGTTTGCTGCCCAAGGCGCAGCAGCCCAACGCATTGCCATGCAGTGGAGCGTGCGCATTAACGAAGCCTACCAGCGCCTAAAAGACCCCGTGCAACGCGCCGCTTACCTGTGCGAGCTGCACCAAGCACCGATTAACGCCGAAAACAACACCGCCATGCCCGCTGCGTTTTTGATGCAGCAGATGGAACTGCGTGAGGCGCTGGATGATGCTCATAATGGGCAAAATTTAGATGAAATCAGCCAGCAGTCCAAGCATTTACTGCTTGAGCAGCTATCAAAAGCAGAGCATTTGCTAGACGTTGATAAAAATTACCTGCAAGCCGCCCAAGCCGTGAGAGCCCTTATGTTCATTGAGCGCTTTCAGCACGACATCGAGCTGCGCTACGAGGCTCTGGGACAATAGGCTCCAGAACCTGCAGCACACTCAGCAGCACATAACAACACACTACATTAGCCGCGCGCAGCACACCACCATGGCACTTTTGCAAATCTCCGAACCCGGCCAAAGCCCTGACCCGCATACGCGCCGCATTGCGGTGGGCATTGACCTGGGCACCACCCATTCGTTGGTAGCCGCCGTTAAAAGCGGCGTGGCCGAATGTTTGCCAGATGAGCAGGGCGCTGTGATCTTGCCATCTGTGGTGCGCTATCTGCCTGATAACGGCCGCCAGATTGGCGCATTAGCCCAGGCCGCGCAAAGCGCCGACCCCGAGAATACGATTACCAGTGTCAAGCGCCTGATGGGCCGCGGCATGAACGATATTGCCAACGCTGACAAGCTGCCCTTCAAGCTGATGGCCGAAAAAGGCACAGGCGGCGGTATGGTCAAAATCGCCACAACCTATGGCGACAAATCGCCCGTAGAGGTGAGCGCTGAAATTTTAGCCACGCTGCGTTTTCGCGCCGAAGACAGCTTGGCCGACGACATCTACGGCGCAGTCATCACCGTGCCTGCCTACTTTGACGACGCGCAGCGCCAAGCCACCAAAGACGCGGCGCAGCTGGCCGGCATTAACGTGCTGCGCCTGATCAACGAACCCACCGCAGCCGCTATTGCCTATGGCCTAGACAACGCCAGTGAAGGCGTGTACGCCATTTACGATTTAGGTGGCGGTACGTTTGACATCTCCATATTGCGATTGTCCAAGGGCGTGTTTGAGGTGATCTCCACTGGCGGCGACAGCGCGCTAGGTGGCGACGACTACGACCGCGCATTGGCTGATTTGATCTTGGCGCAAACCGGGCTCACTGCTGACAACGCACACGACAAAGCCGCCATCAAAATGCTGGCACGCAGTGTGAAAGAGCAGCTGTCTACTATAAATTCTGTAGCTGCTCGAGCAGTATTTACAGGGACTTCAGCCGATTTTGTCACAGAAAAAGCAGCTTTTGAACACGCCACAGCGCACCTTACCGCCAAAACCCTGCAAGCCGTGCGCAAAGCGCTGCGCGATGCCAAGCTGGACAAAGCTGAAGTGCAAGGCGTGGTGATGGTGGGCGGCTCGACGCGTATGCCGCAAGTACAAAAAGCGGTGGAAGAGTTTTTTGGCAAGCCGCCGCTCAACAACCTGAACCCCGATGAAGTGGTGGCGCTGGGCGCGGCCATTCAGGCCAACCAGCTGGCGGGCAACAACCCGCAGGGCGACTTGCTGCTACTGGACGTGATTCCGCTGAGCTTGGGTATTGAGACCATGGGCGGTCTGGTAGAGCGCATAGTGCCGCGCAACCAAACCATTCCCACAGCCATGGCGCAAGACTTCACCACTTACAAAGATGGCCAAACCGCCCTGGCACTGCATGTGCTGCAAGGCGAGCGCGATTTGGTGGTGGACTGCCGCAGCTTGGCCCGTTTTGAACTGCGCGGTATCCCGCCCATGGTGGCCGGTGCAGCGCGCATTCGCGTCACTTTTACGGTCGATGCCGATGGTCTACTGAACGTAGCGGCCAAAGAACAGATCAGCGGCGTTGAAGCGCAGATTGATGTGAAACCCAGCTACGGTTTAAGCGACGACCAAATTGCCAAAATGCTGCAAGACAGCTTCAGCACCGCGCAGGTAGACATGCAGGCCAGAGCGCTGGCCGAGGCGCGGCTAGACGCCGACCGGATGGTGCTGGCCACGCAAAGCGCCTTAAATGCCGATAGCGCGCTGCTAAGCGACGCAGAGCACCGCAGCATTGAAGGCCTGATAGATGACTTACGAGCTGCCAAAACGTCTGAAGATGCCGCCTTTATTGAGGCGCAAACCAAACGCCTGGCTGATGGCACCGAAGCCTTTGCCGCCCAGCGCATGAACGCCGGCATTCAAAAAGCCTTAGCCGGTAAAAACATCGAGACGGTTTAATTTACCGACCACCACATGCCAATTATCAGAATCCTCCCCCACGCCGAGATTTGCCCCCAGGGTAAACAGATCAACGCCAATGTAGGCGACAGCATTTGCGAAGCCTTGCTAGAGCACGGCGTAGAAATAGAACACGCCTGCGACATGAGCTGTGCCTGCACTACCTGCCACATCATAGTGCGCGAGGGCTTTGCGTCGCTCAATGAGTTGGACGAAAACGAAGAAGACTTGCTCGACCGTGCCTGGGGCTTAGAGCCCAACAGTCGTCTGAGCTGCCAAGCTTTTGTGGCGCAAAAAGACTTAGTGGTGGAGATACCTAAGTACACCATCAACCATGCTAAAGAAAATCACTAAAACTTAGGTTTTTTGACTCCCCTTTGGCAATGCATTGGCTCGTTGTTTAGCTTGGGTGTGAGCACGTTTGCCCAGGTCAGCAAAATGACCGTGCCCCAAATGTCAGTCATCCTAGACAAAGGTGGCCCACGCTTTAAGCTGGCCAACCCAGGCACCCAGGCACCCAGGCACCTAGGCGCAACAGGCCAAACTGGCTTCTGAGAACCGCTGGGCTGAGCTGAAGACGCTGCAGGACGAGTTGTATGCCGGGGTTGAGGCTGCGCCTGACCAAGACGGCTCCAAAGGCTAAGGGAATAACCCATGGCACAACAACTTGACTGGCCGCGTTACTTGCGGTGGACGTGGATCATCGCCGTTTTGGCTTTGATCGTACTCATTTGGCTGTGGATGACCGGGCGTGGCCCAGGCTCTGCGGTTTCATGCTGCAATGCAGGTCCTGTAGCTGCCGCATCAGCTTTGCCTGTGGAGACGCCGACATCTCCCATAGCGCCTGCAGCGCCAAGCCCTGTGGCCCACAAAGCCTTGTGGGACGGCAGCAAGCTCTCACTTGAAGGCCAAGTGCCCGACGCCGCTACCAAAAGGCCATCGTCGACGCTGCAGCGGCTAAGTATGGTGCTGCCAACGTCATCGACAAGTTGACCATCGCAGCGGCCCCAGCGGCCAAAGCCGAAGATGTGCAGTGCGGTGATTCGGTAGTGGTAGCGGCTACTTTTGCCACAGGCAAGGTTGACCTTACGGCCGATGCGTGCAAACTGCTGGAGGCAGTGGTGCCGTGTATCAAAGGCCCTTTTGAGGTGGGCGGCCATACCGATAACGTGGGCAAGGACGACTCTAACCAAGCGCTCAGCGAGGCAAGGCCAAAAACCGCCGTATTGAGTTTAAGAAAATGTAATTTTTAAGAGTTTCTCTGAGGTTCGGGGCAGCATCTGAAAAGGTGCTGCCTTTTTTTGCTGAATTTTTTGGTTAACATCACAGTAACTAGAGAAAACCTATGCGCCAAATATTTTTAGACACTGAAACCACCGGCCTGTCCGCCGCCAACGGCGACCGTATTTTAGAGCTGGCCTGCGTAGAACTAGTCAACCGCAAGCTGACTAAAAACAATAAACATTTCTACATCAACCCTGAGCGCGACAGCCACGAAGAAGCCTTGCGCGTGCACGGCATTACCAGCGAGTTTTTAGCCGATAAACCCAAGTTTTCCGCCATAGCAGACGAGTTTTTAGAATTTATAGAAGGTGCCGAAGTCATCATTCATAACGCACCGTTTGACGTGAGTTTTTTGAGCATGGAACTGGGTCAATTAGGCAAGGGCGATTTCAAAAAATATTGCACCAAAATCACCGACACCCTAGCCATGGCCAAAGAGCTGTACCCCGGAAAACGCAATGGCCTTGACGCACTGTGCGACCGCTTGGGCGTAGACAACTCAAGCCGCACCTTGCACGGCGCGCTGCTAGACGCTGAGTTGCTGGCCGATGTCTACATCAACCTCACGCGTGGGCAAGACGCGCTGCTGATAGACGCTGGCAGCCAAGTTGCAGGGGCAGGCTATGCGGGCAGTGCGGTTGACCTGAGCGGACTGGTTTTGACAGTGCTGACGGCCAACGACAGCGAAACCTCCGCGCACGATGATGTGCTTAAACAAATTGACAAGGCCAGCGGCGGCAAAACTATCTGGCGCGCAACACCGGCGGCAGCTTGAGTTAACTGCAAATCACAAATCGCTGACTGTTCGTGCAAACTGGGCAAGTCCGCTGGTGCAGTCTGCAGGTGGCCAATAGCAGCCCTTATTTGGTTGCCCGTTTTAGCTTTTTCGCAATGCTGGGGGTCGCCTGATATAAGCGTCTGTTAAGTGCCTCTGAGTAATAGTCTTCCTCTTCTACTCCAACAAAATCCTTCGGCCAATAATTACGATCATGCCACTCATGATTGGCTTGCCCCTCAAGTTTCAGCTCAGGCCAACTGCTAAATAAGTGGTGAAAAAACTCGTGTTGAACCCATTCAGGTAAATAGATCCGGCGCTCCACATCAGTGCGGGCGCCACCTCCTTGATCAGGATCTCTCTTTTTGATGACCCAGTCGTCTTCACTGATGAACACGGGTTTCCCCGATGCCTCGAATCCACCTATTCCGCTGCCACCTCCAGCATCAAGGCCAACATTTAAATCGCCAGGGTAGATAAGCCAAAACATATCTGTTTTCTCGATTACCCCTGGGGGTAATTGCCTGATCGGCTCGTTGTAGTCGTAGCCTTTTACTTTATCAATTTGAGTGCACGAATCAATTTTGTAAAAATTCAGCTCCAGACGCAGGTCTCCACCGCTGATAGCCAATATATAGCTTTGGAACAGACGCAAAGATTGGCGCACTACCTCATAAGAATCTGCTTGTATCTCTGGATTTAAGTTGCGAGTCGGTAATTTTGGGCCCGTTTTAGGAAATATGTCAGAGCAGGCTGGTATGACGACGGCCATTTGAATTGGCGTAGTACCGGGTAAAGTCTTGCTAACGCCGACCTTGGTGATCTCGTCCAACATGCGCAGATGGGCATAAGCGCCAGGTTCGCCAAGGTAAGGACGGGTGCTTTTACTTTCTCCTGTCCGAGAAATAGTCCACCACACATTGTCATAAAGCGGGTATTTAGCAATCAAAGCGTCAATGATGACACGTGCAGCTTTGTAGTCTTCTGCCAGAACCTTGTCTTCAGCTTCCAGCAATTTAGTGAGAATTTCCACGTACATCGGCGGGAAGCTTTCCTTTGCACCATATCGGTTCCAAAACTTTGCTAAAGCAGCCTCGGTTTTGGTTAAAGTAGGAGTAGGAGTAGGTACGGTGGCTGATGCTGATGAGGACGGTGCAGGCACTTGCGTATTGTTCAACACCACGTTAGTGCCACCGCCACCGCCACCGCCGCCGTTACCGCCGCCGTTACCGCCGCAACTGAGTAAGCTGGTCACCAATAGAGCTGTCGATGCACTTTTCAAAGCGCGAGGCATCAACCAACATCCCACATCAGAAGTCTTTAGCATTTCAATGTCTTTCTACGAGTAATTTTGTAAACGTACAACTTGACGAATTGTTAATTCATAGTCGTTATTTACTAACGTAGTATCTTAAGACATTGCTGGCGATAGCAGGTAACGCTTTGTTGTGGTGGTTCGCTCTTGATTGGCTACTCGACTGCTGTGCAGTCGATAGGGTTTGAATTATTTTGCTAGCCCAGTAACTCTTGGGCTTTAGGCATCTGGATTTACCCGTGTTGCAATGCAAGTTTTTCCAGGCTTCGGTGCTGTCCAACCATTGATGGTGGGCGATGCAAGTTTCGAACTTGCGACCCCTGCAGTGTGAATGCAGTGCTCTACCCCTGAGCTAATCGCCCGAAGCCTTAAATTATACCTTG
>JAYTPK010000273.1:0-3140 GCA_043747295.1 Polaromonas sp. | reverse complement strand
GGCTTGCCAAACAGCAAACAGATCCAAACTAAACTACCCCAGGTGATACCGATACCCGCCATACCCAGCATAAGCCAGCGCGCTTTGGCATAGGGGTCTTCTGCATTGTCCATGCCCCTTCGCAGAGCGATAAAAACCCCGGCTACGATTGCAATATGGGTAGCTAACCATATCCACAGTGCTAGGGGCAGCACCAACGTGTACATCATCCAGACGCATAAAAAAGCAGACGCTGTGGACGCCATTAAGGTGATGGGAAAACTGCGCCGCATTAACGCGACTTGGCCGCGCAATACGGCCGGTTCCCGCCAACGCAGCCCTATTTCCAGTAAAGGGCGCCGCCGCGTCATAACCCCGTGACCAGCCCTGCCTGCTGCGCGGCGATCAATGCGGCGGTGCGGCTGTTAACACCCAAGTTGGCGAACATCGCCGAGACATGTACGCGTACTGTGTTTTCACTTAAATTCATCTCGCGTGCGATGACTTTATTGGGTTTGCCTTGTGCCAAAAGTGCCAACACCTCCAACTGCCGTGCGCTAAGCGAGGGTGCTGTGGGTCTGGCGCCGCGCAAGTTAATGTCAGTACCCACCAAACTGGGAAAACACTTGCCGCCAGCGCACACTGTCGCCAGCGCTGCAAAAATATCATCGGCACTGGCCGATTTGGGCAAAAAGCCATCGGCACCGCGAGCTGCCGCATCCGTGACAGCGTCACCAGAGACGCTGGCGGAGACAAAAATAATTTTGGCTTTGCGAAACAGGCTGCGCAGCAGTGTAAATCCTTCAAGTCCGTTGAGTCCCGGCATATGAATGTCCAGCAAAATAATGTCAATGGGCAAGCCTTCGTGCTGTTTGGCCAGCATGACCGAACCAGCTTCGAGTACCGAATGCACACCAGGAAACGATGTGACTATCAGCCGCATTCCTGTGCGAAATAAAGTGTGGTCGTCGACCAGCAGTATTTTGGGTGAGGGTAATGGTGTTTGCGTGTTGGCGGTGGTCATCATGCCGTTAGTATCTCGCAATTACTGGCCGTTCTGTCTAGTCTATTTGTGTCAGCCCGCGTGGCTTGCACCCCAAGCGCAGGGCCAACTCAAGCAGCTTGGCTATGTACTGTAATTTTGCACATGGTTCTATCCAGCTACTGGGTTGTGTTGAAATAGGCAGCTATATTTTGTTTTTAAGTTTTCCAGATAAACCATATGACAGACGTTCCAGCCTATTCTTTGGGTCAAATCGCGCAATTGTTGACCAGCGGTGATGCGTTTGAAGGTATGCCGCGCGACCAGGCTTTGCGCATTGTGGAGGTCATGTCTCTGCGTGAATACACCGAAGGCGAAAATTTAATTCAAGAGGGGCACCCTAACCAAGGTCAGTTGATGCTGGTAATCAGCGGCGAGGCCAAGATAACTTCCAAACTGGTTAACGATATCGACACAGTTGTCTATCGCCGTGCCAAACCAGGACATTTAGTGGGCGAGGTAGGTTTTATTGACAAGCAGCCCCATTCCGCTACCTGTACGGCGCTCAACACTATGCATGTAGCGGCGTTGGAGCGCGACCACTTGAGCATGCTGCTGGAACACCAGCCATTGGCCGCTGCACAGCTGTTGGCCGGCTTGCTTAAAATCATGGCCCAACGGGTGCGTCACGCCAACATGACGATGCAGACTTTGGGGATAGTGCACCAAGGTTTGCAACAGGAGATTGCCAAACTGAGAAAAGCACGTCTTCAAGCCGAGTGACGTCTATGGTTAAGTTTTTCGGGTATGCTTTTAGACGTGATGCTTTTAATGACACAACACGCAAGTACCCAAAAGTCTACGGCGCTACTAAAATCAGTGCATTGCCAGAATTTGGTGCCCAGGAAGGGACTCGAACCCCCACGATGTTACTCGCTAGTACCTGAAACTAGTGCGTCTACCAATTCCGCCACCTGGGCCAATTTGCTGCACATTGCTTGAAATGGTGCAGTCAATCTTGTTTTTCAGATAACTTAGGATTTTATATCAAAACTACCATCCCATCTGGCCGCGAGCTGGAAGAAATCGAAGGCACTGCGCTGGGCCACCGTGACGGACACGGGTTTGTACAGCGCGACGACGGTGGGGCCGATTTGTATTTGCCACCCAACGAAATGCGTGCTGTACTGCACCGTGACCGAGTCAAAGCGCGCATAGTGCGCCACGACCGCAAGGGCCGTCCCGAAGGCAAAGTCACTGAAATTATTGAGCGTCCGCCACAACCCATCATTGGCCGTCTGCTGCAAGAATCTGGCGTGTGGCTGGTGGCCCCTGAAGACAAGCGCTACGGTCAAGACGTGCTGATACCCAAAAACGGTACTGGCGAGGCCAAAGCGGGCCAGGTGGTGGTGGTGCAGCTGACCGAGCCACCGTCGCTGTACGGCCAACCTGTAGGCCGTGTGAAAGAAGTGCTGGGCGAAGTTGACGACCCCGGCATGGAAATTGAAATTGCGGTGCGCAAGTACGCCGTGCCCCATGAATTCAGTGAAGCATGTTTGGCCCAGGCGAAACTGCTGCCCGACCATGTGCGCCCTGCCGATAAAAAAGACCGCGTAGATTTAACCGATATTGCATTGGTCACCATCGATGGTGAAGATGCGCGTGATTTTGACGATGCCGTCTACTGTGAGCCTACCAAAATAGGCCGCGGCAAAACTGCGCAAGACGGCTGGCGTTTGCTGGTGGCCATTGCAGATGTGTCGCACTACGTCAAAACTGGCACTGCAATCGATATTGACGCCTACGATCGCGCCACCAGTGTGTATTTTCCGCGCCGCGTAATTCCCATGCTGCCTGAAAAACTGAGCAACGGGCTGTGCTCGCTCAAACCTGATGTTGAGCGTATGTGCATGGTGTGCGACATGCTGGTGAATGCCCAAGGCGAAGTACACGCTTACCAGTTCTACCCCGCCGTAATGCACAGCAAGGCGCGGTTTACCTATACCGAAGTGGCGGCTATTTTGTCCAACACACGCGGCCCCGAGGCGGCCAAGCGTAAAGACCGCATTGACGATTTGCTGAACCTGCACGATGTGTACCGTGCGCTATTGCTGCAGCGCAATGCGCGCGGGGCGGTGGATTTTGAAACGACTGAAACGCAAATTGTCTGCGACGATAA
>JAYTPK010000272.1:0-3852 GCA_043747295.1 Polaromonas sp. | reverse complement strand
ATGCTCAAAGTAGAACCTAAAACCTTAAGTGTGCTGTTTCGCTCCGCCGCCGATGCTTTTCGGCTCATAGAAGACGAGGACATGGCCATGGTTGTAGTCCGCTACGCGCATGCGAAAGACGACATGGATAAATTGCTCGCCACTTTGGAAGCCGAAGGCCCCAAGCGCTGGTTGATGCGCAAACTACAGCGCTATACCATCAGTATCCGCAAACGGGTGGCAGACAAGATGCTGGGGCAAGGTAGTTTGACCTTGCCCATGCCTGGTTTGTATGTGCAGTTGAAGGCAGACAACCTTTACCACCCCACGCTGGGCTTTATGCCCGAAGACGATGTGTATAACCCTGGAGGTTTTGTGCCTTAAGCGAAGGGGGAGAGGCATGCTCCCCCCCTTTTTCGCAATCGCTGCATAGATACTAGGTTTCAATCCACGTTTTCACGAATCATAATTTTAACGCAAAAATATTTATAAATTTAGAATAGATACTAGGAAAAAATAATGTTATGATTTCACTTATTCAGCAAATAAGGTACGGCATGGATTTTTGGAATTTTTCAAAGCTGTTGAAGGAGTTGCGCCTCATGTCGGCGCAGTCTGGATACAGGTTTGTCTTAATTTGGTTACTTGTCGCTATGCAGTTAGGTTTGTATTACGTTCTCTTGTTAAGGTGATTTCATAATGACCACGTTTTGCCTAGAAGTCGCAGGCCCGTTTGCCTGCTTTACCCGGCCTGAAATGAAGGTGGAGCGCGTCTCGTATGACGTGATGACTCCGTCTTCCGCCCGGTCTATTTTTGAATCCGTGCTCTGGAAGCCTGCTATCCGCTGGCGGGTGCATCGCATTGAGGTGCTCAAGCCGATCCGCTGGATCAACTTGCGGCGTAACGAAGTCAGCGCCGTGGTGTCAACCCGCAATGTGCAGCAGGCGATGACGGCTGGCAGCGGCACCTTAGGTCTTTATATCGAGGACGAGCGCCAACAACGTGCCGGATACTTCTTGCGTGATGTGGGCTACCGTATTTATGCAGACTTGTCCTTGGCACCGCACAGCGCTGAGCCGTTGATGAAATACAACGAGATGTTTAGTCGCCGGGCCAGCAAAGGGCAGTGCGTTAACCAGCCCTACCTGGGTTGCCGTGAGTTTGCAGCCGACTTCAAGCTGATTACAAATGACGCACCACCAGCCGCAACCAATGGCGAAACCCGCGAGCTGGGCTGGATGCTGCACGACCTGGACTTTACCCATCCGTCTGACCCGCAACCGCGATTTTTCAATGCCAAGCTGGTCAATGGAGTGGTGCAGGTGCCACCGTTCGAGGAGGCACGCGGATGATATTGCAAGCCCTGAATAACTACTACCGCCGCAAGTGCGATGACCCCGACCCCGCGCAGCGCTTGCCCACGTTCGGCTTAGAGCAAAAAGAAATCCCTTACCTGCTGGAGATCAACGCAGAAGGGCAATTGCTTCAAATACGTGACACACGTGAGCAAGTGGGTAAGAAAAAAGTAGCGCAAATTTTTCGCGTACCAATAGGTGTAAAAAGAGCCTCAAACATCACCGCTAATTTGCTATGGGACACCTTGGAATACGTGCTGGGCGTGGACACAAAAGGCAAGCCAGAGCGTGTACTTGAACAGCATGCAGCGTTTCGCGCCCGCATTGACGCGCTGCCTGCTACTGCCCGCGAGGACGCAGGCATTCAAGCCGTCACGCGGTTTCTCGCGCAGATTGACCTGGCGCAGCTAGAGCGCCAACCTGCATGGGCGGAAGCACTTGAGAGCAACGCTGTCTTGAGCTTTCGCTTGCAGGGCGACCAAGACTTGGTGTGCCAGCGCCCCGCCGTTGTCAGCGCGGCGCTGAATGTGGCTAGCGATGAGGATGCCCGCGTTGCTATGTGTTTGGTGTCTGGCGAGCATGCCCCAGTAGAGCGTTTGCACGCCTCCATCAAAGGCGTGTGGGGAGCGCAGACCTCGGGGGCCAACATCGTCTCGTTCAACGCCCGCGCGTTTGAGTCGTATGGCAAAACAGAACGGCAGGGTGAAAACGCGCCAGTGAGTCGTGCTGCTGCTTTTGCCTACACTACGGCGCTCAATCACTTGCTGCGTAAAGATTCCACGCAACGTATCCAAGTGGGGGACGCATCCACGGTATTTTGGGCCGAGAAGCAAGATGCGTTTGAGAATATTTTTGGTGAAATATTCAAAGACAACCCTGATGAAAACACGCGTGCCGTCCACGCTTTGCTTGATGCCGTCAACAGCGGAAAACTTGCCGGGCCAGATGGCGACGCACGCTTTCATGTGTTGGGGCTAGCACCCAATGCAGCCCGCATCAGCATTCGCTTCTACCACTGCCTGCCACTGCGCGAGCTAGGCGCACGCATTGTCCAGCACTTCAAGGATTTGGAATTGGTTCGCGGCCCCAATGACTCGCAATACCCGTCACTTTTTCGTCTGCTGGCAGCAATTGCAGTGCAAAACAAGGCTGACAACATTCCACCCAATTTGGGGGGCTCAATAGTTGATGCCATCTTTGCGGGTGAAAACGTGCCGTACCCCAGCCTGTGGTTCAACGCGGCAGTGGGGCGCTGCCGCGCCGAGCAAAACGTCAACTACCTGCGTGCAGCGGCCATCAAGGCCTGCCTGCGCCGCCACATGCGCCACACCTCAGCTTCATCCACCAGTAAATCCATAGAACAGGAGTTTTTACCCATGCTTGATCTCAGTAATAACAACCCGGCGTATCGGCTTGGGCGACTTTTTTCAGTACTGGAAAAAATCCAGGAAGAAGCCAGTCCTGGATTGAACGCCACCATCCGTGACCGTTACTACGGTGCGGCGTCCAGCACGCCCGTAGCAGTGTTCACCACCTTATTGCGACTGAAAAATGCGCACCTTAAAAAACTGACGACGGGGCGCGGTATGTGGTTTGAAAGGTTGTTGGGCGAAGTGCTAGGCCCAGTGACCGACTTTCCCAAGCACCTGCCATTGCCAGACCAAGGCCGTTTCGCACTAGGCTACTACCACCAACGCCAAGACTTTTTCACCAAAAAATCAGATACCTCAACCGCTACTATTACAGAAGGAACCGCATCATGAATCTCGCTAACCGCTACGACTTTGTTCTAATTTTTGACGTGAAAGACGGCAACCCCAACGGAGACCCGGATGCAGGCAATATGCCACGCCTAGATGCCGAGTCAGGCCACGGTTTGGTCACCGATGTGTCTTTGAAGCGGAAGATTCGCAATTTTGTCGGGCTGGTCAAAGAGCAAGATGTCCGCGAGCCCGAACCGGGCGAAAAGCGCTTTGAAATTTATGTCCGTGAGAAAGCCATTCTGAATCACCAAAATCAGCGCGCCTATGCGGCGCTGAAGCTAGATGCAGTTGAGTTACCCGACGAAGACGACGCAACCATCGCAGTGGAAGACGCTGATACCAAAAAGAAAAAAGCTCCCAAAGAAAAACGTAAAGGTAGCGCAGACGACGTAGGTAGTGCGCGGCAATGGATGTGTCAAAACTTTTTTGATGTGCGTACCTTTGGCGCTGTCATGTCAACCAAAATTAACTGTGGTCAAGTGCGCGGCCCGGTGCAATTGACATTTGCCCGTTCTGTGGAACCCATCATAGCGTTGGAACATTCCATTACCCGCATGGCAGTTGCCACAGAAGCCGAAGCTGAAAAGCAGCAGGGCGATAACCGCACCATGGGTCGCAAGCACACCGTGCCCTACGGCGTGTACGTAGCGCACGGTTTCGTCTCCTCATTTCTCGCCAAGCAAACTGGCTTTGGCGATGACGATTTAGAGCTGGTGTTTAAGGCGCTGGAGCAAATGTTTGAGCACGACCGCTC
>JAYTPK010000271.1:0-16325 GCA_043747295.1 Polaromonas sp. | reverse complement strand
TTGTAGTCCAAGTATTTACTGCTCAAGCAGCTATTAAATTTATAGCACCCTACGCTTGTACAACCCTCACCCCACTTCCCGCGCCTGTGCTGCGGCTGCGCTGATATCAGCGCCAGCTTGGCAGACCTACGGCAATTCCTAAGTTTCATTTTCACGTCCTCTCTGGCTATCGTTGACGCATACAGCGTCTGTTAAAGCACGCAGCTAAGCCGCTAAAAGGCCCGCTGCATTAGGAGAACGAACATGAAACGCATGTTAATTAACGCCACGCAAGTGGAAGAAAAACGCCTGGCCATTGTGGACGGCCAAAAACTGCTGGACTACGAGATCGAAATTGAAGGCCGCGAGCAGCGCAAAGGTAACATCTACAAAGCCGTGGTCACCCGCGTAGAGCCATCGCTAGAGGCTTGCTTTGTCGACTACGGCGAAGACCGCCACGGCTTTTTGCCTTTCAAAGAAATTTCAAAGCAATACTTTAATGGTAATGTGTCGCCCAGCCAGGCCCGCATTCAAGACGTGATTCGCGAAGGCCAAGAGCTGGCGGTGCAGGTAGAAAAAGAAGAGCGCGGCAATAAAGGTGCAGCACTGACTACCTTTATTTCGTTAGCAGGCCGCTATGTGGTGCTGATGCCTAACAACCCACGCGGGGGTGGCGTAAGCCGCCGTATCGAAGGTGAAGACCGTGCTGACCTGAAAGAAGCGATGGACCAGCTGGTGTACCCGCAAGGCGCCAGCATCATCGCCCGCACCGCAGGCATTGGCCGCAGCGCCCCTGAGCTGCAATGGGACTTAAACTACCTGACTAAGCTGTGGTCTGCCATTGACGAAGCTGGCAAGGCTGGCAAAGGCGCGTTCTTAATTTACCAAGAATCGTCACTTGTCATTCGCGCGATTCGGGATTACTTTCACAACGACGTGGGCGACATTCTGATCGACACCGACGACATCTTCGAGCAAGCGCACCAGTTTATGGCGCACGTCATGCCTGAGCACGCTAGCAAGGTCAAGCGTTACCGCGACGACGTGCCATTGTTCAGCCGCTTTCAGATCGAGCACCAGATCGAGTCGGCCTACGCCCGCACTGTTACGCTGCCTTCTGGCGGCGCGATTGTCATCGACCAAACCGAAGCTTTGGTGTCAGTGGACGTGAACAGCGCCCGCGCCATCAAAGGCGGCGACATTGAAGAAACCGCCACCCGTACCAACCTGGAAGCCGCTGACGAAGTGGCCCGCCAGATGCGCCTGCGCGATTTGGGTGGCTTGGTGGTGATCGACTTTATCGACATGGACGAGAGCCGCAACCGACGTGACGTGGAAAACCGCCTGCGCGATGCCCTGCGCCAAGACCGCGCCCGTGTGCAGTTTGGCACCATCAGCAAATTTGGCCTGATGGAAATGAGCCGCCAGCGCCTGCGCCCTACATTGAGCGAAGGTGCGTCGATTCCTTGCCCGCGCTGCGGTGGCTCAGGCCACATCCGCGATACCGAGTCATCGGCATTGCAGATTTTGCGCATCATCCAAGAAGAGTCACAAAAGGACAACACCGCCGCCGTACTGTGCCAAGTGCCAGTGGAAGTAGCTTCGTTCTTATTGAACGAAAAGCGCGCTGAGATTGCCAAGATTGAGCTCAAGCAGCGCATTAACGTGCTGATGGTGCCCAATAAAACACTCGAGACGCCTAACTACAAACTTGAGCGCCTAAAGCACGACGACCCGCGTCTAGACAACATCCAAGCCAGCTACAAAATGGCCGAAGAAATCGAAGACCCAACTACCGTCACACGCCGCTCGCAAGAGCCTACTAACAAGCAAACGCCTGTGATCAAAGGCGTGTTGCCTGATGCGCCAGCGCCGATGGCTGAGCCAAAACCATTGGCAGTAGCGGCACCTGCTGCTATTAAAGCCGCACCGGTAGCCGTTGTGGCTGCCCCTGCAGCTGCAGAAAAAGGCTTTTTCGGTTGGATTAAAGGCCTGTTTGGCGGTGCAGCCCCTGCGCCCGCACTGACAGTAGAAGCCAAGAAAGACGAAGGCCAGCAACGCGCAGGCCGCAGCGAAGGCCGTGATGTTAGACGTGATGGTGGGCGTGATGGTGGGCGTGACGGTGGCCGTGATGGTGAAGGCCGTAGCGGTGAACGCGGCCGTGGCCGTGGTGGACGCGGTGGCCGTGATGGCGACCGTGCCCCACGAGGTGACCGTCCTCCCCGCGAGGGCGGTGACCGTGCACCACGTGAAGCTGGTGATCGCCCTGCACGCGAAGGTGGAGATCGCCCTGTACGCGAAGGCGACCGCGCCCCGCGTGAAGAGCGCGCTCCACGCGAGGAACGTGCTCCCCGCGAAGGCCAAGAGGCCCGCGAGCCACGTCAAGACGGTGAAGGCCGTCGTGAACGCGGCGAACGTGGTGGCCGTGGCCGTGGTGACCGCCCTGCACGCGACGGCGACCGCGCCCCGCGCAGCGATGCCCCCACAGCCGAAGCATTAGCCAACGGCTCAGTCAATGGTGCAATCAACGCACCTGCAGACAACCAAGCCGCATTGCAAGAGAGCGCCGAGCAACGCGCCACCCAGCGCGCCGAGCGCATCGCCCGCGAAGAAAGCGGCGAAGCAGGCCGTGAAGGCGATCGCCCTGAAGGACGTGGCGAGGGTCGTACAGATAGCCGTCGTGAGCGCGGCGAACGTGGTGGCCGAGGCCGTGGACGCGGTGATCGTAACGATCGCCCCGAAGGCAGCCCCGCAGCCGATGGCACCAACGACATGCAAGGTGCAGGCATAGCAGCCGCTGGTGCAGTAGCTGCAGGTGCCGCCATGGCATTTGCAGGGAATAGCGCAGCACAAGCAGGCAACGGCCCGCCATCTGGTGATGAAAACGCACAGCGCAATGAAGGCCAAGACGGCGACCGCCGTGAACCGCGCGAGCGCCGGGCTGATGGAAGTGAACCACGCGAACGTAGATCACGTGACCGCTACGGCCGCGACCGCGGTGACCGTGGCGAGCGCCGTGAGCGCAGCGATGGCGAAGGCGCTGGCAACCACCAGTCTGCAGACCAAACCAACTACGCCCCTGTGGCGGTTGAAAACGGTGTGCCCTCTGCCAATCGTGAAGCCGCACCAGCCTATGCTGCAGCCCCGGTCTATGCACCAGCACCCAAAGCACCAGTAAGCAGCACTGCAGCAGTGGCGGCGGCCTACAGCATGCCCAAGGTAGGTGCCTACGCCCTGCCCTTGGCTGACATGGCCCAAGTGGCCAACAGCTCAGGCCTGGAGTGGGTTAACTCCAACGCCGACAAGATCAAAGCCGTACAAGCCCAGATCGCTGCCGAACCCAAGCCAGTGCACGTCCCCCGCGAACGCCCACCGGCAGTGGTCATCGACAACACGCCCTTGGTGCTAGTTGAGACCAAACGCGATTTGCGCGACATGAAGCTGCCATTTGAAGCGTCAGCCCAGCAGCAACAATAATCACTACAAGCTAAAAACAAAAGCCGCCAGCGGGAACGCCAGGCGGCTTTTTTCGTTTGCAAATGGGCTAGCACCATTGAGCTGTACTGCAAGCAACTCTTACCTTTTAACCACCTGCCGCATGTCGCCAAGCCTTGACAGCCGCAGCAGCATCGCCCCGGTTTTCAGCCAGCAGTGCCAACGCGCGCCAAGCGGATCGCGTGAGGGGCTCGTCTTTTAAATCGCCAGTGGCTGCTGTGAGCAACTGCTGGGCTTTGCCCCACAGTTCGCGCTTCATGCAGGCCATGCCGGCTAGGTATTGCAGGCGGCCGTCGTTGGGTAGCTGGCGTTGGGCGGCTTCGATTTTGCCTAGCCAGGTGGTGTCGATGGTATCAAAAGTGGCCTCCAGGGCATGCACGATACGGCTTTGTGCGGGGTCGCTCAGCGAGGGGTAGTTGTCCCACACGGTTTGCAGCCACTGGCGTGCGGTGTCTTGGTGGCTGGCGGCCTCGGGCGTACCTGCAGACACGTTCACTAAGCGTAGGGCGGCGTGGGTGGCCACCTCGGGTTGCTTGCGCTCAGCAGCGGTCAGTTTGTCCCATGCGCGCATCAGCTGCTGCGCATCGTGTGCGTCAGTCAGGGTGTGGGTAGCCAGGCTGCGCACCATGCTTTGCGCGGCCGTGGCTGAAAACGCACCATGTTTGGCCAGTAGGCGGGCGGTGTCTAGCGCTTGTGCGTTGTGCCTGCCCAGCCGCGTAGCGCGCAGCTTAAGGCGCAGGGCGATGGTGCGGCGCTGGGTGCCTTGGGGTAGCTCAGCCAGGCGGTTTAAGGCCTCGTTAGGGTCGCGGTCGTCTAGCGCCCAGCGGGCAGCGCGCAGCCGTGCGCCCTCGTGCACATGCAAGGCGCTTTTGGGCAGGGCTACATCTAAGGCAGCTTGCACTTGCGCGTCGCGCACAGCGGGGTCTTGCAGTGATTGTGCGGACTCAGCAGCCACTAAGTGGGCCATGGCCTTGACCTCGTTGCTTTGGGGCACGGCGTCGTGTAGTGCAGCGGCGTGTTGGGCGGCGGTTTCGGCCAGTTTGCGGGCGCGGCTAAAGCGGCCAGCTAGCAGGTTGGCCAGCGCGTCGCGCAGCTCGGTGTGCATAGCGCGCTCGCGCTGGGCTGCGCGCCAGGCTTTGGCCTGCGCAGGCAGGTCTAGCAGGGCCGACAGTGCGCGCAGTGCAAAGTGCAGCAGTACAAAACTGCCCAGCAGCAGCAGCAACACCAAATTAAGCGACAAATCAACCCGGTGGGGCGGCCAAAACAATGTGACCGTGCCGTTGGACTGCGACGCAAACAGCGCTACCCCTACCGCAGCGGCAAAAATTGCTAAGAGCCAGAGTGCGCCGCGCATAGTGGTATGTTAAGTTGTGCCATCAGCGGCCAGCAGCGGCTGTGGCCAGCGCAGCCAGGGTGTCGTCAACACGGGGCAGCTCGGTGGCTTTCATCTGCTGTTGCAGCTGCACTACCAGCGCTTGGGCCTGTTGGGTGCTGCGGCTGTTGACATCAAAATATTTACCTAAACTATTAGCTGCCTGTAGCAGGTCAGCGCGGCTGGCATCTGACTGGCGGGCAAGCAGGCCCAGGCGGGCATTCAGAATTTTGAGCTTGAGGTTTTCGCGGATAAAAAAGCTTTGTTCGGGCGACAGTAAAGCGGCTTCGGGCGTGTCAATGCGGCTGACGCGCACCAGGCCTCGGGCTTCGTCACGTACCGCGCCCGCAATGCTTTGCAACCACCTAGGCCACTGGCTAAGCGACTTGCCAGAAGCATTGTCTGCAGACGCTGCACTGGCCGGTTTAGCTGCTGGCTTGTTGGGAGTGTTGGCCAAAGCAGCCTTCACGGCACCGTTATTAAGTGGTGCGGCTACCGCGTTGGCCAGCGGTAGGTCGTCCACCAGGCGGGCCAGCTCGTCTAGCTTGAGCAGCAGGCCGGGGGTGTCGGCAAGGGTGGCGGCTTTGATGCGGTCGGTGTCTTTGGCGATGGCGCGCTGCAGGGGCGCTAAACGCGGCTGGGCTGCGCGGGCGATGCGCTGGTCGGCTGCGCGCAATGCCGCCAGCAGCGGCTCGGCGCTGCCGGTCAGGCTGGCCTGCTGCTGGGCCAGGCGCACGGCTGAATCAATGTCGACCACCAAGTTTTCATCGCGCGAGCGGGACAGGCTGGTCATCAACTCTTCTAGCTGGCTGCGTTGCAAGGCGACTTCGCTGATTTTGGTTTCCATCACGCTTTGGCGGGCCGCTGTTTCGCGCGCTGTGTCTTGGGCTGCTTTAGCCAGTGTTTTAGCCTCGACCGACTGGGTGCTGGCATCTAAAGCTTGGCGCGCGAGGCTTTCTTGAATGTGACTGAGTTTTGACCACAACAGGGCACTAGCCAGCAGAGACACTGCACAAGCAGCTATCAAAAACAAAGTCAGCTTTGAACTGGCAGGTTTTACCGCAGAATCTGAGGGAGTTGCCAAAGCTGCTGGGCGTGCTGCGTCGGTCACCGCTGCTGCAGGGGTGTCGTCGGGGCGCAGTGGCTCGGTCATAGGATAGATTTTATAGACAGCGCCACATCTGCGATGGCCGGGCGTGACGTGCAAACAACAGCAAAGCCGCGCGCCCGCGCCGCCTGGGCAATGCGCTCGTGGGTGACAACACAGCGGGCCTGCATCCAGGCGCCCGCAACATCTGGCAAATTTGGCAGATGTGTAAGGGCTTGTGAGCTACTGAACACCCACACGCTGCCGTCTTGCGCTGCCGCCTGCGCCCAAGCCAACTGCTGGGCTGTGAACAGGGGTGCACGCCGCTGGTAGACAGCGGCAAAGTCCACCACGCCACCTGCTGCAGTGATCTGCTGGGCTAGCCAGTCGCGGCTGGCGATGGGTGTGCCCACGTCTTGCCCACGCACGATCAGCACTTGGGTGCCCGCGCGCACTTGTGCGGCCACACGCTGCCACAGCGCTTGGCTGTCCCACTGGGCCAATGCATCGGGTGCGTCTATCAGCTCGTGCGGTATGCCATGGCCTTGCAAAGCGGCTACGGTACCTGGGCCTGTAGCCCAATGGCGGGTGCGATGTTGAAACCCGTTCACTATTAATTTCGTAGCTGCTTGAGCAGTAAATGCTTGGACTACAGGGCTATTTGATTGGAAAAAATGCTCTACAGCGTTGCTACTTACCCACATGCATACATCAGCATGCGCTGCGCGCTGCTGCACAGCTGCCAGCGCGTGGGCGGGCAGCGCTGGCGCAATGTCTATCAAAGCAAAGCCCTCTGCCTGCAGGCCCTGCGATGTCAGTGCGGCTATCCACGGCGCGGCTTGCGCTGCTGGGCGGGTGATGATGACGCAAGTGGGCGTGGCCATAGGCGCAGGTTATCAATATGACAAGTTAACTGGCCATACCCGCAGCCACTTTAAGCTGCTGGGCTACCTGAGCACCTAGGGCACGTGCTTGCGCTGCATCGGCTGCCTGCGCGCTGCCAGTGGCACGGGCTAAGGGCTTGGCATGCTGCGGCGCACTTTCAGCATCGCCAAATGCAGTGCGCAAATACAGCTCAGTCACAGTGCCCTGCTTTTGCCACTGGGCAAACGCCGCCAGCGGCATAGAGCAGCTGCCGCCCATAGCGCGGCTGACCTCACGTTCAGCACTTACTGCCACCCAAGTGGGGGTATGGGCCAGTGGTGCCAGCGCGGCCACTAAGTCATTGCGCCCTGCGCAAATTTCAATGCCTAGCGCGCCTTGGCCTGCGGCGGGCAGCATGTGCTCGGGTTCAAAAGTTTGTGCTATGCGGTGGCCTAGGCCAAGGCGAATCAAGCCCGCTGCAGCTAAAACAATAGCGGCGTAGCCGCCATCATCAAGCTTGCGCAGGCGGGTGTCTAAGTTACCTCGTAATGGCTCGATTTTTAAATCAGGCCGCAGTGCGCGCAGCAGCACCATGCGGCGCAGGCTAGACGTACCCACCACAGCGCCGTGGGGCAAGGTATCGAGCGAGGCGTAATGGGGCGACACCAGCGCATCGCGCGGGTCTTCGCGCTCCATCACGCAGGCCAGTTCAAAGCCGCTGGGCAGCTCCATGGGCACGTCTTTTAGGCTGTGCACGGCAATGTCTGCACGGCCATCGGCCAGCGCTGTTTCAAGCTCTTTGACAAACAGGCCCTTGCCGCCTACTTTGCTTAAACTGCGGTCCAAAATCTGGTCGCCCTGGGTGGTCATGGGCAGTAAGCTGACGCTGTGGCCCAGCGACTGCAAGCGCGCTTGCACATGCAGGGCCTGCCACATGGCTAGGCGGCTTTCACGGGTGGCAATAGTGATCTTCAAAAAACTCGTCATCTTCATCTTTTACTCGTCATTATTTACTCGTAACCAATTTGTAATCATTGCATCTTTACCAATGCTAGCATGTAGGCACTAGTCACACATTACTACCATGCCCAAAATCTCTGCCCCCGCTGCCGCTGCCGCCTCGGCCTCAACATTGGTTAGCAAAAAAGACAAAGAACGCCCTTTACTAGACGATATTCGCCTGCTAGGCCGAATTTTGGGCGATGTGATACGCGAGCAAGACGGCGCACCTGCCTATGAGCTGGTAGAGCAGATTCGCAAATTGTCTGTGGCCTTTAGGCGCGATGCCGACGAGACTGCGCAAGAAGGTTTAAAAAAGCTGCTCAAGTCGCTCTCCAACGAGCAAACCGTGAGTGTGATCCGCGCCTTTACCTACTTTAGCCATTTGGCCAACCTGGCCGAAGACCGCCACCATATCCGCCGACGCACCGTGCACGAGCAGCGCGGCGATGTGCAAGACGGCAGCCTGGACGCTGCTTTTGCCCGCCTGCGCGCCAGCGGCCACACCACCAAAAACATCGCCAAAACTCTCAGCCAAGCTTATATATCCCCAGTGCTCACTGCTCACCCCACCGAGGTGCAGCGCAAAAGTATTTTGGACGCAGAACGCGCCATTGCCCAAATATTGACAGCCCGCGACGCTACAGATTTGCTACCGCGAGAAAAACTGCAGCTCGATATGCAATTAAGAGCCAGGGTCACCCAGCTGTGGCAAACCCGCCTGCTGCGCTACACCAAGCTAACCGTGGCCGACGAGATTGAAAATGCATTGAGCTATTACGAAGCCACCTTCTTGCGCGAAATCCCCAAGCTGTACGCCGACGTAGAAGAGCGCGTAGGCAAATTGGACGAAGCATTCTTTCGCATGGGCAACTGGATAGGCGGCGACCGCGATGGCAATCCCAACGTGAACGCCGCCACACTAAACCACGCACTTAAGCGCCAAGCTGAGGTGGTGCTGCGCTTTTATTTGACCGAGGTGCACCACCTGGGCGCAGAGCTGTCTGTATCTTTGATGTTGGTAGGCGTGAGCCAGGACATGCGCGCACTGACTGACCGCAGCCCCGACGTGAACGAGCACCGCTTGGATGAGCCCTATCGCCGCGCTTTGATCGGTGTGTACGCCCGCCTTGCCGCCACGCTGCTAGAGCTAACGGGCACCGAAGCCGCACGCCATGCCGTGGCCCCGCAAAACCCGTACACCAGCGCTGAAGAATTTTTAGCCGACTTAAAAACCATCGAGGCATCGCTCTTGGCCACCAACGGCGCGCATTTGGTAGGCATGCGCCTGACAGGCTTGGTCCGCGCTGTGCAGGTGTTTGGCTTTCATTTGGCCACGGTTGATCTGCGCCAAAGCTCAGACAAACACGAAGAAGTGATTGCCCAATTATTGGCCACTGCGCGTATTGAAAAAAATTACTCTGCATTGGACGAGCCTGCCAAGCGCGCGCTGCTGCTTAGCCTTTTGAACGACACCCGCCCACTGCGCGTGGTGGGTGCAACTTACAGCGACCACGCACGCAGCGAGATTGCCATTTTTGAAGCCGCCCGCACCGCCCGCCAGCGCTTTGGCAAAGCCGCCATACTGCACTACATCATCAGCCATACAGAGAGCGTGAGCGACTTGCTAGAAGTGCTGCTGCTGCAAAAAGAAGTGGGCCTCATGCACGGCACGTTGGACGATGCATCTACTGCCGAACTTATCGTTGTGCCGCTGTTTGAAACCATTGAAGACCTGCGTAACGCCGCGCCCATCATGCGCGAGTTTTATGCCCTGCCCGGCGTGGCCGACATGGTGCACCGCTCTGCGGCTGAGGGCGCGCTTAATCACAGCCCCGAGCAAGACATCATGCTGGGCTACAGCGACAGCAATAAAGATGGCGGTATTTTTACCAGTAACTGGGAGCTGTACCGGGCTGAAATTGCACTGGTGTCACTGTTTGACGAACTCAAAGCCTCGCATGGCATCACCCTGCGCATGTTCCACGGCCGTGGCGGTACCGTAGGCCGTGGCGGTGGCCCCAGCTACCAAGCCATTCTGGCGCAGCCACCGGGCACCGTGCGTGGACAAATCCGCGTGACGGAGCAAGGGGAAGTCATCGCGTCCAAATACGCCAACCCTGAGATCGGTCGTCGTAATTTAGAAACCCTCGTTGCCGCGACTTTAGAGGCCACGTTGCTCACGCCCACCAAGCCTGCTCCGCAAAGCTTTCTCGATGCAGCCACCGAACTGAGTAGTCTGAGTATGCAGGCCTACCGAAAGCTGGTCTACGAAACGCCCGGTTTTACCGACTATTTCTTCGCTGCTACGCCTATCCGCGAGATTGCAGGCCTGAACATCGGCTCGCGCCCCGCTTCGCGAAAGCCATCACAACGCATTGAGGATTTGCGTGCTATCCCGTGGGGTTTTAGCTGGGGCCAATGCCGCCTGACCTTGCCGGGTTGGTTTGGTTTTGGCAGCGCCGTAGAAAAATTTATCGCCCAAAATAACGATAAGACTAACGATAAAAACAGCAAACAATCCACCGAAGACAAACGCCGCTTGTTGCAAAAAATGCAGCGCGACTGGCCGTTTTTTAAAACCTTGCTCAGTAATATGGACATGGTGATTGCCAAGAGCGACTTGGCTTTGGCATCGCGCTATGCAGAGCTAGTACAAGACGCTAAACTACGTAAAAAAATCTTAACTGACATCGAAACCGAATGGCACCGCACCGCCAAAGCACTGGCATGGATCACCGGCGAGAAAAGCCGCTTGGCCAACAACCCAGCGCTGGCCCGAAGCATTCAGCACCGCTTTCCGTACATCGACCCACTGCACCATTTGCAAGTTGAATTGATCCGCCGCTACCGTGCAGGTAAAACCGAGCAAGACCGCGACGAACGCGTGCAGCGTGGTATTCACATCAGCATTAACGGTATTGCTGCGGGGCTGCGCAACACGGGGTAAGCCGCCATCAACACATCAGTTGCCTGCTCAGTGCTTCTTGCGTTAAGATCTCAAAAAATTATTGTTCACAACCCCATGCTCAAAGTTGGCAACCAAAACCGTACTGAGCTTGAGCTAGACCCCACACTCATAGTGGTCAGAGCGCTAGCTTGGCGGGCCACAGATAACTTTGGCACTGTGCCGCATCCTCGCGGGGTCTTTCGCGGCACACAGGCGCACTTTAATGCGATGGACGCAGAACGCGCCATTAGGCAAGCGCGCGCTCTGAACACACCACGCACAGTTTAATTGCAAAACGTTTTATGGCTACATCCGATAACCACTGCTGATGATTTACTGATTGATTTGCTCTTTGCAGCGAACGGCGAAACCTTTGATAGTTTGCAATCGCACATTAAAACTCTCAAAATTCAATACGTTGATATTCAAACCCTAGATATAGATGGACTGCTGAAAACTAAAACAGACTATCGCGAGAAAGATGTATTAGACAAACAAGCTTTGCGCAGATTGCAAGCTCAACTCTAAATTTATACGAAATCCGAAAGATCTTTCCACATGAAAAAAGGCCTCACTAAACAGCGAGGCCTTTTTGTTTGAGGGTCGGTAAAAATTAACGACCGATGATCTTCACGATCTTTGGTTTACCAGTTTTAGCGAAGCTGCTGGCACCTGTTTTGCCGGGTACAAAAGACTTCTTGGCTGGGCGTTTGTCGTCGCCTGGGCGCGGAGCCCAAGTGGCTGTGCGCTCAGGGCGCTGGAAGGGAGCGCGCTGCTCACCGCGTGGGTCTGCCGTGCGGCGGTCTTGTGGTGGACGGCTGTCACGGTCTTGGCCGCGCTCTTGTCCACGGTCAGCACCGAACGGTGCGCGGGGTACAAAGTTACGGTCGCCACCACGGTCTGCGTTACGGGCTTCAAAGCCGCGGTTGTCACCACGGTTGTCGCGGTTTTCAAAACCACGTGGCTCTTGGCGGGGTGCGCCAAAACCACGTGAGTCACCGCGCTGGTCGCCACGGTTGTCGCCGCCAAAGCCGCGTTGCTCTTGTTGCTGACCCTGGTCTGCGCCGCGCTGCTCAAAGCCGCGCTGATCACCACGCGAATCGTCGCGCTGTGGACGTCCGCCCCAGCCGCCTTCATTGACGTTTTTGGTACGGTCGCCAAAGCCACCGCCGCCACCGAAACCACCACCTTTGTTGCGGTCATTAAAACCGCCGGGGCGTGGGCCATAACTACGTTGCTCACTGCGCTCGCCACGGTCAGCAAAGCGGTCGCCACCACTGCGGTCAGGGGCTCTATCATTCCCGCGTGGGCCAAAACCAGCACGTGCTGGGCGCTCGCGCACGGTAGGCTCTAAGCCGGGGATCACTTCAGACTTGATCGGCTGCTTGGTGAAAAACTCAATATCACCAATTTTGCGACGGTCACGAAACTCGGCAATGGTCACTGCGGTGCCGCTGCGGCCCGCGCGGCCTGTGCGGCCAATGCGGTGGGTGTAGTCCTCAGCCTTCATAGGCAAGCCGTAGTTGAACACGTGGCTGATCGATGGCACGTCAATACCGCGCGCAGCTACATCGGTGGCTATCAAAAACTGAATGCGGCCTTCGCGCAGCATATTCAGGCGGCGGTTGCGCATGCCTTGGCTTAGCGCACCGTGCAGTGCAGCAGCAGCAAAGCCAGAGTCTGCCAAGTCGTTGGCCAGGCCGTCGCATTCGACCTGGGTGCTGACGAAAACAATCGCTTGCTCAATGGTGGTATCGCGCATCCAGTGGTCTAACAGCTTGCGTTTGTGCTGCATGTTGTCAGCCCAAAACAGCACTTGCTTGATGTTATTGTGCTTTTCTTGCGGCGTGTCGATGGTGATGCGCTGTGGCTCGCGCATCACGCGGGCGGCCAGCTGCTGAATGCGCGATGCAAACGTGGCGCTGAACATCATGGTTTGCTGGCGCTGGGCGGTCAGGTTGTTCACCTCAGCCAAGTCGTCGCTAAAGCCCAAGTCCAGCATACGGTCAGCTTCGTCGACTACGAGGAATTTAACGTCTTGCAATTTGATCTGGCTGCTGCGTTGCAAATCTAGCAAACGACCTGGCGTTGCCACGATCAAGTTAGCGTTTTGCAGCTTGGCAATTTGCAATTGGTAAGGCATGCCGCCAATCACAGAGGCAATGCGCACGCCGCGCATATGCCGCACTAGGTCAATCGCATCGTTGGCCACCTGCTGCGCTAGCTCACGCGTTGGGCACAAAATCAGCGCGCCTGGGGTGGGGGCTTTGAAGTTGCGGGTGTTGGTGGGGTCTTTGCGCTTTGGCTTTTTAGCAGGCACTTCACCGCGCATTTTGGCGGCTTCTACTTCTGCTTGGTATTCGGCTTTTTCAGCCGCTTCTTTGGCAAACATTTCGGCTTCTAGCGTGTGCAATACAGGCAACAAGAAGGCGGCGGTTTTGCCACTACCGGTTTGGCTAGACACCATCAGGTCAACAAACTTTTTGTCGCCACCGGTTTGCAGCGCCAATGGAATGGTCTTGAGCTGCACTGCCGTGGCTTTGGTAAAGCCCATGTCTTTGGTGGCTTGCACCAGTGAAGGCGACAGACCCATAATTTCAAAATCACTTGGGCCAGTGGGTACTTCGGGCTCTGCAGGGGTTACTGCCATTGCCGTATCAGCGGCAAACTCTTCTTGCGATTCGTCTGGCTGGGTTTGATCGGCTACCTGTTCAGCAGTGTCAATATTGTCATGTGCTACAGCATCGTGCGATACATTTTCAATAGCTGTTTGAGCAGTAGATACTTGGGCTTGAGACTCAAAAGATTCTGAAACCATAGTTTCAATAGAGTTTTCGTTCATTTGGAAATCATCATTCATGTTCACGCACAGGCGCGCGCACCATCATGGGCGCGAGCCATACCTTTTAAAAGCGGTGCCCTTTTGGGCAGGCCGGTTGATACAAAAACATCAACCAACCAACAAGTTCAGCGTGAAAGTGTTTTTAAAAACTATAAGTCTTTAAACTTTTACGCGATGACCACGAAAGTGTGCCGTAGTCTATGGAGTTTGGCAGATGCACAAAATTCGCTCTAACTTCAGCGAAGCCTTTGATTATGGCACGGTTAAGGGTTTTCCCGCAAGTATTATTTTGGCTGGCTAGTCTAGGGCTGCTTACAACTACTTTGCTTCTTGACTTTGTTTTCTGACTTTGTTTTTTGCTTTAGTTCGCTGTTCTGGGATGCGACCTGTTGTGCCCTGAAGCACAGCAGGTCGCTTGTAGTGGGCTGAGAGCTAAGCGCGAAGGCGTCACGTTTTGAACCGCCATGATTTTTCCAGCGTGCGTGTTTTCGGAGATTTTTTCAGCGAGATGTCCCGCCGCCCGTCCAAGGTAAACAACGAAGAAATGCGTTGCCAAGGGGAACTTTAAAAGAGCCTACAAATTATTTCAGCAAATGCTCACGGTAGTAGATTAGCTCTTCAATCGACTCATGCACATCTGCCATCGCAGTGTGTTTCTGCTTCTTTTTAAAACCCTTGTACACCTCTGGCGACCAGCGCTTAGCTAACTCTTTTAGCGTGCTCACATCCAAATTACGGTAATGGAAAAACGCCTCTAGCTTAGGCATGTAACGGTCAAGAAATTTGCGGTCTTGGCCAATCGTGTTGCCGCAGAGCGGGGATTTACCAGCCGGAACATAGTGTTTTAAGAAATCCAAAATTTGCGCTTCAGCCAGTGGCGTTTTAACTTTACTAGCTTTGACTTTGGCAGTAAGACCGCTGTTACCGTGGGTTGTGCGGTTCCACTTGTCCATTTTGGCCAGCTGAATATCGCTTTGGTAAATCGCAATCTCAGGGCCTTCAACGCGAATGCTCAAGTCAGCATTGGTCACGACCACCGCTATTTCAATTAATCGATTGTCTTTGGGGTCTAAGCCCGTCATTTCGCAATCTAACCAAACCAAATTTTGGTCAGATTTTTTAAGTAAGTTGGACGCGTGCGCTGCAGCGCAAGGTAGGTGGTTGTGGGCAGTCATACCCTACATTTTGACCGATGTTATGGTCAGCGTGCCCACGCAGTGTGCGCACCGCCTAAAATCGCTGTATGAATGACACACTCTCCACGTCTTTGATCACGCCTTTTACGTTCACACTAGCTTTTGCCATTGCCCTGGTTATAGGCTTTTTTCTCAAGGTGTGGCTGGCCTCGCGCCAAATGCGGCATGTGGCGCAGCACCGCGCCGCAGTACCCGCTGCTTTTGCTGACCGCATTACATTGGCAGCACACCAAAAAGCGGCTGACTACACCATCACTAAATCACGTTTGGGTTTGCTTGAGCTAGCTTTTGGCACCGCCGTGCTGCTGGGCTGGACACTGCTGGGTGGGCTAGATTGGCTAAACCAAGCCCTGATCGCGCGCATGGGCCCATGCATGGGGCAGCAACTGGCTTTGCTAGGCAGCTTTGTGGTGATCGGCGGCATCATTGATTTACCGTTCACATTGTACCAAACATTTGTCGTTGAAGAACGCTTTGGCTTTAATAAAATGACTTTGAAGCTGTGGGTAGGTGACTTGGTTAAATCGTCTTTAATCGGTGCGGTGATCGGACTGCCTATTGCAGCGCTGATTTTGTGGCTGATGGGCGCGATGGGTAACCTGTGGTGGCTGTACGCATGGGCCTTTTGGATGGGCTTTAACTTGCTGCTGCTGGTGATCTACCCCACCTTGATTGCACCTCTGTTTAACAAATTTCAACCGCTCGATGACGAAGCGCTAAAAACCCGCGTCACCGCACTGATGCAGCGCTGCGGCTTTGCGGCCAAAGGTTTGTTTGTGATGGACGGCAGCAAGCGCAGTGCCCATGCTAACGCTTACTTCACCGGCTTTGGTGCCAGCAAGCGCGTGGTGTTTTTTGACACGCTGCTTAAGCAGCTCAGCCCCGGCGAGGTAGATGCCGTGCTAGCGCATGAGCTGGGCCACTTTAAACACAAGCACATCATCAAACGTATTGCGTCAATGTTTGCCATGAGCTTGGCTGGTTTTGCGCTGCTGGGCTACTTAAGCCAGCAAGTATGGTTCTATCTAGGTTTGTCGGTGCGCCCTATTCCTAGCGGCCCCAACGACGCACTGGCGTTGCTGTTATTCATGATGGCGGTGCCGGTATTTACCGTGTTTATCTCGCCCATATTTGCGCAGTTCTCGCGCAAGCACGAGTTTGAAGCGGATGCTTACGCCGTGAAACAAACGGCCGGCAATGATTTGGCCAGTGCGCTGCTCAAACTCTACGAAGACAATGCCTCCACGCTGACGCCAGACCCATTGTTTGTGAAGTTTTACTACTCGCACCCGCCCGCGTCAGAACGACTGTTGCGCATGGGTTTTACGCCGACAGTTCAGTTTGCCTGATAAGGTTAATAATGATGAGTGAATTACATATAAAAACGCGTCTAGCCGGCGTATTTCCTGCCTTAACAGCTACACAAATAATAGCAAAATTGGTGCATTTGCAAGACTGGCGGTTAAACGGTGGCGATGAAGGTGGGCCAAGTTTGGCCATTGAACGTACTTTCAGATTTGCCGACTATTTTGAAACGATAG
>JAYTPK010000270.1:0-28349 GCA_043747295.1 Polaromonas sp. | reverse complement strand
ATATCCGCACTCTTGCGCATCCCAACCTATAGACAAAAGTTAATTGACCGTGACCTACGCCAACGAAACCCGCCGCCGCCGCACCTTTGCCATCATCTCCCACCCTGACGCGGGTAAAACCACGCTGACAGAAAAGCTCTTGTTGTTCTCGGGCGCCATCCACATTGCGGGCAGCGTCAAAGCGCGCAAGGCTACGCGCCACGCCACCAGCGACTGGATGGAGATTGAAAAGCAGCGCGGTATTTCTGTGGCTTCCAGCGTGATGCAAATGCTGTACCGCGATAGCGTGATTAACCTGCTGGACACGCCCGGCCACAAAGACTTCTCAGAAGACACCTACCGCGTGCTCACTGCTGTGGACAGCGCGCTGATGGTGATTGACGCGGCCAACGGCGTAGAGCCGCAGACCAAGCGGCTGATCGAAGTGTGCCGCCAGCGCAATACACCCATCATGACCTTTGTGAACAAGATGGACCGCGAGGGCCGCGACCCGATTGAGCTGCTGGACGAAATTGAGCAAGCGCTGGGCATGCCCTGCGTGCCCATGACCTGGCCTGTGGGCCAAGGCAAGCAGTTTGGCGGTATTGTGGATTTGCGTAAAAAACATATGCGCTTGTTTAAAGCGGGTGAAGCCAAGCGTGACGACGAGGCAGATGAAACGGTGATGCTCATAGAGCGTGACGAACTCATTAAACGATTCGGCCATGAGTTTGTACTGGCCGAGGGCAATATCGAGCTGCTGCAAGGCGCAGCGCCTGCATTTGACCAAGCTGCGTTTTTTGATGCCAAGCAAACGCCGGTGTTTTTTGGCTCGGGTGTGAACAACTTTGGTGTGCAAGAAATTTTAGACGCACTGGTGGATCTAGCGCCCCAGCCACGCCCGCGCATCAGCAGCGGTAAAAGCGGCAAAGCAGTAGAAGTGCAGCCTGAGGACGAAGGCTTCTCCGGCGTGGTGTTTAAAGTGCAGGCCAACATGGACCCTTCGCACCGCGACCGCATTGCCTTTGTGCGCATGTGCTCGGGCAAGTACGAAAGCGGCATGAAACTGAAAGTGCAGCGCACCGCTAAAGAGCTGCGGCCTACCAGCGTGGTCACCTTCATGTCGCAGCGGCGTGAGGCAGTAGAAGAAGCGTTTGCTGGTGACATCATCGGCTTTACCACCCACGGCGGCGTGCAGCTGGGCGACACGATCACCGCAGGCCGTGCTGACCAATCGGATTTGCAATACACCGGTCTGCCGTTTTTTGCGCCCGAATTATTCCAAACGGTCGAGCTGGCCAACCCGATGAAATCTAAGCAACTTCAGCAAGGCTTGGTGCAGCTGGGTGAAGAAGGCGCGATTCAAGTGTTCCGCCCGCACATGGGTGGCAACATGCTGCTGGGCGCGATTGGGCAGCTGCAGTTTGAAGTGGTGCAACACCGCCTAAAGGGTGAATACGGCGTGGAATGCCGCCTGCTGGGCAGCAGCTATGTGGGCGCGCGCTGGGTGACAGCGAACACGCCGGAAGAGCTGAAAGTATTTACCGAGAAGAACGCTGGCAAGCTAGCACTGGACGGTGCAGACACGCTAGCCTACCTGCTTACCTCGCCCTACGATTTGCGATTAACACAAGAGCGCCATCCGAATATTAAATTTCATGCACTGCGCGAACATGCGGGACTGGTTTTGCAAAAAGGTTAGTGTTGTACACACGCCAAGTGCCTGCTTACCAATAAAATAGTGCTGTAGTCCAAGTATTTATTACTTTAGCAGCTATATAAATAATAGCATAATATCATTCTATGAAATCTTTTAAACCGCAATACCTAGACCGCATGTACAACAATCGCGCCTTGGTGCCCGACTACGCTATGCACTTTGCGCAGTGGGCTGAGGCGTCTGAGCACGCGCGCGCGGCGCACACATGCCACCTTGACATTGCCTATGGCGACGGTGCGATGGAAAAGCTGGACGTGTTCCCCAGCAATCAAACCGCTAGCAAAGCAGGCGCGCCGGTAATGGTGTTTATCCACGGCGGCTATTGGCGATCACTGGACAAATCAGATTTTTCATTTATAGCACCCGCATTTACCAACCAAGGCGCTTGCGTGGTGGTGCCCAACTATGCGCTGTGCCCAGCGGTGACCATTCCGCAGATCGTGATGCAAAACGTGCAAGCCTTGGCTTGGACTTACCGCAACGTGCAGCGCTTTGGTGGCGACCCACGCCGCATCACCGTGATTGGCCACTCGGCTGGCGGCCATTTGGCCACCATGATGCTGGCATGCCTGTGGCCCAGCTACGCCCCAGATTTGCCAGCCGACTTGGTAAAAACCGCCATGACCATATCGGGCCTGTACGACCTGGACCCGGTGATGCAAACACCGCATTTAAAAGACTCGTTGCGCATCACACCACAGCAGGTGCGCCTGGCCAGCCCGGCCGGGCTGCCACGCCCGCAGCGCGGCAAGCTGATGGCACTGGTGGGAGCGCAAGAAAGCGCCGAGTTTCTGCGCCATAACGGCCTGATGCAAGCCGCATGGGGGAAGGCCACCGTACCCGTGTGCGAGACGATTGCATCACGCAACCATTTCAGCGTGCTAGAAGACCTGACCGCACCGTGGCAACGCCTGCACCAGTTGGCCAGCCAGTTGGTGCTTGGCGCATAGCATGCGGCCTTTGGCTGACTGGCCGCTGGCCCAGCGCCAAGGCATCATCGGTGTGTTCACCGACATTGACGACACGCTCACTACCGATAGTGCCATCACGCCAGATGCTCTGCAGGCGCTGCACGATTTAAAGGCTGCAGACCTGCACGTCATCGCCATCACTGGCCGGCCGGTGGGCTGGAGCGAAGAATTTGCACTGACTTGGCCCGTTGACGCAGTGGTGGCTGAAAATGGTGCGGTGGCATTGCAAAATAACCATCAAATAAGCCTACAGTCCAAGTATTCACTGCTCAACCAGCTATCAAAATCATACCAAGCACCCATAGCTGTGCGCACTGAAAACTACACACGCATGCAACAAGTGCTGGTACGCATAGAGCGCGAAGTACCCGGCGCGCAGCGCAGCACCGACAGCCCAGGCCGCGAGACAGACATCGCGATTGACCATAGTGAGTTCACCCAGCTGCCCCAGGAAAAGATTGAGCAAGTCTTGCAGATCATGCGCAGCGAAGGCATGCAAGCCACCATTAGCAGCATCCACATCAACGCTTGGTTTGGCGACCATGACAAGCTGCAAGGCGCACGCTGGATAGTGCGCCAGCTATTCAATCGCAACCTAGACGCTGAGATGGATCGCTGGGTCTACATTGGTGACTCAACCAACGACCAAGTGATGTTTGAAGCCTTTACCTACAGCGTGGGCGTAGCCAACATTGCGCGTTTCGTGCCGCAGCTGGCGCATTTGCCTAGTTTTGTCACGCTAGGAGAGCGTGGGGCTGGGTTTGCGGAATTTAGTCAGTATTTACTTGTTAAATAGGGCTGTAGTCCATGTATTCATTGCTCAGGCAGCTACTATTTTTATAGCATCTAGGTCCTAGCTAAGACTGGTTTCAACGCGACTCCCGTATGCGTTTTTAGCTTCACCAACTGCTCTGGCGTGCATTGGGCCACGATCTTACCGCCTTCTTTGCCGCCCTCTGGCCCCAGGTCAATCACCCAGTCGGCTTCGGCGATCACATCGAGGTCGTGCTCAATCACCACCACGCTGTGGCCGCCGTTGACCAAGCGGTGCAGCACGTGGATGAGTTTTTCTACGTCGGCCATGTGCAGGCCAACTGTGGGTTCATCCAGCACGTATAAAGTGTGCGGAGCTTTCTGGCCGCGCCGGGTGATGTCGTCGCGCACTTTGCTGAGTTCAGTCACAAGCTTAATGCGCTGGGCCTCGCCGCCGCTTAAGGTGGGCGATGGTTGGCCTAGCGTGAGGTAGCCTAGGCCTACGTCTTTGAGCAGTTGCAGCGGGTGGCTGATGTTGGGCATGCTGGCAAAGAAGTCTACGGCTTCGTCTACTTCCATTTGCAACACGTCGCCAATGCTTTTGCCACGCCAGCTGACGGCCAATGTCTCGGGGTTAAAGCGCGCGCCGTGGCATACCTCGCAGGGTACTTTTACGTCGGGTAAAAAGCTCATCTCGATGGTTCGCATGCCTTGGCCTTCGCAGCCGGGGCAGCGGCCTTCGCCGGTGTTAAAGCTAAAGCGGGCGGGTTGGTAGCCTCTGGCCTTTGCTTCTAATGTTTCGGCAAATAGTTTGCGGATCACGTCCCAAAAGCCGATATAGGTAGCGGGGCAGCTGCGCGGGGTTTTGCCAATGGGGGTTTGGTCCACTTCCAGCACACGGTCAATTTGTTGCCACCCTTCGATTTGCTCACAGCCTGTCCACGTGGTGAAGGCTGCTGCACGGTTGCCAGCTTCGCGGCCTATGCCTTTGGCTGTGACTGCGGCGTAGACATTGGATAGGAGCACGTCTCTTGCTAGCGTTGATTTGCCGGAGCCTGATACGCCAGTGATGGCTACCAGGCGGTGTAAGGGGACATCTACTGTGACGTTTTGCAGGTTGTGTAGGTTGGCTGCCGTTACGCGCAGGTGTTGTTGTCCTGAATTGGGGTCAGAGCCCAATTTCGTAATGGCATTAATTTCTCCGTTAAGTGCGTGTCCTGAATTGGGATCCGACCCCAATTTAGCCTCCAATTTCGTTTTAGTCTTTTTTACCTTCTCGGGTTTCGGGACGAAGCTGGATTTGTATTCTGGCAGTACGGATGCGGCGCTGTTCACGTTTCTGCGCAGGCTTAGTGGGTGTTTGATGGCGTGTAGTAAATAACGGCCTGTGGCGGAGTCGGCTACTTTAGAAATGTCTGCCACGCTGCCTTGGGCGACCAGATTGCCGCCGCGTTTACCTGCACCGGGGCCAATGTCGATGATGTGGTCGGCGCGGCGGATGGTGTCTTCGTCGTGCTCCACTACCACCAGGGTGTTGCCTTTGTCGCTGAGTGATTTGAGCGCTTTGAGCAGCACTTGGTTGTCACGCGGGTGCAGGCCGATGGTGGGCTCGTCTAGCACGTAGCACACGCCTTGCAGGTTGCTGCCTAGCTGCGCTGCCAGGCGAATGCGCTGCGCCTCACCGCCGCTGAGCGTGGGTGCGCCGCGGTCTAGGGTCAAGTAGTTCAGGCCAACTTCTTCTAAAAATTCCAGGCGACTTTGAATCTCAGGCACCAGGTCGCGTGCAATGTCCGCATCGCGTCCTGTGAGTTGGAGGTTTTGCACCCAGGCGCGCACATCGCGCACCGACAGTTGCGCAATGTCGGTGATGCCCACACCGTGGAATTTAACGGCGCGTGCTGTAGCATTAAGCCGGGTGCCGTGGCAGGTAGAACATGCCGCATCGGTCACATCGTCCACCTCAGGCTCTGCAAAGCTTTGCTCACGGCCTTTGTTGTCATCATCTTGCACGCTGTCGTCGAAGGCTTTGCGCTGTTCTTTGGTCAGCTTCACGCCCGTGCCTACGCAGTCTTTGCACCAGCCGTGTTTGCTGTTGTAACTAAACAGGCGGGGGTCTAGCTCGTTATAGCTGGTGCTGCACACAGGGCAGGCGCGTTTAGTAGAAAACACTTGCAGCTTGCCGATATGCGCCGTAGTGCCCTGCAGCTCCATGGCTGTGCACAAACCATCCAAAGGGCCTAGAACGTGCACTATGCCTTTGCCTTGCTCTAGCGCACGGGCTAAATGGCTGCGCAGCAAACCTTCATGTTCTGGCAACACCAGCATGTCGGCAATCGGCAGTTCAATGGTGTGCTCTTTGAAGCGGTCAATGCGTGGAAAATTAGTGGTGGGCAAAAAGTTGCCATCCACACGCAGATGCGTGTAGCCACGCGGGCGGGCCCAGTCGGCCAGCTCGGTGTAGACACCTTTACGGTTAATGACCAATGGTGCCAGCAGGCCAATGTGTTGGCCACGGTACGTTTTCATCAGCTGCGCTGCAATGCTCTCAGGCGTTTGCGGTTGCACAGCAGCGTCGTCTTTAGTGCAGTGCTGCGTGCCTAGTTTCACATACAGCAGGCGCAAAAAGTGCCACACTTCAGTCGTTGTGCCCACGGTAGACTTGCGCCCACCACGGCTTAGTCGCTGCTCAATCGCCACCGTAGGCGGTATGCCATACACAGCATCCACCTCGGGGCGGCCTGCGGGTTGTACGATGCTGCGTGCATAGGCGTTTAAGCTTTCTAAATAACGGCGCTGGCCCTCGTTGAACAAAATATCAAAAGCTAAAGTAGATTTACCCGAGCCTGATACACCTGTGACCACACTAAACTTGCCGCGCGGAATGTTCACGCTCAATGATTTGAGGTTGTGCTCCTTAGCGTTAACAATCTCAATGGCGTTGTCTGCACCTACGCGGCGCGGGGCGGGCGTGTGCTGGGTGTTCTTCCACAGCATGTTGCCTTTTTCGCGCACCTCGTTGGCGCCTAAGCCCATAGCCGCATCGTATTCACGCAGCGCGCGGGCGGTGTGCGATGTGGGGTGCTGTTTCAAATCGTCGGGCATGCCTATGGCACACACCTCGCCACCTGCATCGCCACCCTCAGGCCCCAGGTCAATCAACCAGTCACTGGCACGTATAACATCTAGGTTATGCTCAATCACCAGCAGCGAATGTCCCACGTCCATCAGCTTGCGCAGGGCACGCATGAGTTTGCTAATGTCTTCAAAATGCAGGCCTGTGGTGGGTTCGTCAAATAAAAACAAAGTGCCTTTGTTAGCCAAGGTTTGCTTGCTGGATGTCGCGCTTTTGGCCGCATCGGCCAAATAGCCCGCCAGTTTTAAGCGCTGAGCCTCACCGCCAGACAGCGTAGGCACAGGCTGGCCTAGCTTCACATATTCCAGCCCCACGTCCACAATCGGTTGCAGCGCGCGGATCACATCGCGGTCATTGCTAAATAAAGCGGCCGCCTCACTCACAGTAAGGTTCAGCACATCAGCCACGTTTACACTGCGGCCTTTTCGTTCGACTTGGATTTCTAAAATCTCAGGGCGGTAGCGCTTGCCATCGCAGTCTTGGCAGCGCAAATACACATCGCTTAAAAATTGCATCTCCACATGCTCAAAGCCAGAGCCACCGCAGGTGGGGCAGCGCCCGTCGCCGCTGTTAAAGCTGAACTTGCTGGCGGTGTAGCTGCGTTGTTTACTAAGCGGTGCGTTGGCAAATATCTCGCGCACGGCGTCCCATGCGCCTACGTAGCTGGCGGGGTTAGAGCGTGCGGTTTTGCCGATGGGTGACTGGTCAACAAACACCACGTCGCTTAACTGCTCAGCACCTAGCAGGCGGTCAAATGTGCCGGGTGATTCGGTAGCTTTGCCAAAATGGCGCATCAGCGCGGGTGCCAAAACGTCTTGAATCAACGACGATTTGCCTGAACCACTGACACCCGTGACACACACCAGTCGCTGCAACGGAATCTCAATTGATACGTTTTTTAGATTGTGCTGGCTCGCGCCTTCCAAAATCAAGCGCGGTGTGCTGTCACTGACTAGGCGTTTAAAGCCCATGCCTATTTGCTTGCGTGCGCCAAGATAATCACCCGTCAGCGTGGGGGCATCTCGCAGTGCCTCGGGTGTGCCGTCAAACACCATCTCACCGCCCCGCTCGCCAGGCCCGGGGCCCATGTCAATCACGCGGTCAGCAGCCAGCATAACTGCGGGGTCATGCTCTACCACCACCAGCGTGTTGCCTGCATCGCGCAGGCGCAGCATGGCCTGGGTAATACGGTCCATGTCGCGCGGGTGCAGGCCAATGCTGGGCTCGTCTAAAACAAATAAGGTGTTGACCAGCGATGTGCCTAGTGCCGTAGTTAAGTTAATGCGCTGCACCTCGCCGCCGCTGAGTGTGCGACTTTGCCTGTCTAGGGTGAGGTAGCCAATACCCACGTCACACAAATACTTCAGGCGCGTGCAAATCTCGTCTAGCAGCAACTTCAGGGCTTGCGCGTTGCCGTCTTTGGCTTGCGCCTCACCGTTGGTACGGTCTAGCTTAGTTTCTGCTTGCAGCGTATCGAAAAATAATCGCAACTTGTCGATAGACAGTTGCATCAAGTCAAAAAGGCACAAACCGGGTAATGCCTCTAGCTGATCGCGGCTCCACTGCACGCCCATGGGCATGAGGCGCTTGGCCTGGGGCATGACGGCATCTGCCTGGGCCTTGTTGCCTACACGCCAGATCAGAGCGTCAGTTTTCAGGCGCGCGCCATTGCAAACGGGACAAGTGGTGTAGCTGCGGTATTTGGACAGCAGCACACGGATGTGCATTTTGTACGACTTGGTTTCTAGGTACGCAAAAAAGCGTTTCACGCCGTACCACATCTTGCCCCACTGGCCTTCTTTGTAGGTCGGGTTGCCATCAATCACCCAGTGCTTTTGCTCGGGTGTCAGCTTGTTCCACGGCGTGTCGCGCGGTATGCCTGCGCTCTCGGCGTGGCGCATTAGGTCGTCTTGGCACTCTTGCCAAGCTGGGGTTTGCATGACTTTGATAGCTCCAGCACGCAAAGTGAGTTTATCGTTTGGAATGACCAAGCCATAGTCCACTCCAATCACGCGGCCAAAGCCTTTGCATTGGGTGCAGGCACCATTGGCAGAGTTAAACGAAAACAGGCTAGGTGTAGGCTGTGCATAGCGAATATCGCTTTCGGGGCAGTGCAAGCCGGTGGAGTATTTCCAAATCTGTTTTGCAGACTCTTCACCCGCATAGACCATTAGTCGCCCGCTGCCGCGTTTGAGTGCCAGTTCAATGGCCTCCATCACACGCACTTTTTCAGCGCTTTGGAGTTTGAACCTATCGGCCACTACGTCGAGTACCTTGCGCGGCCCAGCGGGTGTGGCCACCTCACGCTCAGCCTGTACGCGCGTAAAACCGCTGGCAGATAACCACTGTGCCACTTCTTCAGCGCTGGTGTTACCCGGCAACTCCACCGGAAATGTCAACACCACGCGCAGCTCTGTGTCACCTGCACGCGCCAGCAGCTGTGCATAAATCGTCTCTGCCGTGTCGTGCTGCACAGGCAGTGCAGTTTGCGAGTCGTATAAATCCGCTAGGCGCGCAAACAACAACTTCAAGTGATCGTTGATCTCGGTCATCGTGCCCACTGTGGAGCGGGACGATCGCACGGGATTGGTTTGGTCAATCGCAATGGCGGGCGGTACACCATCCACACGGTCGACCGCAGGCTTGTCCATGCGGTCCATAAACTGGCGCGCGTAGGCCGAGAAGGTTTCTACATAACGCCGCTGGCCTTCGGCAAACAGCGTGTCAAACACGAGGCTAGATTTACCAGACCCGCTAGGCCCGGTGACCACCGTGAGCTCGCCCGTACGAATGTCCAGATCGAGGTTTTTGAGATTGTGTTGCCGTGCGCCGCGAATGCGGATGGTGCCCTGCGTCATAGTTGGTATCTTTGGATGTTGTAGCCGAAGATTCTAATGACTTGGTTCGCCCACCTATGATAGTAAGGCGATTTAAACCCCTAAAAGTTGTTAAAAACCTTTTAGGGCGCGGTACAGTTCTACGAATTTTTCGTCGCCGACAGCTGCGCGTATTTTAGGAGCCAGCGCTAGTAGGTCACGGTAGCTGCCTGCTGACTCAAGCGAAAGGTTTAGCCTGAAGCCTCTTAAACCCAGGCCAGATGTCAAGCGTGTGGCTATAGGATAGGCCAGTTTGTAACGGTCTTGCTCTGACATAGCCGATTGAGCTGGTTGCTGGGGTGCAGGCACATTTTGAATGCTAGTCTGAAAATCTGAGTCGGCACCAAAACCAGACATTCCAGCAAACCCTGAATTAGCCGAAAAAGGCCTAGACTGGACTTCATCCGAAGTTTCAATCAAGCCTTGATCTACCAAATATTGAATGTCTTCTTGATTAAACCCAGTCGCCCCAAGCGCCTTCAAGATGAAATCGTCTTCTTTAGCGCCATCAAAAAGAATTAAGGCTGAGCGTTGACGGGGACTTAAAGAGTTTTTGTGCTCTTTAAAAGTCTGTTTGCCTAATTCGGTTTTTCTGTGTCTCATGGGGTAAGTATTCTTGCAGCGAAATTACACCACAATTTACAAGGCATAGATAGCATTTTGACTATCGCAAGTAGCTTTAACAACACAATTTAGCTTGCTTAGACTGGCGATTATTTAACTTGTCGCGCGAATGTCGTCAACAACATCATTGAAGCTTTGGGCTGGTGGTGCAGTTAGCAAACTGACAATAAAAACTACCACCAAACCTAGCGGCACACCAAAGACACCCGCTGCTAGTGGCTGTATGCCCCACCAAAGGGAAGTAGCGCTTTCGATACCAAATAAACTGCGTAACCAAGGCTGATTAATAATCATATAGAAAACCGTGACGGAAAAACCGGCCCACATACCCGCTACAGCGCCCCAATAGTTAGCCCGTCGCCAAAAGATACCCAGCACCAAAGCTGGGAAAAATATGGACGCAGCCAATGAAAACGCTGCGGTCACCATAAACACAATGTCCCCCGGTTTTTGCGCTGCAATATAGGCCGCGGCCAAGGCTACCATCAAAAGTAATACCTTAGAAATAGTCACGCGGCTCATGGCTTTGGCCTGCGGCGACACCATTTTGTAATACACGTCATGCGACATGGCACTGGCGATAGTGAGCAATAACCCATCTGCTGTCGACAATGCAGCCGCCAAACCGCCAGCAGCGACCAAGCCTGCGATCACATAAGGCAGCCCCGCCAGCTCAGGGGTAGCTAACATCAAGATATCACCGCTGATAGTGACTTCGGCAAGTTGAAGCAGATTGTCTTTATTGATGTCAATAACGGATACCAAGCTAGCGTCGACTTTACTCCATTGCATGATCCAAGAGGGCAGCTTGTCAAACGATGTGCCCACCAAATTATAAAAAATCTCGTACTTCACCAAGACCGCCAGGGCAGGAATGCTCAGGTAGACGATCAAGATAAAAAACAAAGACCATGTTGCTGCGCTGCGGGCCTCACGCACGCTAGGTGTGGTGTAGTACCGTGTAAGCACATGGGGCAAGGCTGCGGTGCCCACCATCAGACAAAACACCAAAGCCAAAAAATTATTGCGCGACACTTTGTAGGCTTCTTGCTCAGCCTCTGTTCCGTCGCTTTTGCCCGCAAACTCTTGTGCATGCGGCATCATGCCGGCCAAAGGTTTGCTGCGGCTTTCTGCTACTGCCCTAGCCTGCAACCAGTTGGCCTGTGCCTTTTTTTCATCACGCGGCAAATTAAACAATGCTCTTTCAGCCATTGCTATATCACGCACAGGTGCATTGGCACTTTTTAAATCAGCAATTTTTTGTAGCGCTGCATTGCGATCTTGTAATATGGCTTGGGCAGGCTGCGCCAGCTTGAGGTCTAAATCGCGGACACGTTTTTGGTAAATCTCACGCACCTGTAACTCGCCAGGGTCTTGTAGCAGCTGCGCTTCGCGCTGAGTGACTTTTTCTAGCTGCTGTCCATACACTAGCTGCGGCAACGGCGAGTTGGTTTGCTTAATAGACAACCACACTAAAGGCACTAAAAATGCAATCACCATCACGATGTATTGCGCTACCTGCGTCCAAGTGACTGCCCGCATACCGCCCAAAAAAGAGCACAGCAATACGCCACCCAAGCCTAGAAAAATACCAATCTCAAATGCGATACCCGTCAGCCGAGAACTGATCAGTCCAACGGCATAGATCTGGGCCACAAGGTACACGAAGGAGCACACGATGGCGGCTGCAGCAGCCATTAAACGTGGCGCATTACCACCATAACGTGCTGCAAAAAAATCTGCCACAGTAAATTGACCAAAGCGGCGCAAATACGGAACAACCAGCAACGCTAGCAAACAAAACCCGCCCGTCCACCCCAAAATGAAAGCCAAGCCAGCAAACCCGCCTACATACAGTGTGCCAACCAATCCGACAAAAGACGCTGCAGACATCCAATCGGCAGCGATCGCCATGCCGTTGTACATAGCAGGAATACGCCTGCCTGCTACGTAGTACTCATTCATATCGGCCGTGCGACACAGCACGCCAATGGCGGCATACACGGCCAAAGTAGCTAATAAGAAGCTACCGCCAATCCATTCACGGCGCAGGCCACGTTGCTCTAGCCAAGCCAGCAGTGCAATGAAAGCAATCACACCCAAGGTGTACAGCCCGTAGACCTTATGCAGTTGCTTGCGAAACTCGCTTTGTTGAGTGCTACTAGACAGAGCCATGCTGACTTTCTGCAGCATCGTCAACCGGCAGTTCGCTACGGTTCATGGCCCAGCCATAGATTGCAACGATTGCCAAATACACCAGCAGCGCGCCCTGTGCAGCCATCCAAAAACTAAATGGCCAACCAAAAAAATTGAAGTGCAAATAGGGTGCCAAGAATGCTGGCCCAAAAGTCACAGCGGCCCACACCAATAGCAGCACTAAGGTCAATTGCTGACTGCGTCGCCAAGAAAGCTGCATGGTGATGAGGGCCGCCGAAATAGTGCAGCCAGTGGGCTTACTTAGCGCCGCTAGCGGTAGTAGCGGGTGCAGGCAATACTGCAGGGGCGGCAGGATTGGCTGCGGGTGCAGGGGCTGCAGTATGGCTTCCTGTGTCGTGCTTCTCGCCACTCATATCTACTTTATCGCCACCTTTAAAAATCATAAACAAGCCCAAGCCTGCAAAAACGACGAATCCTAAAAAAATCTTCCACATACCTTACTCCTTCATATTGCAAAAATTGCAGCTTAGTAAATGCACCTTGCCACATAACTGGACAGTACAGTGTACATAATACGCCGCCCAAAAAAAAAGCTCCCGCGCACAGAGCGGGAGCCTTTGACTATCAAGCCAATTAGTCGTTAGCGTAGATGTCTACGTCTTTCGTCTCTTTGACAAAGATCATACCGATAATGAACGTGCCAGCGGCCACGATCACGGGGTACCACAGACCGTAGTAAATGTCACCCGTTGCGGCCACCATGGCAAACGCAGTAGTTGGCAACAAGCCACCGAACCAACCGTTACCAATGTGGTAGGGCAAGCTCATGGAGGTGTAGCGAATACGGGTTGGGAACATTTCTACCAGCATAGCGGCAATCGGGCCGTACACCATAGTGACCAAAATCACCAAGTACACCAAGATAGCCAAGACCACGCCTTTGTTCATGGTCGCGTCACTTGCTTTGGCGGTTAAGCCAGCGGTTTTAGCGGCATCAAGCGTGTTCTTTTTAAATTCAGCAATACCTTTTGCGCTGTCAGCCGAGAAGCCGTTAGCTTTATCGTTCAAGGTTGCGTTCAGTGAGGTTACTGTGGCTGTACCAATAGTGATAGTTGCAATAGAGCCTGCTGGTGCAGCAACGGTTTTGTACGGAATAAAGTTCTGTGCAAGTACACGTTTGGCTTGGTCGCATGAGCTCTTAAAGTCGATTTCACGAGCGATAGGGCTGCCTTGGAACGAGCAAGTTGCTGGATCTGCAGTCACAGTCACATTGGAAACTTCTTGAGCTTTAGCCAAACCTGGGTTGGCATATTGCATCAATGCAGGAAACACTGTGAAGTAGGTCAACGCACCTAGCAAGCAACCTGCCATGATGATGGGCTTGCGGCCAATCTTGTCAGACAACGCACCGAACACGATGAAGAATGGCGTGCCAATGACCAGTGAAGCAGCGATCAACAAGTTAGCTGTCGTGCTGTCTACTTTGGCAATGGTCGTCAAGAAAAACAGTGCATAGAACTGACCCGTGTACCACACCACAGCTTGACCAGCGGTCAAACCGAGCAAAGCCAAAATCACGATCTTGAGGTTTTTCCATTGACCGAATGACTCAGACAATGGAGCTTTAGAGGTCTTGCCTTCAGCTTTCATCTTTTGGAATGCTGGTGACTCATTCATGCTCAAACGAATGTACACAGACACTGCCAGCAACAAGATGGACACCAGGAAAGGAACGCGCCAGCCCCAGTCAGCAAATGCTGCTTCGCCCACGGCGGTACGCACACCCAAAATCACCATCAACGACAGGAACAGGCCTAGCGTTGCAGTGGTTTGAATCCATGCTGTGTAAGCACCGCGCTTGCCGTTAGGTGAGTGCTCGGCTACGTACGTTGCCGCACCACCGTATTCACCGCCCAATGCCAAGCCTTGCAGCATACGCAAGACAATCAAGATGACCGGTGCTGCGAGACCAATAGTTGCATAGCTAGGCAACAAACCCACCACGAAGGTAGCTGCACCCATGATCAAAATCGTGATCAAAAAGGTGTACTTGCGGCCAATCATGTCGCCCAAGCGGCCAAACACGAGTGCGCCAAAGGGGCGAACCAAGAAGCCTGCGGCAAAAGCCAACAACGCAAAAATGTAGGCAGCGGATGGGTCTAGGCCCGAGAAAAACTGCTTGGCGATAATCGCTGCGAGTGAACCGTACAAATAAAAGTCATACCACTCAAAAACCGTACCTAGTGAAGAAGCGAAAATCACCTTCTTCTCGGTAGCGGTCATAGGGGTACTAGCTGTTGCTGTTGCCATATGACAAGTCTCCTCAATGAAATAAGTCACATTCCGACGGAATGCGATACCTTGAATATCGCGTGAGGCACTGACCCTGCCCTGACATGAAGCTTTGCAAGTTCTTACAAACCTAGCAACAACCCTTACATATCATTCCGTTATGTGGGTTTCCGGTGTATTCCTACGGGTAAATCCCCGGCCTTTTGCCAATCTGATTTTGTAAACCAAGCATCGTCATCGAGGTATTGGCGCAACATAGGTAAAGCATCCAAGCCCCAAAAATGATCATCCTGCACTTGCAAGCTGGGCACGCCAAACACGCCAGCAGCTATGGCTTGGTCTGTGTTGGCTTTAAGCTGGTCTTTAATGTGCTGTTTGTCGGGCTCTTGCGCGGGCTGCAAATGTTCTTGCAGTTGCGCTAATCGCTGCGCATCGCCCGCATCTAAACCCGAAGCCCAGACATGGCGGAAAATAGTTTCTGTGACATATCGGTTAGAAGCACCGTTGTCTCCGCAAGCTAAAGCCAAGCGCAGCAAACCAATCGGGTTGAAGGGGTGACTGGCTGGCAGCTGCAAAGCCGTACCCTGCTCGCGCGCAAACCACTGCACTTGGCGATAAGTCCAGGTGCGCTTGGGGGCGACTTCAGCCGGGCCCAGCTGGCCGTAGTGCTTGAGCATGGCGGCAAATAGCACAGGCTTGTACGTTACTTGGTAGCTGCAGCCTTGCAACACCACAGGCAAACGCTCAAACGCTAGATAAGCATAGGGCGAGATGAAGTCGAAATAAAAAGTGATGTGCTGCATGGGGCAATGCCAGACTAATGGTGGGCCGTATGGATTGTCTGGCCCAATGGACTAAAGTGTATCTGCCAGCTTACCGCACAGCCTGCGAGGCCTGCGCCGCGTTCAAGTCCACCTGCCCACGGCGCTGCTCGATCTGCAGCCACACCTGGCGCCTGCCATCGTCGGGCAGCGTGCTCCAAGCTACGATTTCGTCCAACGTTCGCCAGCAGCCCTTGCACAAGCTGGTGGAGGTGTCGATTTGGCACAATGATGTGCAAGGTGATGCTACGGTAGTCATTTTGTATACGAATAGGTCTCTAGCCCAAGTATTTACTGCTCAATTAGCTATCCAATTAATAGCACTAGCATTGTGTGCTTGCTGCACTACATCGGCTACAGGCGCATTACACAGAGCTTGCAAGTCTGCTGGGCTGATCTCAAACACTGCATGCGGGTGGCCTGCGGCGGCCCACACGGTGGCAAATCGAAACAGCTCACGGTCGACCAAGGTGACGGGGGCGGTGCTGTGGCCTACGGGGGACACGCCGCCGATAGCAAAGCCGGTTTTGGTTTTCACAAACTCAGCGTCTGCACGGCCCAGCTTAACACCGGCGCTGCATACCAAGGCGGCTACTTTGGCTTCGTCTACCCGGCGGTCGCCCGAGGTCACCACCAACACGGCTGCGTCATCACTGGTGCGGCGAAAAATAATGCTTTTGGCAATTTGCCCCACCGCAATGCCCAGTGCATCGGCCGCTTGCTGCGCAGTGCGCGCTGCGTCGTCGAGCATGCGCGGCACGGTGCTGTGCCCTGCAGCTTGCAGCACCGCCTGTACGCGCAGTACACCTTCGGGGAGTGATTTTTCTAACAAAATAGGCCTGTAGTCCAAGTATTTACTGCTCAACCAGCTATTATAAATGTAGCATTTACCAATTAATTGCGAATGGCGTTAAGTGTCTAATTGTTAAGCCGCGCCGCACCCTAAGCGGTATTTAGTCGCTTATTGATCAGCGCCGTTGCCGCGCGCGACTGTGGTTTGCGCTGCAGATGGTCACTGATAAATTGGCCTGCGTCGATCAGTTTATCCAAATCAATACCCGTGTCGATACCCATGCCGTGCAGCATGTAGACCACGTCTTCAGTGGCCACGTTGCCCGTCGCGCCTTTGGCATACGGGCAGCCGCCCAAGCCCGCTACAGACGCATCATATTGCCACACGCCCATCTCCAGCGCGATCAAGGTGTTGGCCAAAGCCTGGCCATAGGTGTCGTGAAAATGGCCGGAGATGTCGTTCAGATCGTAGTGTTTTAACGTTGCCTCCATAGCGGCCTGCACCTTGCGCGGTGTGCCCACACCAATGGTGTCGGCCACGCCAACGTGTTGCACGCCAATGCCTTTCATCAGGCCTGCCAGGTAGCCTACGCGCTCGGGGACGATGTCGCCTTCATAGGGGCAGCCCACGGTGCAGCTCATTGCGCCGCGCACGTAAATGCCTGCTGCACGCGCGGCAGCCACTACAGGTGCAAAACGTTCGATGCTTTGCGCAATCGAGCAATTGATATTGCGCTGACTAAAAGCCTCGCTGGCCGCTGCAAACACCACAATTTCGTCGGGCTTAGACTTCAATGCAGCTTCAAAGCCTTGCATATTGGGTGTGAGCACGCTGTAGCGCACACCGGGTTTGCGCTGCACACCCGCCATCACCTGGGCGTTGTCGGCCATTTGCGGCACCCACTTGGGCGACACAAAGCTGGTGACTTCGATCTCACTCAGCCCAGCGTCTTGCAGCAAGTGCACCAGCTGGATTTTGACGCCTGCTGGCACGGCCTGCTTTTCGTTTTGTAGGCCGTCGCGCGGGCCTACATCGACGATTTTGACCTTGGATGGATAGCCCATATCAATAACCTTTGTTCCTGTCTACCGTGCCCGCCACCGTGTGGCCGCTGTGCACAGCGATGATTTTGCGCACAATTTGCGCAATGCTTTCATCGCGCAAGGTGCGCGCTGAGGTGTGGGGCGTGATGGTGATTTTAGGGTGCTGCCAAAAAGCGTGCTCTGCAGGTAAAGGTTCTTGGCGAAATACATCTAGGGTCGCGCCAGCCAGGTGGCCGCTGTCTAACAAACCGATCAAATCAGCGTCCACCACATGCGCACCGCGCGCCACGTTCACCAAGTAGCCACCGCCTTGCAACAGGCCCAGTGTGCGGTGGTTCAACAGGTTTTCTGTCTGGGGCGTGAGGGGCAGCAGGCAGACCAGTGCTTTGCAGTGGCGCAAAAAATCGTCCATTTGGCTTGCGCCATGCCAGCAGCGCACACCATCAATCTGCTTGGCACTTTGGCTCCAGCCATGCACCGGAAAATCAAACATGGCCAAGGCTTTCGCAACACGCTCGCCGAGCACTCCCAAGCCCAACACGCCCACCGGGAAGTCTGTCCTGCTGCGCGGCTTGCGAAAAGACCACTTGCCTGCGCGCGTGTCGGCCTCGTAAGCGTCAAACTCCCTGAAATGCCGAATGACGGCGTGACAAACATATTCGGCCATTTGCACAGACATGCCTGCATCGTCCAAGCGCACGATGTGAATGTGCGGTGACATTCGCAGTTTGAGCAGTGCATCTACACCAGCGCCGGTGTTGAACACTGCTTTGAGCGCAAGCTGTTCATCAAAAAACTGCTGGGGTGGTGCCCAGACTACGGCGTAATCCGCCTGTGGTGCACCGGGCTGCCAGAGCGATACATCGGCTTGGCACTGCGCTTGTTCAAACGCGGTGCGTAAACCGTCTAGCCAAGGCTCTGGCTTGGAGTCTGAACAACAAAACGTAATGCGCATACCACTATCCCGCCAAAGTTAGCAATTCTGCACCTTCGGCCACTTGGTCGCCCGGTGCATGCAGCAGCTCGGCCACCGTACCGTCTTGGGGCGCAGCAATCGTGTGCTCCATCTTCATGGCCTCCATCACCGCCAAGGTTTGCCCAGCTTTCACCGTGTCGCCCGATTTGACAGCAAACGACACCACCTTGCCTGGCATCGGCGCAGTCAGGCGGCCCGCCGTGGTGGCGCTGTCGGCCTGCTGCAAAAAGGGATCAATCACTATGATTTTTGTAGCTGCTTGAGCAGTAAATACTTGGACTTCAAGGCCTTTTGGCACTGAAACTTGGTATAAATGTGCATCCAACCGCTGCCCAGCAAAATCTACCGTGATGGCGCCGCTAGATTGGCGTGCAAAGCTGAGTGGGCCTTGCGCATGGTTGACGGTGTGGTTGACAGTCAAGCGCAAAGCATCATCGTTCAAATACATCAACTCTGCGATGACGGGGTTGCCATGAAACTCAAAACTAAAGCGGCGCGTATGCGTGCCAAAAGCGCGCCAGCCATCGCGGCGGCTAAATGGGTCAGCAGTTTCGCTGGCGCGCTCGGCCAGCAGCGTGTGGGCGATATGTGCGGCTGCAGCTTGCTGAGCAGACAGCTTTTCTTGGTTAAACAGCAGCGCCGCTTCGCGCGGGATCAGCGCTGTGTCTAAATTTGCTTGTGCAAACGACGGGCTTTGCACTACATGGCGCAAGAACTGCACATTAGTGTTCAGCCCCACGATATGTGTTTGCGCCAAGGCACTGTCCAGCTTAGCCAAAGCCTCTTGCCGGGTAGCGCCATGCACTATCAGCTTGGCCACCATCGAATCGTAATACGGCGAAATAGCATCACCCTGGCGAACACCGTCATCTACCCGCACCGGTGATCTGGCGAAGGCTGAATGCGCTGGTTTAGCGTACACCTGCAGGGTGCCGGTGGCCGGTAGAAAGTTATTGTCAGGGTTCTCGGCGCAAATACGCGCTTCAATGGCGTGGCCTGTGATGCGCAACTGGTCTTGCTGCAAAGGCAGCTTCTCGCCACTGGCGACACGCAGCTGCCACTCGACCAAATCCAAGCCCGTAATGGCCTCGGTGACCGGGTGCTCCACCTGCAGTCGTGTGTTCATTTCCATAAAGAAGAAACGGGCCCCCACGCTTGCCACTTCGTGTGCTGCGCTGCCCCCCATGGGGGCTGACCCGCCTTGGGGCGGCCCGGCGTCAGGTCGTCCATCCAATTGCTCTACGATGAACTCCACCGTGCCAGCGCCTTGGTAGTTGACTGATTTAGCAGCCGCTACCGCAGCTGCGCCCATCTGCTCGCGCATGGCTTGCGTCATGCCGGGGGCTGGCGCTTCTTCTAATACCTTTTGGTGGCGGCGCTGCACGCTGCAGTCGCGCTCAAACAAATACACGTAGTTGCCGTGCGCATCGCCAAACACCTGAATTTCAATGTGGCGCGGGCGTTGAACATACTTTTCTATCAACACTGCGTCGTCACCAAAGCTGTTAATCGCCTCGCGTTTGCAGCTTTGCAGCGCAGCGTCAAAATCTTCTGATTGGTCAACAGCTCGCATACCTTTGCCGCCGCCGCCCGCGCTGGCTTTGATCAGCACAGGGTAGCCAATGCGGTCGGCTTCCTTTTGCAGCATGGCGGCATCTTGGCCCGCGCCGTGGTAACCGGGCACCAGTGGTACACCGGCTTTTTCCATCAGTTGCTTCGACTCCGCCTTCAGGCCCATGGCTTTGATAGCTGAGGGTGGTGGGCCGATAAACACTAGGCCTGCGTCTGCGCAGGCCTGAGCAAACTCTTCGTTCTCGCTTAAAAAACCATAGCCGGGATGAACTGCCTGCGCGCCTGTGGCCTTGGCTGCGTCGATGATGGCTTGCCAACGCAAGTAGCTGTCTTTGGGGGCATTGCCGCCGCTTTCGCTGTCTTGCACGCCGATGTATACCGCCTCATCGCAAGCCGCCACATGCTTGGCCTGTGCGTCTGCAGTTGAATACACCGCTACGGTTTTAATCGCCATACGTGCACAAGTGGCTGCCACACGGCAAGCGATTTCGCCGCGATTGGCGATCAGTATTTTGCTAAACATCAAGCTGTCCTTGGGTCACCAGAGAAAAATTCAGTTACGCGGCGCACGATTGCTTTCAGAAATTTGATCAGCACCACAATCAACACCACTGACAAGGCCAACACCACACACAGCACAATGCCAAAGGTGAGTGGGTAGTTGGTGGCCAACCACATCATGCCCATCACGCCGCCCTCTTCTACCAAGCTCATGGCGATGTTGCTGAATGGCTCAGGCGATGTATTAATCGCGGCACGTGTGGTGGCCTTGGTAGCGTGCGATGTAGCGGCCAGCGTGCCGCCTAGCAAACCTGCCACCATGCCCATAGTGGCGCTGTCGGCACCAAACACCCCCGCAGCCAGCGCTGCACCGGCTGGCACGCGGATCACGGTGTGGATCATGTCCCACAGTGAATCGACCCCTGGGATTTTGTCGGCAAAAAATTCTACAAAAAGCATAGCGCCACTGCCTGCCAACATGGCCGGGTGTTGCAGCACCTGCAAACCAGCTGGCAAGGGGATAAAGCCCATATAACCCGCCAGCCCAGTGATGAATACCACCAAGTACAAACGAATGCCGCTTGCCCAGCCTAGCGCGGCGGCTAACGCGGCCAAGCCAGCCATGTCCATGCCGCCCAGCGCTTTGCCTGCCGTGCCTGCTACATCGCCGCCGCTGGAAAATATGCCAGCAATAAGCTGTTGCAGGTAGGGAAGAATGGTGTCCATGACGGCTCCTGGGATGACGTGGTGCGCGAATAACTTGCCGACAGCTTAAGTCAGCCAGTTAGGTTTGCGCTTTTGCAAAAACGACGATACGCCTTCTTTGCCCTGCGGGCTAGAGCGTATGTCGGCTATACCCGCAACGGTTTGGTCGATCAGGGGTTGACTGATTTCACGCTGGGCCACGTCTTGCACCAACTTTTTGCACACTTTGACCGCATTGGGGCTGGCGCTGCACAGTGCTGCGGTGATTTCGGCCACTTTGGCATCCAGCTGGTCGGCCGCCACCACCTCGTGCACCAAGCCGATGCGCAGCGCCTCTTGCGCCGAAAATCGCTCTGCCGTGAGAAAGTAGCGGTGCGCTGCGCGTGCGCCCATGGAGCGGATCACATACGGGCTGATGGTGGCTGGGATCAAGCCCAGTTTGACCTCACTTAAGCAGTAGTGCGCAGTGTCTATCGACACCGCAATATCGCAGGCTGCCACCAAACCCATGCCGCCCGCATACACATCCCCTTGCACGCGTGCCACAGTCGGCTTGGGGCACTCATACATCACGCGCAGCATATGGGCTAACTGGCTGGCGTCTGCCAGATTTTCGTCGCGCAAATAATCAGCCATCTTGCGCATCCAGTTCAGGTCGGCCCCTGCGCAAAAGGCAGGGCCCTGCGCGGCTAATACGATACAGCGCACATTGTCTTGCGTACCTAATTGCGTGAAGGTTTGGGTCAGCTGTGCGATCACCTCGTCATTAAAGGCGTTGCGCACTTCGGGGCGAGACAAGGTGATGGTGGCTACATGGCCTGTGGTGCTGGTGCTGATAGCTTGCATAGACATTGCGTTGTAGACATTAGGTTAGGGTTGCCATACCACGGTGTCGTCCACCGAATACAGTTTGCAGTCGCCTTTGGCATTGCGGTTGCAATTGGCCAATGCACGCGCCAGCGGATCATCGCCCATTTCAGCCCAGCCCCACGAACCAGAGGGTGCGATAGCAAATGCACGCGGCTGTTGGCGCGTGAGATAGTTTTTATAGCCTGCCTTGCCAGACTCTTTGATGAATGGTATTTTGCCTATGTCCAGCAAGTCTGCAAAATCAGTCTTGGGTGGCACTTCCATCGTTTTGACAATACCAAATTTGCTGTTCAGCACCTCAGTGGGCAAGCCCAGTGTTTGCATAAAAGCTGTAACCTTAGGCTGCCAAATACGTTCGCCATTGCGCGATCCAAACATGCCATGCGCGTCGTTGCCAAAGACACCAAACTCAAACAACTCTGCCTTAGCACCACCAGCTTGGTATTGCTCAAACATGGGCTTAAAGACGCGCGGCGGAAAATAGCTGTCGTTGTCACCATAAAACCAAAGCGATGGCAACTTGGTGTCTTTGCCCAGATCGCCTGCAGCGCGGGCTAAATTACTCTCCCAACCCGGACAACTTTCTTGGCGCAAACCGCCTGCAAAATTGACTAGCCCTTTGACACCTGGGTAACCCACACTGCCCAGCGAGAGGGTGGTCCAGCCTCCGTGCGACTGGCCTAGCACCAGCATGCGGTCTTTGTCTGCCCAAGGCTGGGTGACCACCCAATCAAGCACCGCCTTGGCATCCTCAGCCTGCAAGCGGCCATTGCTCAGCACGTTGCAGCCGCCGCCAATATAGTTGCCACTAGATTTAGAAAAGCCCTGACGCATGGGCACGACCACCGCATAACCGCGCTGCAAAAAGAACCGCACGGCGCTACCTGGTCGATAACGCGCCTGGAAACGTGGATCGCCTGCGGCTTTACCGTGGTTAACCAGGGCCACCGGAAACGGCCCATCACCATCAGGCTTGTACAAAGTGGTTTCTAGGTCAAACGAAAACAGACTGCCTTTTTTCACCACTGTGATGATCTGCTCGTTCAACTCGGGTTGCAGGTCTTGACCGCTTGCAGCGCTGTGCAATACACCCACAGCTAACACCAGCAACCATCTATGCTTGGCCCGCCCCAAACTACCTCTGCGCTGTAGAAAGCGTGCCATGCGTGATATTAAATTCACCATTTATGCCTCCTGTTGCAACATATAGACCAAATCAATCACAGGGGCAGGTTGCCCCAGCGCTGTGAGCGCCGCTGTAATCTGCCCACGGTGGTGCGTGCCGTGGTTAAACACATGGGTCAGCGTAGCTGCAAAAGGCAGCGCGAGCGCTTGGCCGTTCGTGGTGGTGTAACTGAGCTTGCCTTCAAAGCGGCTGGCAGGCCACGATGCGATCAGCGGTTGCCAATTGGCCGCCCCGCCCTTGAGCGCTTGCCCCAGCCGCTCGCGCACAGGCTCAGCCTCCATGTCCAAACTTAGTTTGGGTGAAATACCCTTGGCAAAGCGTGGATACCATAGCAAATGCTCGCCCACCAGCAGGTGGTTTAGCGTGCCGTGAATTGACTTGAAAAACAGCCCGACATCTTTGCGGTAATCATCCTCGTCCAGCTTGTCTACAGCTTCCAGCAAACGCTGCGTGGCCCAGGCGTTGTAACGTGCAAGCATGCTGAAGTGGTCTGTGAAGTTCATGTCGATATCAAGCTAATACTGGCAAGCCATGGTGCTGCTGCATGGGTTTAAAGTCACGGTCGTTGTGGATCAGCGCGCAGTCCTGCTGAATGCACCAAGCGCCTACCAGCAGGTCAATACTGCTGCGCACTGTGACGCCGGCGGTGCGCAACTGGCGATACATGGCCGCTGCCGCGCGCGCCACGTCTGCACCGCCTGCAGTCATGACTGGCAGCGCCGACAAGGTGCGGTTAGCCAATTGCCATTCTTGCTCGTAACGGTAGCCGCGCAGCACCTCCATCAGCACCACGTCCAGCAGCACCAAGTCGTGGCTGGAGTCGTCCAGCGCAGCGTCTAGCTGCTGGGTTTGCGGGGTATGTGTGCCGTTGAAGTAATCGATCCACACGCTGGAGTCCACTGTGATCATGACTTTTTACGCTCTACTTTGTAAACCTTGCGATGGTCTTGCAACGTGTTGTCGGGCACGCTCCAGTCACCGTCCACGCTCCAGTGCAGCTTGCCACGCAAAGCACGAACATCTTGGTAGGCCTTGCGCCGTGCCAGCAGGCGCAGACCTTCTTCGACAGCATCTTTCTTGGTTTTGAAATCGCCTGCGCGCATGGCAGCCGACATCAATTGGTCGTCAATCACGATATTGGTTCGCATGATTTACCTCGTTATGTGTATGAATTCTATAAATTATACACATTACATACGAAAAATGCCAAACTTCGGCTCAGGTATCGGTGCATTCTGCGCAGCGGCCAAGCCCAATGCCAGCATGCGGCGGGTGTCTGCCGGGTCAATAATGCCGTCGTCCCACAGGCGCGCGGTGGCGTAATACGGGTGGCCTTGGGTTTCGTACTGGGCCTTGATAGGTGCTTTGAAGGCGGCTTCTTCATCGGCTGTCCACTGGCCGCCCTTGCCCTCGATGCCATCGCGCTTGACTGTCGCCAGCACTGAGGCGGCTTGCTCACCGCCCATTACGCTAATGCGCGCGTTAGGCCACATCCATAAAAAGCGGGGGCCAAAAGCGCGGCCGCACATACCGTAGTTGCCAGCACCAAAACTACCGCCAATAATGACAGTGAACTTAGGCACGTTGGCAGTAGCCACCGCCGTCACCATCTTGGCACCATGGCGCGCAATGCCTTCGTTCTCGACCTTGCGGCCCACCATAAAGCCGGTGATGTTTTGCAAAAACACCAGCGGTATTTTGCGGTGACAGCACAGCTCAATAAAGTGCGCGCCTTTTTGCGCTGACTCGCTGAACAAAATGCCGTTGTTGGCAATAATGCCTACCGCCATACCTTCGATTTTGGCAAACCCTGTGACCAGTGTGGTGCCAAAGCGCGCTTTGAATTCGTCAAACACGCTACCGTCCACAATGCGTGCAATGATCTCGCGCACATCAAACGGTTTGCGTGTATCTACCGGTATCACACCGTACAGTTCATCTGCGGGAAATTGAGGCTTTGCTATGTTTTGCATAGCTGATTGAGCATTAAATACTTGGACTACGGGCTTATTTGGCTTTAAATTACGCACAATATTGCGTGCAATACCCAGGGCATGGGTATCGTCGTTGGCCAAGTGGTCTGCAACACCCGACAAGCGCGTGTGCACGTCGCCACCGCCTAAATCTTCAGAAGTGACCACCTCGCCTGTAGCCGCTTTCACCAACGGTGGGCCGCCCAAAAAGATAGTGCCTTGATTTTTAACAATCACCGTCTCGTCGCTCATTGCGGGCACATAGGCGCCGCCTGCGGTGCAACTGCCCATCACCACAGCCACTTGCCCAATACCCAGCGCACTCATCTGCGCCTGGTTATAAAAAATACGCCCAAAGTGGTCACGGTCTGGAAACACCTCGTCTTGGTTGGGCAGATTAGCACCGCCGGAATCCACCAAGTAAATGCAAGGCAGGTGGTTTTGCTGGGCAATCTCTTGCGCACGCAAATGTTTTTTGACGGTGAGCGGATAGTAAGTGCCGCCCTTCACGGTAGCGTCGTTGCACACGATCATGCAGTCTATGCCGCTGACACGGCCGATGCCTGCAATCACGCCTGCTGCAGGGGCACTGTCGGTGCCGTCTTTGTCCGGATACATGCCCAGTGCCGCCAAGGGTGCAATTTCTAAAAACGGCGTGCCAGGGTCTAGCAGCATTTGCACGCGGTCGCGGGGCAGCAGCTTGCCACGGGCCACATGTTTTGCACGCGCTGCCTCACCACCGCCTTGCTGCGCCAGTGCGATGCGTGCACGCAGGTCGTCCACCACGGTGCGCATGGCCTGCGCGTTGGCCTGAAACTCCGCCGATCGGGCGTTCAGATGGGTTTGTAGTACGGGCATGGTGCTGTTGTAACCTGCTTTAACCTAGTTTAAATGATTTCAAATTATGAAAATCAATTGACGTTTACGTAAACGTCAATCGAGCGCATTGTGACAGATTATTTAGGCGACTGTCGCTAGCGAATCTGGCAAATCCATCATATCCGCGAAGAAGCGCTGCACACCCACCGCCTGCATGGCAGCGGTGTTGTCGCTTAAACCGCCAGCAGGTACATAGCCAAATACGGTAGCCCCTGCAGCCACACCCGCGCTGGCCCCGTTGGGGGTGTCTTCCACCACGGCGCAGCGGTGTATGGGCACGCCCAGCGCCTTGGCCGCTGCCAAGTACACGTCGGGGTGGGGTTTATTGCGTGCCTGCTCTATGCCGCTGAAAGTGCGACCTGCAAAATAATCTATCAGCCCCACTTTGGACAACTGCAGCAAAATCTTGCCATGGTCTGCGCCCGAGGCCACCGCTATGCGCCCTTGGGTAGCGGTGTGCAGTGCTTTGACCGTAGCATGGATGTTGGGCACCGCCTGCAAGCGCGCCTGCAATGCCGCATCCCGGCGGGTACGAAACTGGGCTAACCATGCACTGGTGACTGGCTGACCCGTGTGCTTTTCAATCAACGGCGCTTGGTCGATGATGGCATGGCCCACAAAGGTAGCAAAGCATTCGCGTGCTGTCATCTGCCAGCCCAGCTCAGACAGCATGACTTGCAGCACGCCATTGGTGATGGGTTCGCTGTCGACCAGTACGCCATCACAGTCAAACAATATTGCATCAAAAGTTTGCATGGTGTACGCTATTAATTATGTAGCTGCTTGAGCAGTAAATACTTGGACTACAGCACTATTTATACAGAAAAATCAACTTTAGAGGCTGCATTAGAGAGTGCTTTGGAGTCTTGCACAGCCTGCATCACCGTGGTGCTGTGCGGCGACAGTCCGTAGTCGCGCAAATTTTTACGCAAGGCCTGTGGGTCTACTTCATTCCAGGCCAGGCCACAGTCCATGCAAGCATGCGAGTGATCGTTATTTAGCAGCACGGGCTTGCCCAACCACGACTTGATGACGCTGCGCAGCGGGTAAAACCGCGCAGCTTCGCCCAAATTACCGCGCACCACTTTGCGGCTGCCGCAGCGCAGGCAATACATTCCGCGAACCGTTTGATTGAACATCTAAGACCTTTAGCTCGATACAAAACTTGACTGCAGTGTGCGATACAGGGCTGTGAAGCGGGCATAGCGCGGCATCAAAGCATTGTGTACGGCCAATTGAGGTGCATATACTTTTTCAACTTCGTGCTGCGTGCAAATGCGCGCTACGGCTGCAGCGTCACTTCCCTGGGCAGCCAACTGCCCCAGGCGCGCGGCACCCAATGCGGCGCCCACACTGCTGACCTTGTAAGTGGCAATGCGAATATCCAGAATATCGGCCAATAATTGTGCCCATAGCGTACTTTTTGACCCACCGCCTACCAGTTGCAGTTGCTGTGCTGCGCCGCCTGCTTGGCGCAAAGCATTCATGCCATCCAGCAGCCCAAAACCTACGCCCTCAATTACTGCGTAACCCAAATGCGCCGCTCCGTGCGCTGGGCGCAGACCCATGAACACGCCACTGGCCTGGGCATCGTTATGCGGCGTTCTTTCGCCAGTGAGATAAGGCAAGAACAATGGCGCGCTCTCGCGCTCAGCGTCGGTGAGCAACGCTACCTTGGCTAACAGCTGCGCCTCATTGGTTAAGCCCGTCAACTGCGTCACCCAGCGCAGGCAGCTGGCCGCAGACAGCATCACCGCCATCTGGTGCCAGGCGTTAGGTAGGGCATGGCAAAAAGCATGTACAGCGTTGGCAGGGTTGGGAGCAAATTTTGCTGTATTTAAAAATATCACTCCGCTGGTACCCAGCGATATAAAACCATCACCCGGATGAATCGCACCCAGGCCAATGGCGCTGGCTGCGTTGTCCCCCGCGCCGCCAGCGACAGGTATGCCGCCGCGCAGGCCCAGCAACTGCGCCGCCTTGTTAGACAGGTGGCCTGACACGGCGCTACCCTCAACCAAGCGCGGCATGTGTTGGCGTATCAGCCCGCAAGCGGTCAGCATGGCATCAGACCAGTCTCTGCGTGCCACATCTAGCCACAGCGTGCCCGCTGCATCAGACATGTCACTCACGTAGTCGTCCACCAAGTGCCAACGCAGATAGTCTTTGGGCAAGAGCACCTTGGCGGTTTTAGCAAATATCTGCGGTTCGTGCTGCTTGACCCACAGCAGCTTGGGCGCGGTAAAGCCGGGCATCACCAAATTGCCTGTGATCTGCTGCACCTGAGGACAGGCGTGCTCTAAATCGCTACAGGCTTGGCTGCTGCGCGTGTCGTTCCACAAAATGCAGGGGCGCAGCACCTGGTTGTCAGCACCCAAAAGTGTGGCACCGTGCATGTGGCCCGACAAGCCTATGCCTTCAATGGCGGCATAAGCGGCTGGCCATTGCTGGCGCACGCTGGCGCAGGCCGCTACCATCGCCTTCACCCAGGATGCGGGGGCTTGCTCAGACCACTGCGGGTGTGG
>JAYTPK010000269.1:0-1588 GCA_043747295.1 Polaromonas sp. | reverse complement strand
TGTGGCGTGGGTGTTCAGCTCAGGCGGGCCGCGCGGCTTTGTGCACATCGGTGTTCTCAAAGCGCTGGAGGAACTGGGGCTCAAGCCCGATTTGATTGTTGGTGGCTCGGTGGGTGCTTTGGTGGGCGCACTCTACGCCAGTGGATTACGAGCTGCAAAATTAGAGGTACTGGCTTTAGACCTGGGTTTGCTCGAAATTGGCCGCTGGGCGATGTTGGGCGAAGGCAAATTTGACGGTGCGCCTATTGCAGCGCAGGTGACTGAGCAAATCATGGCGCAAACTGGGCAGCAAACTTTAGAAAAACTACCCATACGCTTTGCCGCGGTGGCCGTTGAAAAATTGTCACGCAAGCCGATAGTTTTCAATGCTGGGCATGCCGGCCTTGCGGTGCAGGCCAGCAGTGCGATTGAAGGCATGTTCACGTCCGTGCGGATTCGCGGGGTGCAATATGTCGATGCCGACTTGGTGATTCCCATGCCTGTGCGCTTGGCACGTGCGCTGGGCGCGATCAAAGTGCTGGCTGTTGATGCGTCTGCCCATGAAGACAAAGCACCCGCTGGTGCGCAACGTTTCAGAGAAGGCGATTTACGCAAACGCGCTTTAACCCTGCCCGACACACTGGCCGCAGACATCAGCTTGCAACCCGATTTTGGCTACTATGTGAACACCAGCAAAGAATTCAGACTACGCTGCATCAGTGCTGGCTATGAGCAAACGATGGCGAAGGCGCAGGTTTTAAGGGCGTTGCACGCTTAAATTGTTACAGAAGGCTTAAATCGGCGTGAGTTTGGCCACACTCAGCGCCAACCACTTCACGCCGTGGCGCGGGAAATTGACTTGGGCTTTGGCGTCATCGCCCAAACCCTCCAGCGTCAACAACTTGCCTTCGCCAAATTTGGGGTGAAACACCTGCATACCGGCACGTAAACCATGCGCTGGCGCTGCTTTTTGCTGCGGCACGGCAGGACTGGTAAAGCGTTCCAAATTACCTGAATTTGACCCTGAAAATTGACCTCTAGCCGGCGTATTGTATGCCTGATAAGCTCCTGAATTAATAGCAGAATTGAAACCCGAGCCAAAGCTGGAGATTTTCGGGCTGATCCATTTCAGGGCGTCTTCCGGCAGCTCGTCAAAAAACCGGCTCTTCAGGTTGTAGCGGGTTTGGCCATGCAGCATGCGGGTTTGCGAATGGCTGAGGTACAGCCGCTTGCGCGCGCGGGTGATGGCGACGTACATCAGGCGGCGCTCTTCTTCCAAGCCACTGACGTCGGACATGGAGTTTTCATGCGGGAACAAGCCCTCTTCCATGCCGCCTATGAACACGCAGTCGAATTCCAGCCCCTTGGAGGCATGCACCGTCATCAGCTGGATCGCGTCTTGCCCCGCTTGGGCTTGGTTGTCGCCAGATTCGAGCGCGGCGTGGGTGAGGAATGCGTTCAGGGGCGACATGGTTTCACCGGTGGCAAATTCTGCGTCTAGCGCTTGGTCTGCTTCGGCTGGCACTGAAAAATCGATACCTTGGCTGGCTGGGCTTTGTGTCAAAGTTTTTGCCTGCTCTTTGTCCGATGCGTCTGCTGGCATCGCCAC
>JAYTPK010000268.1:0-1945 GCA_043747295.1 Polaromonas sp. | reverse complement strand
GCGCCGCAGTTTTTATGCATCCGCATCTCCAATCTTTTTCAGCGCTTCGCGCTGGCACACCACCAGCCCAGCAGGCTCAACACGAATGACGCCCTCGCGCTCCATGGCTTTGAGTTCTTGGTTAACCCGCTGGCGCGAGGCGCCTAACAGCTGGGCCAGCTCTTCTTGAGCCAAGTGCAAGCCAATGCGCATCTCTTCGTTATTAGACAGGCTAGGCACGCCGTAACTGCGTACCAGATGCACCAGCTGCTTGGCCAGGCGCGCGCGCAGGGGCAGCGTGTTTAGGTCTTCGACCAAGCCAAACAACAATCGAATGCGCCGCGCTTGCAGGCGCATCAGCGCCTCATACAGCTCAACGTGGTTGCTCAGAATTTTCCGAAAATCAGCCCGCGCCACGCACACGATGGACGTGTCACCGTGGGCGTACACGTCATGCGTGCGACTGTCGCCGTCGAACATGCTCACATCACCCATCCAGATGCCCGGTTCTACATAGGCCAGTGTGACCAGTTTTCCCGACACTGATGTGCTGGACACGCGCAGCGCACCGCGCGCGCAAGCTATCCACTCGTCGGCCGTGTCGCCGCGCGCGCAGATCAATTCGCCGTCTTTGTAACGTTTGACGTAAGTGCATCGCAGTATGTCGTGCCGAAGGCTGGGGGAAAGGCTTGAAAACCAGCGACCTGAATTGATCGCTTCGCGTTCGTCAATAGTAAGAATAGGTTCGTCCATGGGCAGTCTTGTGGGTGACAAAAGTTGCCCCATTGTCGCGCCTGGGACCATAGGGCGGGTTAGGGGTTGTCACTTGCGTGTCTGGCCGGCACAAGCGCTCCGGGGGTTGCCGTGTAGCTGCGAGGTGTAAGGACACCAAGCTGTCAACAAATAAAAAATTGCTGCAAGACAGCGGGATGGAAACAGGAGCCTGGATGGATACTATGAATTTAATAGCTGTCTGAGCAGGTTTTACTTGGGTTGCTTGGCTTTTACTTTACTAAAAGCAGGTCCCCACACTGGGTGGCCGCGTTCGGCGCGGGTCAGGTCGAACGTTTTGTCGACTGCAAAGGCGTCGGCAAATGATTTCTCGCACAGTGCGGTGCGGCGGGTTACGCAATACAGAAAGGCTTTGGTTTTATGGGCTTGCAGTTGATCGGCGCGGTCAGTTAGGCCCAGTTTTTGGCTCTCCAGCAGCTTGGATTCGGCGCGTTTGTAGTCGCCAGCATTGAATGCAGCCACGCCATCGCGCAGTGCAGGGTTGCCTGCGGCGGGCGCGGGGGCGGGCGGCGGGGCAGATACCGCTGGTGCTGGCGCGGGTGTGGGTGCCACTGGTGCAGGGGCGGCAGGTGGTGGCTCTGGTGGGGGTGTAACACAACCGGCTAAACTGCCGGCTAAGGTAACTGTCAAGGTGGCGACCAGAACGCAGGCAGATGCTGAAAATTGCAAAGGGCGTGGTGTCATAAAAAAGGTGTCCTGAAGATATGTAACAGCAGCTAAAAAACAATGCGTACGGTAAATGCTTTGATTGCTCATTCAAACTTGTGTACGACGCTGTCGGTTTTGCCAGCTACTGATTTGATTTTGAAAGTGTAGGACGTAAAGTCACTGTTGCGTACTACGATGGTGTGCGGTCCTGGTTCTAATGTCAAGCTGGTCAAGGGCGGTGATACACCCATCTTTTTGCCATCGATTTCTACCTCGCCCCAGGGCGTGATGCTGATACGCAGCCTGGCAGTGCTAGGGGCAGTTGTAGCACTGGCAGCGATTGCGCTGGCATTAATTGGACTGGCAGTAACTTGACTGGCAGACAGGTCGGTGCTTGCGCCACCTGCCAGTATCGCTACGGTAGCGGTAGATGCCAGCGCGATGGTGGCGGTACCAGGCGCAACAGTGGTTGTACTAGGTGCAGTGGTCAGCACCATTGCCGGCAAGGCCTCGGCAGGCGCAGCCA
>JAYTPK010000267.1:0-3505 GCA_043747295.1 Polaromonas sp. | reverse complement strand
CAGACCGCACAAGTTGCTTTGCAGGCCATGCTGGATGCACGCCAGGATGGCGTGGACTTGGCCCAAGGCAGCATGGCCCTGACAGGCAGCGACCGCTGGCTGCAAAAAGCAGGGGCCACACTGCGCCTTTGGCTGGCAGCGCCCGAGTGGCGCACGGCCCGCGTGGGCGCGCTGGTGCTGGCCTTGGTGCACTTGGTAGGTTTGAACGCGTGGGCTTGGAAAGAGCGCAGCAGTTTGACTGCCAAGCGCAGCCAAACCACCCAAATATTGACCCAGGCATTTCCCAATGTCAAAGTAGTGGTGGACGCGCCTGTGCAAATGCAACGCGAGATGAATGCGCTGCGCCAAGCCAGCGGCAGCCTGGGCGGGCGTGATTTTGAAAGTTTGTACGCGCGGTTTTTTGCATTAACCAGCGGCTTGGCTGCACCCGCAGCGATTGAGTTTTCTGGCGGTGAGGTATCTCTCAAAGGGCATGGTATGTCGGCATCGCAATTGGCAGAGCTGGCACCTAAGCTGCGCAGCGCAGGGTTAATCGCTCGCAGCGAAGCCGACAAAATTATCATTGCCGAGATGACTGCGCAGCCACCAGCTAGTCAACCAGCACAACCCCCCGCAAGCGGAGCCAAACCATGAACGCCCTCAAATTATGGTGGACCGGCTTGGGTGCACGTGAACAACGGCTGGTGGGTTTTGCAGGGCTGATAGTGGGGATCGCGCTGTTGTGGTGGGTGGCCATTGCACCAGCTTTAACGACCCTGCGCACCACGGGGCAGCAGCATGCGGCTGTTGACAGCCAACTGCAAAGCATGCGCGTGCTGGCTAACCAAGCACGCGACCTGCGTGCCAACCGGCCTTTAAGCTATGAAGAGTCGCTGCGTAATTTAGAAAGCTCGGTCAAGCAAACTTTGGGCAGTGGCGCTACTTTGGCAGTCACAGACAACCGCGCCAATGTGAGTTTGCGGGCAGTCAATGCGGATGCCTTGGCCTTATGGCTCAACCAAGCACGCATTAACGCGCGTGTGGTACCCACTGAAATGCGCCTGACCCGCACGGCCAGTGCGGCCAGCACTGCAGTCGCTGGCACAGGGTCCAGTGCAGTCAGCAGCTGGGATGGCACCATGGTGCTGACGCTTCCGGCCCGTTGATGTTGTGAACTCCAATATGGCATCCAGATTTAACCGTACCCCGCGCATTGCAGCCAAACGGCGTGTTATGGACCATTACGGGCAGCGGCAAGCCAGCTACTCGCGCTGGGCTTGGCTGGGTTGTACCAGCGGTGCCTTGGCCTCGCTGCTGTGGTTTGCACCTGCGGCTTGGTTGGCCGCAGGCGTGTCACGCGCCAGCGCGGGGCAACTGCAATTGGCCGATGCGCAGGGCAGCGTGTGGCGTGGTTCGGGGCAATTGATTTTGACTGGCGGTGCCAACTCGGTAGATGCCACTGTGTTACCCGACCGCGTGCAGTGGACGTTATGGCCCACGCTGTCGGGACTGCGTGGCGATGTACTGGCGCAATGCTGCAGCACGTCGCCCGTGCGCTTGGCTGTCAGCCCCCGCTGGGGTGGTGCGCAACTGAGTATTAACGCTTTGAAAGTCAACTTACCTGCTGAGCTGTTGGTTGGTTTGGGCACACCGTGGAACACGCTTAACCCGCAAGGCAAATTGGCTCTGGAGGCAGATGCCATGACCATTGAATGGGCCAATGGCCGAGCGTTACTGTCTGGTAACGCTACGCTGAACATGACTGACGTATCATCGCGTTTATCCACACTCAAGCCATTGGGCGACTACCGTTTGAGTTTGACCGGGGGCGACTCGCCCAGTGTGCAATTGCAAACTCTGCAAGGCGCGCTGCAGCTATCGGGCTCGGGGCAATGGGTGGGTGCACGTATGCGCTTTACGGGTGAGGCCAGTGCCGCGCCCGACCGCGAGGCGGCTTTGGCCAATTTACTCAACATCATTGGTCGCCGGCAGGGCACTAAATCACTTATTACACTAGGGTAGCCATGAAGCAAAAAGTAACTACCATGCATCTGAAAAAAAACACACTCGCGTTGACTTTAGGTGTGCTGTTTAAAACGGCTGCGTTATTAACTAGCGCATCTTCTTTGGGCGTCGCCTTCGCACAACCTAGTGCACCCCTGGTACCCGGTGCGCCCAACACCACACCCACTACTGCCAGCACGCCCAGCGCGGGCGTTATCCGCAACAGCGATGGTGTGACGCTGAACTTTACCAACGCCGAAATATCAGAAGTTGCCCGCACCATGGGTGTGATGACCGGGCGCAGCATTGTGGTAGACCCACGCGTTAAAGGTACGATGAATTTGAGCAGTGACAAACCGCTTTCTACGGTGGCTGCATACAACCAGTTTTTAACTGCCCTGCGCTTGCAGGGCTTTACCGTCGTAGAGTCCGCAGGTATTTCGAAAGTCGTGCCCGAGGCCGATGCCAAGCTGCAGGGCGGCACAGTCACCACCAGCCAAGCGCGGGTGGGCGGTAACCAAATTTTGACGCAAATCTTCAGGCTGAACTACGAGACAGCTAACAATTTAGTGCCTATTTTGCGCCCTTTGATCAGCCCGAACAATACGATCAATGTCAACCCGGGCAATAACTCACTGGTCATTACCGATTACGCCGACAACCTGCAGCGCATGGCGCGCATTATTGCAGCGCTAGATGTGTCCAACGCGTCGGATTTAGAGATTATTACACTGCAACATGCGTTGGCAGCCGAGCTGACCCCGCTGCTTTTGCGCTTGTCAGAAGGCGGCAGCGCGGCAACGCCTGCGGGTCAAGCCGACGGCACTTTTAAAACCACCATCATTCCAGAGCCGCGCAGCAACTCCATCATTGTGCGGGCCGCCAACCCTGCCCGGCTGGCCATGATCAAAGCATTGGTGGTCAAGCTAGACCAGCCTACTTCTGCACGAGCCTCGGGCAACATCCATGTGGTGTACCTTAAAAACGCTGACGCTATTCGCGTAGCGGCTACTTTGCGTGCGGCACTGGCCGCTAATACGTCGGGTGCTACGTCTGCTGGTGGCGGCGCAGCAGCTGGCGCGCCTAGCGTGGCGCCCGTTGCCCAGCCCACCGCCGGTGCGGCAGGCGCTGCTGGGTCGGGAGCGGCTACTGCACCTACTTCACAAAACGCCTTGCCTTCCACGGGCGGCAACATCCAGGCCGACCCTGCCACTAACAGCCTCATCATCACCGCCAGCGAACCGCAATACCGGCAGATTCGTGCGGTGATTGACATGCTGGATACGCGCCGTGCGCAGGTTTTTGTGGAGAGTTTGATAGTTGAGGTCAACAGCGAAAAGTCTGCCGATTTTGGAGTTCAGTGGCAAGGCTTGATAGGCAATGGAGGCGCTGCGGGAACCAATTTTGGAACGCTGGGAAACATTATTGGCAGAAGTCTTTCCTCCGTGACACCCGGACTGAATCTTGGAGCTTCTGCAAAAATAAATGGTCAAGATGTATTTGGTTTTCTAGCGAACTTTTT
>JAYTPK010000266.1:0-2269 GCA_043747295.1 Polaromonas sp. | reverse complement strand
GGGGTAACTTGTCAATGGTTAATTGAATACTGCCGTTGATAACTTTCAGTTCTTTGGCTAGCAAACCCATCACAGCAGTAGCCATGACCGATTTACCCGAGCCTGATTCACCCACCACGCACAGCGTTTTACCCGGCTCAATACTGAGCGACACATTGTCAATCGCCAGTGCGCGGTCAGCCCCTGCAGGTAGGGCAACGCTCAAGTTATCAATGCGCAAAACGCTCATGGTGCAACCTAACGTTTGGCAAACTTAGGGTCCAGCACATCACGCAGGCCATCGCCCAGCAAATTGATAGCCAGCACTGTAGGCACTAAAAACATCGCAGGGAACAGCACGTTGCCAGGGTGCTGGCTAAACTGCACGCGCCCTTCGGCCATGATGTTGCCCCAAGTAGGAATGTCAGCCGGCAAACCGAGGCCCAAAAAACTCAGCACTGCCTCAGTCAGCACTGCCGCAGCCGCAACGAAAGTGCCTTGCACAATCAACGGTGCCATAGCGTTGGGCAAAATATGCCGCCACAAAATCACATGCGTGGGCGTAGCCAGCGCCTTGGCAGCTTCAACAAAAGGCTCTTCGCGCAGCGTGAGCACGAGCGAGCGCACCAAGCGCGTAACGCGCGGAATCTCGGGTATTGCAATGGCAACCACCACAGTCCACAGCTGCGCGCCCAGCGCGGCCACTAGCGCAATCGCCAGCAAGATGGAGGGAATCGCCATCAGCCCGTCCATAAAACGCATCAGCACAGCATCGACCACTCTAAAGTAGCCTGCCAGCATGCCCAGCAGCGCGCCCATGCCAATGGCTACCAAAGCTGTGGTCAGGCCAATAATGAGCGAGACGCGGGTGCCATACAGCACGCGGCTGTAAATGTCGCGGCCAAAGCTGTCGCTGCCAAACCAAAAGGTGTGCGCTAAATTGCTGCCGTCTAGCTGCGCGAAGCTGCCAGCCAAGCCTACTGCGTTGTTGATATTGGCCGAGTCCATGGCGGCTGGATCAAGCGTGCCCAACCACGGTGCCAGTAGCGCAATAACGATGAGCACGCCCAGCACGCAAGCGCCTACGCGGACGGTGGTGTTTTTGGCCAAGAGTTTCAGGGTGCTCATGGCCTTTGAGCCTTTTGGAGTTCACTGCTCTGTTGCCTTTGGATGTTTGTTCGCCCCGGCGCTTGGGGTGATTGGCTCCGCGGCTGTCCCCCGTGTCGGCCTAAGGCCGGCGACTCCTCCTTTATGCCGCTGCGCCACTCACCCCAAGCGCCAGGGCAGCGAGCATGGTGGGTGCGGGGCGATTGAATATTCGCCACCTGTCCTAGATCAGGCATAGCCAGTGTGTGACCGTTGCGAGGCAACCATGTGCCCCAGATCAGGCCGGTGGTGTGCTCAGCGCAGCGGCATAAAGGAGGAGTCGCCGGCCCTAGGCCGGCACGGGGGACAGCCGCGAAGCTGAGCACACCGCCGGCCTGATCTAGTACAAGACTTGCCCAGTCCCATCGCGAAGCAGACCCCAGTGACAAAATGAAAGACGTAACGACGTTCATCTTTAGTACCGAATACGCGGGTCAAGAAACAAGTAGGACACATCGACCAGCAAATTGACACCCACATAGGCCACGCTAAACAGCAATACCAATCCTTGGATGACAGGAAAGTCGCGGTTCAGCACCGCATCCACCGTGAGCGAGCCTAGGCCGGGGATGGCGTACACCGTCTCAGTCACCACCACACCGCCGATTAACAGCGCCACGCCAATACCGATGACTGTAACGATAGGCACTGCAGCGTTGGCCAGCGCATGGCGCAGCAGCACCGCAGACTCGGTGATGCCTTTGGCACGGGCGGTGCGAATATAGTCTTCGGTCAAAGCCTCTGACACACTGGCCCTAGTGACACGCGCAATCAACGCGACATAAATAGTAGCCAACGTGCACCATGGCAACACCAGCTGTTGCAGCCACGGCCACACGCCTTGGCCAATGCGTTTGTAACCTTGCACTGGGAAAAGATTGAGTTGAATCGCAAACAGCCAAATCAGTGCGTAGCCCGTCACAAACACGGGTACCGAAAACCCGGCTACTGAAAACGCACTTAAAAACCTGTCAAGCCAGCCGCCCATGCGCCACGCTGCCAGCGTGCCCAGCGGCACCGCCACCAATACCGCCAGCGTGATGGTGCCTGCGGCTAAAGACAACGTGGGCTCAATGCGTTGCAGCACCAGCTCTTTGACGGGTTTGTTTAAATAATATGAATAACCAAAATCGCCCTGCAGCAC
>JAYTPK010000265.1:0-4327 GCA_043747295.1 Polaromonas sp. | reverse complement strand
CGGGCAATCACCGCCTCCACGGGTATGCCGCAGCGGGTGGCGATGCCGCCTAACTCAGCGTCATCGGTTAAATCTGCGCCATCGCAAAAATAAGCCTGCATCATGGCTTCTTTGACCTGCGGCTGCTTGCCAAACTGCGCTGCCAAGTCGACCAAGGCGTGGGCTTTGATGGTGTTTGGCTGGCGCACGATGCTGTCAAAGGCAAATGCAATGTCTACCGCCTCGCCAGCTGTTCGCACGCGCTCGTACACTTCGTGTGCGGGGCGGCCAAATTTGCGCTCTACATATTCCTCGCGCGACATACCTTCGCTGGGCATGTCGGGGTTCAGCTGAAACGGCAGCCACGTCATGGTGGGTGCAGCAGCATTGGGGTATTCATCAGCATACAGCTCTAGCGCTTGCTCTAGATGGCGCTTGCCAATGTAGCACCATGGGCAAACAATGTCGCTGGCGATGTCGATATGCAGCGCGCTCATGATTGCACTTGGTGTTTAAGTGCGGGAAACAAGATCACATCGCGGATGCTGGGGCTGTCGGTCAGCAGCATCATCAGGCGGTCAATGCCAATGCCGCAGCCGCCCGTGGGGGGCATGCCGTATTCAAGGGCACGGACAAAGTCGTGGTCGTAGAACATGGCTTCGTCGTCGCCGCTGTCTTTGGCCGTAACTTGCGCCTGAAAGCGTGCGGCTTGTTCTTCAGCGTCGTTCAGCTCGCTAAAGCCGTTGCCAAACTCGCGGCCGGTGATGTACAGCTCAAAGCGCTCGGTGATCTCGGGGTTTTTGTCGTTAGCGCGGGCTAGTGGAGAGATCTCAGTGGGGTGCTCGCAAATAAAAGTCGGCTGCCACAGCTTGTCTTCAACGGTTTCTTCAAAGTACAGCACTTGTAGCGATGCCAGGCTGCGCGCGGCTAGTTTGTCAGCATCTTCTTTGTGGCCCAGCTTGCGCACAGCGTTGATGAGCCATGTTTTGTCGTCTACTGCAAGGCCCGTGCTGCCTGGTAATTGCTGTCCAGCATCGGTATGTTTGATGATGGCTTCGCGGATGGACAGGCGTTCAAACGGTTGCGATAAATCTACTGCCTTGCCGCCGTAGCTAAGCTGCAAACTGCCTGTGGCCTTCAGGGCTACATCGCGGATCAAGGCTTCGGTGTAAGTCATCAAATCTTGGTAGTTCCAGTAGGCTGCATAAAACTCCATCATCGTAAATTCTGGGTTGTGGCGCACGCTAATACCTTCGTTGCGGTAGCTGCGGTTGATCTCAAACACGCGGTCAAAGCCGCCCACAATCAAGCGCTTTAAATACAGCTCGGGTGCAATGCGCAAAAACATTTCTTGGTCTAGCGCGTTGTGGTGGGTGCTAAACGGCTTGGCATTGGCACCGCCGGGGATGGGGTGCAACATGGGTGTTTCCACCTCTAAAAAGCCGTTATCCACCATGTAGTTACGAATGGAGGTAACGGCCTTGCTGCGGGCGCGAAAGCGTTCACGCGCTACCTCGTCGGTGATCAAATCGACATAGCGCTGGCGGTATTTCACTTCTAAATCTGAAATGCCGTGAAACTTGTCGGGCAGGGGGCGCAGGCTTTTGGTTAGCAGGCGAATACTGGTGACCTTGATCGTTAGCTCGCCAGTTTTGGTTTTGAACAGCTTGCCCTCAGCGCCGATGATGTCGCCTAAGTCCCAATGCTTAAACACGTCATAGGCTTCTTCGCCAAGGGCATCTTTGCTCACGTACAGCTGAATGCGGCTAACGCCCTCTAGCCCAGCAGAGCCGTCTTGCAATGTGGCAAAGCTGGCCTTGCCCATCACGCGCTTGAGCACCATGCGGCCTGCCACGCTCGCGGGTTGCTCGGCATCGTCGCTGCCGGGCATGTCAATAGGGCCGTATTGGGCATGCAATGCGCTGGCAGCATCGGCAGGTTTAAAGTCGTTGGGAAAAGCCACTGCACCGCCATTGGCTTGTACAGCGCGAATCGCTTGCAATTTACTGCGGCGCTCTGCGATGAGCTTGTTTTCGTCTTGGGGTTCGGGGGTGGCGGCTGCAGGAGCGGCAAAGATCGTTGTGTTCATAGATGCTATTTTAAGTGGCTAGCGTCACCGTGTGGCCAAGTTAGGCCTTCGGCGCTAGCGTTGGGCTAAAAAATGCGCTGCCGTAGCCTGCAAACCCTGTTCCAGGGACTGGGGCGGTGTCCAGCCCAGTGTGGCCCGCGTATGGCTGATATCCACCGCCAGATTGCCACACAGGCGCTGCGCCATGCCGCGGCGCCCTATCATGCCCAGTGCGCCTTCTAGCCAAGCTTGGGGCACAGGCCATAAGCGGGCTTTGACTTGCAAAGCTGCTGCCATGGCTTGTAGCAGCTCGGTGGTGGATACGTCATGCCCGTCGCTGGCTAAAAACGTCTGGTTGGCTGCTGCTGGATGGGTAATGCACTGCTCCAGCAAGTCCACCAAATTGCCCAAACCGATCAAACTGCGCTGATTGCCAATTGCGCCCAATGGCAAAGGCATACCGCGCTGCAGCCAGCGCATCATGCTCAAAAAATTAGCCTTCACACCTGGGCCATAAACCAAAGGCGGGCGCACGATAACGACCTGCATGCCGGTTTGTGCTGCGATAACTTTTAAGCCCTGTTCGGCCTCGAATTTACTCATGCCGTAAGGGTCCAAGGGCTGCACAACGTCATCGGGCCTAAAAGCTTTATCAGCGGGCGAAAATTCACCATGCACTTTAACGGAGCTTAAAAAAACAAACCGCTGCACCCCTGCATGCGCAGCTGCGCGCGCCAGTGCCAGCGTGGCATCACGGTTGACCTGCCTGTAGGTGGCCAACGGGTCAGCTGCAGTCTCACGTACTTGGTGCACACGTGCTGCGCAGTGCAACACGGCATGGCAGCCCTGCAATGCATCGGTAAAGCCTGAAATATCAGTAAAATCGGCCTGTAATCCAAGTATTTGTTGCTCGGGCAGCTCACTATTTAATAGCAAATAGGCTTGCACGCGGGTGCGCACCTGCCCCAGCACGTGGTGGTTTCGCGCCAGGTGGCGTGCGGCTGCATTGCCTACAAAGCCATTGGCGCCCGTAACCAGTAGCTTCATGCGCTGTGGCCCATGGCCTGCTGGTAAGCCGCGAGTGTCTTGGTGCGCAGGGCGGGCAGCGAGAACTCTGACTGCGCCCTTTGCAGTGCCTGCTGGCCCAGCCGCGTGCGCAAGGTTTCGTCAGCTAGTAGGCGCTGCAAGGCCTGCGCCAGTTCATCCACATTGCCTGGCGAAACGGTGTAACCCGAGACACCATCTTGATTGACAAAATCTACCCCATTGTTCAGCTTGGTGCTGACCACAGGCTTGGCGCACGCCATGGCTTCGACTTGCACAATGCCGAACGCCTCAGCTTGGTTGACTGCAGGCAGGCAAAACACATCGCAAGCTTGAAAGTAGCTGGGTAAATCAGCCTCAGAAATCATGCCAGTAAAGTGAATGCGGGCCGCAGCTGGGGAGAGTGCAGCGAGCGCTTTCCACTCATTACTTAACGGCCCTTCGCCACCTATCACCAGCTGTGTATCTGCAGGCAGCTGCGCCACAGCTTTGATCAGCACATCAAAGCCTTTGTAATGCACATGTCTGCCAAGTGCAAAGATGATCTTGCCCGGGTATTGGCTGCGCAGAACGGCGGCGTTGGCTTGTGGTTGGGCATAGTGGGCTAAGTCAAAACCAAACGGAACAACATGTAATTTGTCTTTTAAATGGGGCGCAGTCAGTTCAGTAGAACTTTTGATATGCGCTGGCGTGGCCGCAATGATGGCACCTGCATTGCGTAAGGCAGCTGTCTGAAAAGGCCGGTAAAAAGTCAATAAGGCTTTTTGGCGAATGATATCGGCATGCCATGTCATCACACGGGGTACTTGGGCGGGCACAGCCCAAGAGGCTATGTGCGACATAGGATCGGGCATGTGCAAATGCACCAAATCAAAAGGTTTTTCGCGGTGCAATTGTCGCGCTTTGGCAATTAAGCCCGGTGACAAGGCCAGTGAGCCATCCACATTCCAGCTAGGGGTGCGAATAAGCGGATAGCCGTGCAGCTTGCCTTCAAAAGCCTTGCTATCGCGGCTGGGTACCAAATGCACATAGTCGACATGGTCTTGCATAGCGCGAAACAGGTGATCCACATGCGTTTGCATGCCCCCTGGGATGTCATCAAAAAAGCGGCCAAAACACAAAACACGCAGCATGCAGTTGAACTCCAATCGGGCCTATGGTACCATTCGTTCACGCCATGAACACAACAGACCTACAGCACGATATTCGCGCACTCGAGGTGCTGCAACAGCACCC
>JAYTPK010000264.1:0-2625 GCA_043747295.1 Polaromonas sp. | reverse complement strand
AACTCCAGCTTGTCCATCATCACCGCCAAAGATGCCGATGGCCTAGAGGTCATTCGCCACAGTACCGCCCACTTGCTGGCCTACGCCGTCAAAGAACTTTTCCCCGATGCACAGGTCACCATTGGCCCAGTGATTGAAAACGGCTTTTTCTACGACTTTTCGTACAAGCGGCCATTTACCCCTGAAGACCTAGCCACCATAGAAAAGAAGATGGCTGAGCTGGCCAACAAAGACGAACCTGTCACGCGCCGCGTGCTGCCGCGCGACGAGGCTGTGGCGTATTTCAAAAGCCTGGGCGAGCATTACAAAGCCGAGATCATTGGCGCTATTCCTGCAGGTGAAGACGTTAGCCTGTACCGTGAGGGTGCGTTTGAAGACCTGTGCCGTGGCCCGCACGTGCCCAGCACTGGCAAGCTCAAGCACTTTAAGCTGATGAAGCTGGCCGGTGCCTACTGGCGCGGCGACCATCGCAACGAAATGCTGCAACGCGTCTATGGCACGGCGTGGGCCACCAAAGAAGAGCTGCAACAACATTTGACGATGCTGGAAGAAGCAGAAAAGCGCGACCACCGCAAGCTGGGCCGTGAGCTGGACTTGTTCCACATTGACGAGCATTCGCCAGGCACGGTGTTTTGGCACCCTAAGGGCTGGACGCTGTGGCAAGGCGTAGAGCAGTACATGCGCCGCGTGTACCAAGACAACGGCTACCAGGAGGTCAAAGGCCCACAAATCATCGACAAAACCTTGTGGGAGAAAACCGGCCACTGGGACAAGTACCGTGACAACATGTTCACCACTGAGAGTGAAAAGCGCGAATACGCACTCAAGCCGATGAACTGCCCCGGCCACATCCTGATTTTTAAGCAAGGCATTAAAAGCTACCGCGACCTGCCGCTGCGCTTTGGTGAATTTGGCCAATGCCACCGCAACGAGCCCACGGGCGGGCTGCACGGCATCATGCGCGTGCGCGCGTTTACGCAAGACGACGGCCACATTTTTTGCACCGAAGACATGATCTTGGACGAGTGCACGCAATACACCACATTGCTACAAAAGGTGTACCAAGACTTTGGCTTTACCGACATTATTTACAAAGTCGCCACCCGCCCTGAGGCACGCATTGGCAGCGACGAAAGCTGGGACAAAGCCGAGCACGCGCTGATCGAGTCGCTCAAGCGCAGCGGCTGCAAGTACGAAATATCGCCTGGAGACGGTGCGTTTTATGGCCCCAAAATCGAATACACCCTGAAAGACGCGCTGGGCCGCCAGTGGCAGTGCGGCACCATGCAGGTGGACTTCTCCATGCCCGAGCGGCTGGATGCCGAATACGTGGCCGCAGATGGCAGCCGCCAGCGCCCTGTCATGCTGCACCGCGCAATTGTCGGCAGCCTAGAGCGCTTTATTGGTATTTTGATCGAACAGTACGCGGGCGCGCTGCCCACCTGGCTAGCGCCTACCCAAGTGGTGGTGTGCGGCATCACCGACGCACAGGCTGATTACGTGGCCGATGTGGCTACTCAGCTGAAGAGTCAAGGACTTAGAGTGATTACAGATCTGCGCAACGAGAAGATCAACTTAAAAATACGCGAACACTCAATGCAAAAGCCGCCTTATATCTTGGTCATGGGAGACAAAGAAAAAGCCGCTGGTGCAGTGGCCGTGCGTGCCAGAGGCAACGTAGACCTTGGCGTCATGCCAGTAGATGAGTTTGTAGCCAAAATCATCGCCGACATCAACGCCAAAGCTTAACTAGTTATTCGTCTGAGGCTGGCCATCAGGAAAGTAGCTGTACCCCGTTGGAGACAAAAGTTTGTCTACAGCATTCCTTGTTTGCTGCGCAAGAGTTTCATTCCAAACTGCGAGTTTGTCGTTCCAATCATAGTAAGCCGTAGTTCCACTTGGGATCACCGATTTGTAATGTACCAATCGATCATAAAGTTTTCGTGACGGGAGTGAACCTTGTTTTTGGAGTGCTGCTGCAAGCTTTGGGTTGTCGACAGGATTAACACCCCAGAAGTGAAACAAAGGCCTTAAGTCTGCGCCTGCTGCTTTTGACATCCGCAAGATGCGACTGTCAATGCCTTCACCCCTCACAGCTCCGTAATAATATTGAGAGAAACCGTCATCAAAAGTTGGCCGTCTGCCAACATTTAAAACAATAGCGCGTTCGTGCTCTTCTTTAAAGAATTTACCCAAGGTATCCCAAGTGAACAAACCTGCAACATCTACGTATTGTGCATGCCCACGGTATTGATAGCTCATTTCATCAGCGCTCATCCTTTCGCCGCCGCGAAACTTGTAGGTAACCATCCAGTCGATAGCAGCCAGGTCGCGCGTAGCACGTTGGCGGTTCAGTTTATGACCCAAAGAGTTAGCAAATGCAATGTCCATAGTTTGGCCGCTTGCAATGTTGTTCACGGCCACAGCAAGTAGGTTAACGATAGACTCGTATTCGGTGTATTCGCTCCACATACTGACTTGGAGTGAATGCCCGAGCTCATGGAAATCGATGGAAGCAAACTGCTCTATGCCCTGGTTAGGGTCGCCACCATAATGCATGAAATTTGGACCCGTTCTCAAATACCAGACGTCTTCATTACCTTGTCTGCCGCTGTCATATGTATG
>JAYTPK010000263.1:0-9530 GCA_043747295.1 Polaromonas sp. | reverse complement strand
CGCGTTTGATTTATGTAGGTGTAGCGCACCTGTTACCACAGTCTGATGAACGGCGTTTGGTCATTGATATTGGCGGTCGGTCTACAGAGCTGATTTTGGGGCAAGGCTACGCCTCGCACCGTACTGAATCGTACCGCTTGGGTAGCGTGGCATGGTCGATTAAATACTTTGACAATGGCCGCTTGAACCCCGCTAACTTTGAGCGTGCAGAAATAGCGGCGAAAGCTATCCTAGACGAGGCAGTCAATGCCTATGGGCCATCGCATTGGGACATTGCCTACGGCTCATCAGGCACCGTGGGTGCTGTTGCAGATATTTTGATGGGCAAGGGCTACCCAGCAGGTGTCATCAGCCGTGAGGGGCTGCAATGGTTGTACGAGTCGCTGGTACGGGTGGGCCATATTGATAAGGTTGCATTGCCTGGTCTCAAGGAGGATCGCCGTGCAGTTATCGGTGGTGGCATTGCCATCCTGCGGTCGCTGTTTGATCTGCTGGAATTGAAGGAATTGGTGGTGGCCGATGGCGCACTGCGCCAAGGTTTGTTGTTTGATTTACTGGAACGAGAAGATGCCGTCACCGATGTGCGCTCTGCCAGCATCGCACGGTTAGCCCTTAAGTTTTCTGCTGATGCTGCCCATGGTACGCGCGTAGCCCAGGCCACAGAGCATTTTTTACGGCCATTAATAGAGGCTGCACCGCGTTTGCGCCAAGAGCGCTTGTTGCGCAAAGCACGCTGGGCCGCGCAAGTGCATGAAATTGGCGCTCGTATTTCGCACTCTGAGTACCACAAGCATGGTGCCTATATTTTAGACAATGCAGACGCGCCGGGCTTTGCCCAGCCTGAGCTGCACCGTTTAAGCCTTTTGGTGTACGGCCATCGCGGAAAATTAAAAAAACTGAACGACACTTTGGACGACTGTGATTTTCAGAGCCAGCTATTGGCTCTGCGACTTGCAGTCATTGTTTGCCATGCCAGGCGAGCACCAGACTTGAATGATCTAACGCTCAAAGTCACCGCTGACGGTTTTGAGCTGCATACCAGTGCAGCTTGGAAAAAGGCCCATCCGCAATCCATCCATTTATTGCAAGAAGAATGTGTAGCTTGGGTGAAAAGCGGCATACCTTTTGGCATGCAAATTTCAAATTAAACTTCGCCTATAGATACTCTGGTGTTTGCACTGTTACTAACACGGTTTGTGAGCTGCCCTCGCGTTGGCGTGTGCGCAGCCACCACACAGCACCTTTTTTGACATTACAGCTACTAGCTTGTAAGCCCATTAAATGCGCGACTACCGCCCCTAGGCTAGGTTGATGGCCTACCAATAGCACAGGGCTGTCGTTTACAGGCCACTGCGCCACTGCCAACAGCTGCTGGGCATCCGCCTGTGGATTGAGATCTGTACGGATTTTATATTTGCGCTGCAATGCTTTGACTGTCTGGTCACAGCGCAGCGCAGCGCTGGAGTAAATCTTGGTGCCTTCAGGCAATTGCCGGTCTAGCCAAGACGCCATGCGTGCAGCCTGCTTAAAACCCCGGGGCGTCAGCTCACGTGCCATATCTTCGTCTGGATTTACCAGCGCATCGATGTCTTCGCTTAAATCATAGGCTTCGGCATGACGCCAAAGTATCAGATCCATTGTTGGCTCCTAATGTATGACTTCTAAAGCATGCTGAGCGTTGGCCAACATAGTGTGGCGCACGGTTAATGCTTGCTGCGCACTCACGGGGTGTTGTGATAGCGCTTGTATGTATTGACCATTAGGCTGCATCAGCCAAGTGTTGGCAGTGTCATGCAGATAGGGCACCAAGCACTCGTCGATCACCCGCGCACGCAGGCGCGCATCATTCACGGGCCAGGCCAGCTCTACACGGCGCAGCATGTTTCGGTTCATCCAGTCGGCGCTGGACAAATACACCTCTTCGGTGCGTCCAATGCGAAAATAAAAAATACGTGAATGCTCCAAAAATCTACCGATCACTGAGCGCACCGTTACGTTGGCCTGCACTATAGGGTCTGCCAACGGCAGCGTGCATGCGCCACGCACGATCAGGTCAATTTTGACCCCCTTTCTGGCGGCATACAGCAAGGCATGCATGATAGCTTCGTCAGTCAGTGCATTCATCTTGGCAACGATGCGGCGATCTGTGCCGACGGGCGTGTTTGCAACTTGTTCGATCTTGGCGATCAAGTTATGGTGCAAATGAAAGGGTGCCACCCACAGGGCCTTGAGCTTAGGCAGCTTTGACTGCCCAGCAAGGTGCACAAAAACAGCCTGCATATCGGCCGTGATCACAGGGTCAGCTGTCAACATGCTTAAGTCGGTGTACAGCTTGGCCGTGCGGGGGTTGTAATTGCCAGTTGACAAATGCCCATAGCGGCGCAATGCCTTACCTTCGCGCCGGGTGACCAGTAGCATTTTTGCATGGGTTTTTAAGCCCACTACGCCATACACCACTTGCGCACCCAAGGTCTCTAATGCCTCGGCCCAGTTGATATTGGCCTCTTCGTCAAAGCGTGCTTTCAGCTCTACAACCGCAGTAACTTCTTTGCCTAGGCGCACGGCCTCGCCCAGTAGATCCATCATCTCCGACTGCGCGCCCGTGCGGTAGATGGTTTGGCGAATTGTCAGCACGTTGGGGTCGCGCACCGCTTCACGCAAAAAAGCCATCACCCCGTCAAAGCTTTCATAGGGTTGGTGAATCAAAATATCGCGCTCGCGCATTTGGTCAAACAAAGACACATTAGGCGCAATACCATGCGGCGGTACGGGGCGATAGGCAGGAAACAGCAGCTGGGGTTTGTCCACCAAATCAATTAACTGGTTAAAGCGAACCAAATTGACTGGGCCTGCCACACGGTACATGGCGCCGTCAGGTAAATCGAATTGCTTCATTAAAAATAAACGCAAAAACTCAGAGCAACCTGACGATACCTCTAAGCGCACGGCCTCACCGTAATGGCGCTGCTGCAGGCCTTGACGCAAGGCAGTGCGCAGATTGCGTACCTCTTCTTCGTCCACTGATAAATCTGAGTGGCGGGTAACGCGAAACTGTGAAAACTCAGTCACTTGCCGCCCTGGGAACAGATCAGCCAAGTGACTGCGAATCACGCTTGACAGCGACACCAAATACACACCCGTGTCGCCAGATTTATTGGGCATACGGATCAACCGCGGCAGCACCCTGGGCACTTTAACTATGGCAATAGCGTTCGGGCGACCAAACGCGTCTTTGCCTACAAGACGGACAATGAAGTTAAGCGATTTATTAGCAACTGCCGGGAAAGGGTGCGCAGGGTCTAGTCCCACAGGCATTAATAGTGGTCGCACCTCGCGCTCAAAATAGTCTTTTACCCAGCGTTTTTGCCGATCGGTGCGCTCGCCATGCGCCACCACATGCACACCACTGGCAGCCAGCGCTGGGGTGACATCGTCATTAAATACGCTGTATTGCTCAGCCACCAAGCTTTGGGCACCTAAAGACAGACTGTTAAAAGATTCAACGCTGTAGGCGCCTTTGTGGTCATCGCTGCGCATCGCCAATAGATGCTGCGCGGCACGTACTTCAAAAAACTCATCTAAATTAGACGACACGATGCATATATATCGCAAGCGTTCTAGCGCGGGCACATCGCTGCGGCGCGCCCAGCTCAGCACGCGGCGGTTGAACTCCAAGATGCTTTGGTCTCTGTCTAAAAATTGATCAACTTTGGCTTTTAAAGTAGGCATAGCTTATTTTTGTCGCGAAAAGTACATCGCGTTACGATTAGTTATACCTTGAGTGTGATGGACTTATGTGACAAATTTATGAAGCAACCATGACAGCCATGCGGTCTTATGCGGTTTTCGGTCTTGCCGTGCTGGCACCAAATGCTCTATAAAACTTTCAGTCGCAGCCTCCCAACTGAACTCTTGCGACCGCAGGCGCGCCCCATGGCGCGGCGTGAGGCGCGCCATCTCCCAAGCTTGGTGCAGATCATTGTGCAATGCACCGCCTTGTGCCACGCCTGCAGTAAGCACACCCATCACTTCTAGCGGCCCATCTACCGGATAAGCCGCCACTGGTGTGCCAGTGGCCATGGCCTCCAGCATTACCAGACCAAAAGTTTCATTGCGGCTAGGAAACACAAATATGTCAGCGCTAGCGTACAGCTGCGACAACACGGTGCGGTCTAGCAAGCCCACCCATTTAGCGCTGGGGTATTTTTCTTGTAAGCGCTGCTCTAGCGGGCCCACGCCACAAATGACCTTGGTGCCAGGAATATCCATTTGTAAAAATTGCTCGATATTCTTTTCATAAGATACGCGCCCCACAAACAAACTAACCGGGCGCAGCATAGGCCCAGTGGGTAGAAAAGTCCGTGGCTGCGCAGCGTACGCAAACAGCTTAGTGTCTACACCGTGGGTCCATTGCTTTAGATTTTTAAAACCACGGTTTTTTAGCATACCCAGCACACCCTGCGTAGGCACCATCACACCGGACGATGGGCGGTGAAAATGCCGAAACAAGGCGTAGCCAACGGACAAGGGCACTTTGACAGCTGCCTGCAATATCTCTGGAAACTTAGTGTGAAACGCGGTAGTAAAAGCCCAGCCGCGCTGCAGACAATACTTACGCGCGGCCCAGCCTAACGGGCCTTCGGTAGCGATATGCACTGCGTCTGGCATGTGCCCGTCTAGCAGCTGGGCTAGGTGGCGGTACGGACGAATAGCCAAGTCGATACCCGCATAGCCTGGGCAGGGCCGGGTGCAAAACAAGCTGGGGTGCAGTACCACCACCTCATGCCCCAGTAGCTCAACCCCGTCCACCAGCTCTACCAAAGTAGTCACCACGCCATTTACTTGGGGTTTCCAAGCATCGGTAACCAACACAATTTTCATGCGGTGCTCCTCATGGCTGTGCAGCCACTGTCTGCGAAGGTTCGGTTTTATTTTTACTCGTGGTATTTAAGCTAGGAACCCAGTGCACGATCTCTAGCCGGCCATCGTGGTGTTCTACCAAAGCTGTCAGGCTTTCTACCCAATCACCATCATTGCAATACAACACGCCATCAATATCGCGCATTTCAGCACGATGGATATGTCCGCACACAACGCCATGGTATCCCCGCGCACGCGCTTCACGTGCCACTGCACGTTCAAAATCTGTGACGTAATTGAGTGCGCTTTTTACTTTATGCTTTAAGAAGGCCGACAAAGACCAATACGGTAAGCCTAACTTGGCACGCCAATGGTTTAAGTAGCGGTTTAGGCGCAGGGTGAATTCATACAAGTTGTCGCCCACATAGGCCAACCACTTGGCGCATTGGATGACACCATCAAAGTAGTCACCATGAGTTACCCACAGCTTTTTGCCCAGCTTGGTGGTATGCACAGCTTCGTCCAACACTTCAATACCGCCAAACTGGTGACCAATGAATCCTCTGGCAAACTCATCATGGTTGCCCGGCACATACACAACGCGGCAGCCTTTGCGGGCGCGGCGTAGCAGTTTTTGCACGACATCGTTGTGCGCTTGCGGCCAGTACCAGCGCCTGCGCAGCTGCCAGCCGTCAATAATGTCGCCCACTAAATACAGGCTTTGGCTTGGGTAGGCTTTCAAAAACTCTATTAATGCTTCAGCTTGGCAGCCTGCGGTGCCAAGGTGCAGATCAGATATGAATACGGCCCGCACGCTTTCAGCGCTGGCGGGTAGGTCAGGCCCGTCAGGGTCGTCTGGGGCAACTAAGGGTATAGCGCTAGGTGTAGACGATGGTGACAATGATTCAATAGGCAGTAGTGCCGTTCGTAAGAGCGCATGGGCAGCTCTCACGCAGCACCTGCAAAATGCTTTTGATAACGTCTTGGCATGTCTTGCACCCGCATCAGCATGGGCAAGTCTGCGGTATTAAAGTCTGGGTCCCAAGCAGGGGCGCCCAGTACTTTGGCACCCAAGCGAAGGTAGCCTTTGATTAATGCTGGTGGCTCAATGTCTAAGCCAGAATCAAGCTGATCGACTGGCAGTGGTAGGCGCGCCTTCACCTGCCACGCTGCGTCTGCCATGTATTGCCTTTGCACTTGCTGCCACACGCTGGCAGCCACATCGCCGCTGACCAAGCCGTTGTGCAGCATGGGGATGCTGGCGCAGCCCATCATGCTATCTAGGCGATTGCGTTGCATAAATTCGTACAGGGCGCTCCATAGCGCCAAAATCACTCCACCTTGTCGGTGCTGGACATGCACACAGCTGCGGCCCAGCTCTACCATGCTGGGGCGTAATGCCAGCAGCGGAGCAAGGTCAAACTCAGTTTCGCTGTACGCGCCGCCTGCGCGCACAGCTTGTGTGGGCGTAAGAGCGCGGTAGGTGCCGATTACCTCGCCAGTGGCGGTGCTGCGCACCAACAAGTGCTCACAAAAATCATCAAAATGGTCGACATCATGCAAAGGTATGGGCGTATTTAAGTGTGCGCCCATTTCTACAGCAAACACTTGGTAGCGCAGGCGCTGCGCGCTTCTTACTTCATCTTGGTGGCGCGCCCAGCTGGTTTGGATGCCGCCCAATACACCGACATCTTGTGTATTTGCGTTTGCAGGCGCTGCGACAAGGCTTGGGACTTGAGAGCGTGGATGAAGTGACCCCCGAGGTAAGCTTGCCGGCGATAGCGCGAGTGTAGGAATAGGTAGTTCTTTCATCTTAGATCCTCTCGTTAGCTAGAATAATGATGAATATAAGTGTGGCCCACACCTATGACACGGCCATGATATTTTTATGGCGTTTTAATGACTAACGCCTACTTTAATTAATTTTCTAGTCAAATAGGCTTGTAGTCCAAGTATTTACTGATTAGACAGCTATACTTTTAATAGTGTTTATGTTTTTTTACTTGCATCCCCGCGCTCTAATTTATGGATAAGTCAAGGCTAAACTTGCTGAACAGGGCTTAATCATTTTTTATTATGATCGGGACAATGGAATTAATAGTATTGCGTCCTGAGGGTTTGTATTGTCCAATGGGCGATTTCTACATAGACCCTTGGCGGCCTGTCAACAGTGCAGTGATCACGCACGCGCACAGCGACCACGCACGCACAGGGCACCAACGATATTTGGCACACCAAGACAGCGCGGGTACTTTAAAAACTCGGCTTGGGGATATCAATTTACACACCCTGGCCTATGGTGAACACGTCACGCATAACGGAGTACGGGTTTCATTACACCCTGCGGGCCATGTGCTGGGCTCAGCACAGGTGCGGGTAGAGCACAAAGGACAAGTTTGGGTAGCTTCGGGTGACTACAAATTAGACGCTGACGCTACTTGCGATGCGTTTGAGCCTGTAACTTGCCACACATTTATTACTGAGTCCACCTTTGGGCTGCCAGTCTATCGCTGGCCTCACAGCGATGAATTGTTTGCTGACATTAACTCTTGGTGGCAAACCAACGCGCAAGCTGGCCGCACATCTGTATTATTTTGTTATGCATTTGGCAAAGCTCAGCGGATACTTAACGGAGTAGACGCCAGCATCGGCCCGCTGGTAATGCATGGTGCTGTAGAGCCGCTTAATGCAGTTTACCGAGCAGCAGGCGTTAAGCTGCCGCCAACACTACGGGTCAGCGATGAAGCAATTAAATCGATCGCGCTGGGGCAGGCCTTGGTGTTGGCTCCACCCTCTGCACAAGGCACAGCTTGGATGAAACGCTTTGGTAACTACGCCGATGCTTTCGCCAGTGGCTGGATGCTGCTACGCGGTGCGCGCAGGCGACGTGGTGTAGACAGAGGCTTTGTAATGTCTGACCATGCTGACTGGCCAAGCTTACAAAGTGCGATTCGCGCGACTGGAGCGCAGCAGGTATTTGTTACCCACGGCAGCGTAGCGGTGATGGTGCGTTGGCTCCAAGAGCAAGGGCTGCACGCACAAGGTTTTAACACTGAGTACGGCAAGGAAGACGGCAACGAACTCAGCCCCGTGGCTGACCCGCTTGGACAGGTCCAGCTACAGCCGGAGTCTGATATCGAGAACGATCTAAAACAACTCGCTACTGACTCTATTGAAGAGGGCAAGGCCACAACTGCGCCCTCCATCAGCACATGAAAAAATTTGCCGATTTGTACCGAGCGCTTGACGCAAGTACGTCCAGCTTGGCTAAACAAGCCGCCTTACAAGATTATTTTTGTAATGCCGCTGCGTGTGATGCAGCGTGGGCAGTGTATTTTCTAGCAGGCGGCAAACCGCGCCAAATTGTGCCCAGCAAATTACTCAAAGCGTTAGCGCAAGCCTCTAGTGGACTGCCGCAATGGCTATTTGACGAAAGCTACGATGCAGTGGGTGATTTGGCTGAAACTATTTCTTTATTACTTCCTGTCACTGGCCCAACCCAAGATATTTGTTTGAGTGACTGGCTTGAGCAGTACCTGCTGCCCCTGCGCGCAACAACGCCAGAGCACATTACGCAGAGCCTGTTGGCGCAGTGGCAAATGTTACCTGCGCACAGTAGGCTGGTTTACTTCAAATTGATTACCGGTAGCTTTCGGGTGGGTGTATCAAAGCTACAAGTCACACAAGCTTTGGCAGCGGTCTCAGGGTTGGACAGCAAGCGGATTGCCCAGCGTCTGATGGGCTACACCCAGCCCAACGCTCGTCCTGGTGCAGCACAGTTTGAAGCTTTGATTGCCCCTGTACAAGCCAACGAGCTAGACCAACGCACTAGCGGGCAGCCCTATCCGTTTTTTCTAGCGCATCCGCTACCTGGAGCGTTAGCTGATTTCGAAACCAGCTTGGGCTCACCAGTGCAGTGGCTTGTAGAGTGGAAATGGGACGGCATTCGCGCGCAGCTTATCAAGCGGGGTGGCCTGGTGTGGCTCTGGTCGCGAGGCGAAGAATTGCTCACTGACAGCTTTCCTGAGCTTGCAGCGTTGGGCCACACATTGCCCGACGGCACCGTGCTTGATGGCGAAATTGTGGTCTGGCGTAGCAGCTTAGTGCAATCCTTCGCAGACCTGCAAAAGCGGATTGGCCGTAAAACGGTAGGCCAAAAGCTGCTCAAGGATTCGCCAGTAGTGCTGCTAGCTTATGACTTGCTAGAGCATGCCGGGCATGATGTTCGCACCCAGCCACAGTCGTTACGGCGCAGCATGCTGGTGGAACTGCAAGCCCAAAATCAACACCCTTGCTTGGTGCTGAGCGAAGCCGTTACTGCCAGCAGCTGGCAAGACTTGGCGCTGCTGCGCGAGACTGCACGGCAACGCGGGGTGGAAGGGTTGATGCTCAAATCAGTGCACTCGCAGTACGGCGTAGGCCGCACCAAAGATGTAGGCGTATGGTGGAAGTGGAAGTTAGACCCACTTAATGTGGACGCAGTACTGATTTACGCACAGCGCGGGCACGGCCGCCGTGCCAGCTTGTACAGCGACTACACATTCGCAGTGTGGGACAGCCCAGAGGGCACACCAGAGCGCAAGCTAGTTCCTTTTGCCAAGGCCTATTCCGGCCTGACCGACCAAGAAATGCAACAAGTTGATGCGGTTGTGCGGAAAACTACTCGCGAG
>JAYTPK010000262.1:0-4444 GCA_043747295.1 Polaromonas sp. | reverse complement strand
TTCCCCGTGATCAAACTGGCACACGAGCTAGGCCACGGCTTTGCCGTCAAAACCTGGGGCGGCCAAGTCAACGAAGGCGGCATCATGCTGCTGGTGTTTGCCCCCGCACCGTATGTTGATGCTTCCGCCGCCTCTGGCTTTCGTTCCAAAACCCGCCGTGCGATAGTGGGTGCAGCAGGCATGCTGACCGAGCTGTTCCTGGCCGCCCTCGCCATGTATATATGGGTGGTGGTAGAGCCTGGCTTAGTACGCTCCATCGCCTACAACATCATGATCGTGGCCGGTGTCTCTACATTAGTGGTCAACGGCAACCCCCTGCTGCGCTACGACGCTTACTACATCTTGAGCGACTTGATTGAGATGCCCAACCTTGCCCAGCGTGGCCAAAAATACCTTACCTACTTATGGAACCGCAAAGTCTTCGGCATTGCAGACCAAGACGAGCCACAAGAAAGCCCCAGTGAGCGGCGCTGGTTGCTCGGTTACACCATAGTTTCGTGGTGCTATCGGGTGTTCATTACCCTTAGCATTGCGCTGTTCATCGCAGGTGAGTTTTTCTTCTTCGGTGTCATGTTCGCTATTTGGAGCGTCACTACGCTGATAGGCTTGCCGATTTTTAAAGGCCTGCGTTATGTGCTGAAAAATCCTGTGCTGCAACGCAACCGCCAACGCGCAAAGGCCATTACCGCAGGCATGGTGCTTTTATTGCTCGTAGTGTTGGTCCTGATTCCTGTACCCTTTCGCACCCAGTCCCAAGGCGTAGTTTGGTTGCCCGAGCAGTCCATGCTGCGCGCAGGCGAAAACGGCTTCTTTGGCCGCTGGCTGGTCGAGCCCGGCACCCGGGTTGCCAAAGGCATGCCCATATTCACCCAAGAAGACCCATTACTTGTCACCGATTTAGACATCGCCAAAGCCAAAGTCAGCGAAGCCCAGGTGCGCTTTAATGTTGACCAATTCACCAGCCCCGCCAAAGCGGAAATCACCAAACGCCAGCTACAGCAAGAACAGGTGCTACTAGCCCGCGCCCAAGAAAAACTCACCCGCCTGGTGGTCTACAGCCAAAACGAAGGCACCGTTGTGGCCGCCAAATCTCAAGACATGCCAGGCCAATACTTTAAAAAAGGCGAGCTGATAGGCTACGTGCTGGAGAAAAAAGAACTCATCGCACGCGTTGTCGTAGACCAAAACGATATTGACCTCGTGCGCTCGAAACTTAAAACTGCCCAGCTACGCCTTGCTGACTCATTGCCCACCACCCACAGCACCACCATCTTGCGCCAAGTGCCCAGCGGCATTCAAGAGCTGCCCAGCAGCGCCTTAGCCACCCAGTTTGGTGGCAGCATTGCGGTAGACCCGCAAGACAAAAACGGCACCAAAACGCTAGACCGCATCTTCGTGTTTGACATGACATTACCTGACGAAGTGTCACCCAGCGCCTTTGGTGAACGCGTGCATGTGCGCTTTAACCACCAGTACGAGCCACTGGGCTTTCAGCTGTGGCGCCGCCTGCGCCAATTGCTGCTTAGCCGGTTGGCGGTATAAGCCTACAGTCAAGCTATGGCGAACGTAGGCGCTCTCACCATCGGCCGGGCTATTGAGGTTAACAGCGGCGTCTATCTAGAGCGGCGCGACCGCGACGAGCACGCCGCCGAAGAGTGGCTGCGCGGCCTGTTTGCCAAAATCCCTAGCTTGCGCACCTACCGCAGCCGTATCAAAAAACTCGTTGCCCATGCCGCGCAAACCGAAGCCAGCTTAACGCCGCTAACCAACGCTGAGCTGCTAGCCCACTTCAAAGCCAGCGGCCGTACTATGCACCAAGCGGGCTTTACTGATGAAGCCTTGGCCCACAGCATGGCCATCGTGCGCGAGGCTTGCCACCGCAGCCTGGGCATGCGCCACCACGACGTGCAAATCATCGGCGGCTGGGCACTGCTACAAGGCTGGGTGGCCGAAATGGCCACGGGCGAAGGCAAAACCTTGGTAGCCGCCCTCAGCGCCAGCGCTGCCGCGTCCACCGGTGCAGCGGTGCATGTGGTCACCGTTAACGACTACTTGGCCGAGCGCGATGCAGAGCAAAACGCCCCGCTGTTCAAGTTCTTGGGCCTCAGCGTCGGCGTGATCAAAGGTGATATGGACCTAACCCAACGCCGCGCCCAATACGCCTGCGACGTGGTGTACGTGTCTAACAAAGAGCTCGTGTTTGACTATCTCAAAGACCGCATCGCCACTCGAGGCGTGCTAGGCTCGCACCTGAAGCTGCACACCTTAGCCCGCATGCAAAGCACAGGCAGCGCCCAAGCCGCCACGGCGTCACCTGTACTGCTACGCGGCCTGCATGTGGCCATTGTGGACGAAGCCGACAGTGTGCTGATTGACGAAGCCCGCACGCCCCTTATCATCTCAGAGACCATGCCCGACGAAATGGGCCCCGAGCTGTACAACCAAGCCCTCGACTTTGGCAGGCGCATGGCACAAGGCGTCCATTTCTCCATGGCCGCAGACCGCCAAATTTGGCTTAACCCGCAAGCTGAAACTGACCTTGAGCTGTGGAGCCAAGACCTGCCCGGCGTATGGACATCCGCCATCTGGCGCAAAGAGCTTATCCAAAAAGCCCTTACTGCCCTGCACTGCTTTCAACGCGACCAGCACTATATTTTGGCTGACAACAAAATTCAAATCGTCGACGAATTCACCGGCCGCGTCATGCCCGACCGGTCATGGGAGCGTGGCCTGCACCAGATGATCGAGGCTAAAGAAGGTGCTGAGATCACTGGCCAGCGCAAAACCCTGTCGCAAATGACTTACCAGCGCTTCTTCAGACGCTACCTGCTGCTGTGCGGTATGACCGGGACTGCCAAAGAAATTGCCGTAGAGCTGAAAAGCACCTACGACCTAGAGGTGCTGCGCATCCCCACCCATAAGCCCCCGCTGCGCGTGCGCTTGGCCGACAGCTGCTATGCCACTGATGCGTTGCGCTGGCAGGCAGTAGCCCAGCGCGCCGTAGCCATCAGCCAGCAAGGCCGCCCCGTGCTGGTGGGCACCCGCTCAGTAGAAGCCTCTGAAAAGCTCAGCGCCTTGCTAGAGCAGCAAGGCATTGCCCACACCGTGCTGAACGCCCGCCAAGACAAAACTGAGGCCGAGGCCATCGCCCAAGGCGGCGAGGCAAGCCGCATTACCGTAGCCACCAACATGGCAGGCCGTGGCACCGACATCAAATTAGCCCCCGGCATCAACGAGCGCGGTGGCCTGCATGTGATATTGACCGAGTTTCACGAAAGCGCACGGGTAGACCGCCAACTGTTTGGCCGCAGCGCACGCCAAGGCAACGCCGGGTCAGCCGAGGCTGTGGTGGCGATGCAAGACGAGTTGTTTATGCGGTTTGCATGGCCGTTGAACAAACTGGCACAGCGCACGGCGCAGGCCCGCCCACGCATATCTACCGCGCTAATCAACGCCATGGTAAAGCTGGCGCAGATACGTGCCGAGCGGCACAACCGCCGTATTCGCCTAGACACCATGAAGCAAGACCGCAAAACCCAAGACATGATGGGCTTTGCCGGGCGCAGCACCTAGGCAATTAGGGCAGCAGGCCTGGGGCGTAAATAGCCAAGGCATAACCCACCGCATTGCAAACCGAGTGCGCTGCTACACATAACCACAACTTTTGGGTGCGCTGCCATATAGCCCCAAACAATAACGACGGAAAAAACACAGCCACCGCGTGCAACCAAGGCCAAGCCCAGAGATGCAACGCAGCAAAAATCAAGCTAACCGCAGCATTAGTACGCCAGCCACGCCACGCTGGCCAGCGGCTGTCTGCCCACTGCAGCAGGCCAAACCGAAACACACACTCTTCTAGCAAAGGGTAGATCAACAACCCAAGTAACAGACCAAAAGCAGTAAATTGGGTGCCAGATACGCCCATAGTCCAAGTATCTAGTGCTTAATCAGCTATGTAATTAATAGCAACTACCATTTCACTGCGCGCTGGCGCAGTTGCACCGCACGCGCACCCACCACCGCACGTGTGCCTACTACAGCACGTGCGCCCAGCACGCCCAGCGCCGCCAGCAGCAGCAACCACAGGCTGTCGTCTGGGTGGGGATTGCTGGGGTCGCCTACTGTGCACCCTCCACCGCCGCTGCTGCCGCTGAAGGGGTTGGCACCTGGCGCATTCGTGCCGCTACCGTCTGGGTTGCCTGTGCCCGTAGTGGCTGTAGAGCCGCTGGGCGTGCTGGTGGTAGCGGTGCTGGCTGTGCCGCTGGGTGTGGTGGTTGTGGTGCTGCCAGTGCTGCCAGTGCTGGCGGTGTTAGCGGTGCCTGCACCGGCTATCTGCACGCCTACCGGGCCACCGATGTCGATGATCTCGCCATTGGCCGTGAGGTCATCATCGCCTTTGGCACCGTCTTTCAGGTACAGGGTGACGATGTTTTTGTCGACCTTG
>JAYTPK010000261.1:0-1541 GCA_043747295.1 Polaromonas sp. | reverse complement strand
CAAATCGCCAAAGGTGCTGACGTGATTTTTGCAGCCGCAGGTGGCACAGGCATGGGCGTGTACCAAGCCGCTAAAGACGCTGGCAAATTCGCCATCGGTGTAGACAGCAACCAAAACCATCTCCAGCCTGGCACCATGCTAACGTCCATGCTGAAAAAAGTGGACGTGGCCATCTATAACGTGATGAAAAAACACGAGGCTGGTGTGACTAACCTGGGCCTGAAAGAAGGCGGCGTAGACTACGCGATGGATACCAATAACGAGAAGCTGGTTACCGCAGAAATGCGCGCCAAGGTGGATGCAGCCAAGGCCGACATCATCAGCGGCAAGATCAAAGTGATCGACTACATGGCGGCCAACAAATGTGAATAAGAGTGCGCGTAAAACATAGCATTCGACAGGCATGAGTTGTGCTACGCTTAAAGCGTGAACACACCCGTAGCCTTAGCCTCCCAAAGCCGCACAGCGCCCGCCGCTGTGCGGCTTTTGCGCATTAACAAGCGCTTTGGTGCAGTGCAGGCCAACCAAGATGTAGACCTGACAATTGCACAGGGCACTATCCACGGCATAGTAGGTGAAAACGGCGCTGGCAAATCGACGCTCATGTCCATTCTGTACGGCTTCTACACTGCCGACAGTGGCGAGATGGAAATTGAAGGCCAGAGCGTGCGCATACGCAATTCGCACGAGGCCATTGCATTGGGTGTGGGCATGGTGCACCAGCACTTCATGCTGGTAGACAATTTAAGTGCGCTGGATAATATTGTGCTGGGTGTAGAGACCTCTTTTAACCTGCCCCGCGCGCAGGCCGATGCGCGCGCCAAGCTGGACACACTGATGCACGATACGGGCCTGGCTGTCAACTTGGACAGCTTGGTAGAAGACTTGAGCGTGGGCGACCGCCAGCGGCTGGAAATTTTGAAAGCGCTGCACCGCGGCGCGCGCATTTTAATTTTGGACGAACCTACTGCGGTACTGACAGCACAAGAGACCGAGCAGCTGTTTGCAGTACTGCGCCGCCTGCGCAGCAGCGGCAAAACTATTTTGTTAATTACCCACAAGCTGCGGGAAGTGCTGGCGCTGTGCGACAACGTGACGGTGATGCGTGCAGGCCGTGTAGTGCATGAATGCGCAACTCTAGGGGCCACAGTGCCCCAGTTGGCCGAAGCCATGGTAGGCCGCAAATTGCGTGCGCCAGCGCAACGCGTGCAAGCTGCTGGCAATGCCAAGGTGTTGCTACAAGTGCGCGGCTTGCGCTACAGCGATATCCACGGTGTGCAGCGGCTGCAAGACATCGGCTTTACGCTGCACTCTGGCGAGATTGTGGGCGTAGCGGGTGTGGCAGGCAATGGCCAGACCGAACTGCTGGAAGTTTTAAGCGGTATGAAAAAACCTGCTGCAGGCCACATGGATGCCTTGGGCCAGCACTTTACACCGCAGCAATGGCTTACACCGTGGCACGCGCGCGAGCTGGGCCTGGCACATGTGCCTGAAGACCGGCATGAGCGCGGCATGGTGCTCAGCTTTAGCGCGTGGGAGTC
>JAYTPK010000260.1:0-6963 GCA_043747295.1 Polaromonas sp. | reverse complement strand
TTGCCCTCAGCATTGCTGCGCGAAGGAGCATTCGCTACTGCACCAGAACCACTGGCAGGGGTGACAAAAGGCACCACGATAGTTTGACCAGAGGACACTGGCTCGCTGGGCGAATCTGCCAACAACACATAGCGCCGCGCTAAAGACTGACCGCAAGCAATCCGCACATACAAGGTGACAAAAGGCTCATCAATGATGTTGTTAGCGCGCACGCGCAGCGACAGCTCAGACGGGCTAGTGCGCACGGGAGTGACGGAAATATTTTGATTGTTTACACGGCTCTCGCCATAGAACACTTCTGCACTAAAGCATGTCGCTTCTGGCGTAGGTTCTTGTGCCTCCATGCCAACCAAAGCAGTAATGTCTAAGCCACGGCCAAGTACCGCCGCACCACGGCTTCTGCCTAATGACATAGCATCAGACAACAAAGGCCAACAAAAACAAGCCAGCGCCACCGATACCGTCAATATGTGACGGCTATTGTGTAAACTCTGTATAGATACTGTGCGTAATTTAAAGCGTGACATTTATCTAGTTATCTGAATTTCGTGTATTTTGACACAGCAAAGCTGTAGCCATTAAGTATTATAAATTATGTTTCCAATTATTTCGATTGTAGGCGCTGGCGCCATGGGACGCGGCATTGCCCAAATAGCAGCCCAAGCAGGCAGCCAAGTGCTGTTGTATGACACCCAAACTGATGCCGCCGCCAAGGCAGCGGCCTTAATCCGCGCCACATGGGCAAAACTGGCTGAAAAAGGCAAAATCTCTGCTGACCAAGCTGCGCAATATGGCGAGCGCTTGAAAACCTGCATGGATTTAAAAGACCTCGCTGCCTGCCAGTTGGTGGTGGAAGCCATTGTTGAAAACATGCAGATCAAGCAGGCTCTGTTAATCCAGCTGGAGGCAATCGTATCGCCTACCTGCATTTTGGCCAGTAACACATCGTCGTTATCCGTAACTGCCATGGCTGCAGGTATGCGCAACCCACAACGTTTTGCGGGGTACCATTTTTTTAACCCAGTACCCTTGATGAAAGTGGTGGAAGTAATTGCCGGTCTGAAAACTGACCCAGCAGTGTGCGAGCAGTTGGCGCAATACGCTACTGTCATGGGGCACACAGCAGTGAAGGCATCTGACACACCGGGCTTTATTGTCAACCACGCAGGCCGGGCCTATGGCACTGAGGCACTGCGCATTGTGAGCGAAGGCATTGCAGACTTTGCCACCATCGACGCTATTTTGAAAGACCAAGTAGGCTTTAAGCTAGGCCCGTTTGAGCTGATGGATTTAACTGCGCTGGATGTATCGCACCCTGTGATGGAATCGGTCTACCGACAGTACTATGAGGAGCCACGCTACCGCCCTAGCGTTATCACCGCACAGCGCTTAGCTGCTGGGGTGCTGGGCAAGAAAACAGGTGCTGGTTTCTATCAATATACCGATGGAGTCCAAGTATCTATTGCTCAAGCAGCTATACCTTTTGTAGCAGATATGCCACCTGTTTGGGTCTCACCTCGCGCTACGCGGCGCTCAGAGCTTTTGCTGCTACTTAAAAATTTAGGCGCTTCGATTGAAACTGGCGCATCGCCATCAATGCAAGCTTTAACATTGGTTGCGCCGCTAGGTTTTGATGTCACCACCGTAGCTGTGGTTGAGCGCTTGGACCCCGCACGCACCGTTGGCATTGATATGCTCATTGATGATGCCGCCACCAAGCGCCGCGTACTAATGACCAATCCAGCCACCCGCACAGACATGCGTGATGCAGCACATGCACTGTTTGCCAAAGATGGCAAGGCCGTTAGCGTCATCCGCGACAGCGGTGGCTTTGTGACCCAGCGTGTAGTGGCAGCCATCATCAATATCGCCACCGATATGTGCCAGCAGCAAATCTGCAGCCCTGCTGACCTAGAGCTTGCCGTGACCTTGGGCTTGGGCTATCCCCACGGGCCATTGGCGCTGGGTGACCTGCTGGGCCCCACCAACGTCCTAGAAGTGCTGTTTAACATGCAAACCGTGTACGGCGACCCGCGCTACCGCCCCAGCCCTTGGTTGCGCCGCCGCGGTGCCATAGGCTTGAGCTTAAAGCACATCGAAGCTTGATCGATGACAACTGCCCCCGTATCTACTGAGACCAACGCACCCGGTGGTGAACTCAAAAGCACCACCGCCAATCAACATGGGCGCACGATGGTGCTTACCATCTCTAACCCGTCATCGCGCAATGCCTTGAGCCCCGAAATGTATGCCGCAGGTGTAGAGGCACTGCACTTTGCCGACAGCAGCGCCGAAATTCGCAGCGTAGTGCTTTCTGGCGAAGGCAGCATGTTTTGTGCAGGAGGCAACCTGCAGCGCCTGCTGACCAACCGCAGCCTGGCCCGCTCAGTGCAAGCCAGCAGTATTGATGGACTGCATGCATGGATCGAGGCTATCCGCAGCTGCCGCAAACCCGTGATTGCAGCCGTTGAGGGTGCCGCTGCTGGTGCAGGCTTTTCGCTATGCTTGGCATGCGACCAAATCGTTGCCGCGCGCGACGCTATTTTTGTGATGTCTTACAGCAGCGTGGGCTTGTCCCCTGACGGCGGTGCCAGCTGGCATTTGGCCCGCATGCTGCCTCGCCAAATTGCCAGCGAGCTGCTTATGGGTGGCGAGCGTTTGAATGCGCAACGCCTGCATGCGCTAGGCATTATTAACAGCCTAGTGGATAACGGTAATGCGTTGACGCACGCTCTACAAGTGGCAGATAAGCTCAATCAACGTGCACCCAATGCACTGGCCAGTATCAAGGAACTGATGAACGATGCACAAGCCCGACCACTGGGCGAACATTTGAATGCCGAGCGCGATGCTTTTGTCGCCAACCTGCACCACCCCAATGGTGGAGAAGGCATCAGCGCCTTCTTGGCCAAACGCTCTGCAGACTATCGGTCAGCAGGTTAAGCTTATGTTAGAAGGTTTTCTCATGGTGATGCGGTGGATTTTTACGCCATTCATAGCGCTATTTTTATTGTTTGAAGAATGGGGTTGGGTGCCACTGGCGGCACTGCTGAGCCGCTTAAAGAACATCCCTTTTTGGGCTTGGTGTGAGAGGCACATCGCCAAGTTACCGCCTTGGGCAGCCCTTATTTTGTTGCTTGCACCCTCAATAGGTTTACTGCCTGCCAAATTTATGGCACTGTGGCTAATTCGCCATGGTCAATATGGGCTGGGCATCTTTGTTTTGCTCAGTGCCAAGCTAGTTGGCACGGCTATGCTGGCGCGATTGTTTGAACTGACCCAGCCTGCCCTGATGCAGTTTGGCTGGTTTGCTAAATGGTATCCGCGCTGGAAGGCGTGGAAAGATAAACTACTTGCCAGTATCCGATCATCACGTGTATGGCAGTTAGGGCGTAGCATCAAGCTGCAGGTGAAATCGTTGATTTCCCCGCATTGGTACAAAGTCAAAGCTTGGTTCAATGCTTGGTAGCTGTTATGTTGACCATGGTTGATTCACGGTGACTAAGCTGATCATCATAATGACGATCAAATATGCCTGTAGTCCAAGTATTTATTGCTCAAAAAGCTATTAAATAAATAGCAAAATCATCACCATAACTTAAGCCTCACGCAGCGCCTTGCGCAGATCTACACCGATCTCTGGCTTGTGTGCAAACGGGTCGGTGGGGTTACGCGCTTGCATGATGTCTTCTAGGCGCGTTTGCACAGAGTTAATGGCCTTAGGGTGGCTGTAGATATAAAACTGGCCTTTTTGCACAGCGTCAAAAACCATTTGCGCTACATCGGATGCGCTGACCTTGCCACTGCCTACCGCCTTATCGCTCATGGCTTGGCCAATCATCTGGCTCTTGGTAGGCTTGACACCGCGCTGCTTGAACTCTTCGGGCCGGTTACGGTGGCTTTGGCTGATGCCTGTGGGCACAAAGAAAGGGCACAGCACGGATGCGCTGACTTGGTCACTGACCAATTGCAGGTCTTGGTACAAGGTCTCGCTCAAGCTCACCACAGCATGCTTACTCACGTTGTACACACCCATGTTAGGCGCGCTCAGTAGCCCAGCCATGCTGGCGGTGTTGACAATGTGGCCTTGGTATTTAGGGTCTTTTTGCGCAGCCTCCAGCATCATGGGGGTGAACACGCGCACTCCGTGGGCCACGCCCATGATGTTGACGCCCACCACCCATTCCCAGTCTTTCAGGGTGTTTTCCCAAATCAAACCACCCGCGCCAATGCCAGCGTTGTTAAACACCAAGTGGGGTGCACCAAAGCGCGCCAAGGTGGCGGCGCCCATGGCCTCAACCTGATCGGCTTTAGATACGTCCAGCTTAAACGGCAACACCTGTGCGCCCATCGCTGTGATCTCGGCCGCGGCTTGGTCCAGCGCGTCTTGCTGCACATCGGCCAGCACCAGGTTCATGCCCAGCTTGGCACCAATGCGAGCGCACTCCAGGCCAAAGCCTGAACCAGCACCGGTCAGCACAGCAGTTTTGTTTTTGAAATCAGTGATCATTGAATACTCCAAATAGAATTAGTTTCGTACCATCGGCAGGTGCGGGATACCATCTTCGTCATACATTGCGCCTACAACATTAAAGCCGTGCTGAGCGTAAAAATCCTTGAGATGCGCTTGGGCGCTGATTCGTATAGGCTGAGCACCCCAAAGAGACTTCATGTTTGTCAGCGCATTTATCATTAAGGCATGCCCTGCACCCTGCCCTCGCAGTTTGGTGTGAGTTACTACGCGACCGATAGAGGCCTCGGTGTATTGCGCACCACGTTCGAACAAAATTCCTGGCGCAAAACAACGAGCGCACGCTAGCAATTGACCATCAACGCTGCCCAGAAGATGCATAGCATCTGCATCACCACCATCCATGTCTTGATAAACACATTGCTGCTCAACCACAAACACTTGTGAGCGTAGCTGAAGTAATGCGTAGAGCAGTTGCACAGATAAATCATCAAAGCGCAGAAACTGCCATTGGATTACAGAAGCAGGAATGCTCATAGCTCATTGCACCTTCTGCAGCACAAAACCTATACGCGGAAAGTGCACGTGCACTGTGCCTGCCCGTGGGTCGCTGCGGCGCAATGTGTAGCGTGTGCGCGCAGCGGCTACCAGCTCGCCCACAGTGCTTTCTAGGCCAAAGCTTTCAGCGGTGATGCTGACCTGAGTTCCCAACGGTATGCCGTGTTCGTCTTGAAACACCTCGTTTTTTACATCAAAGAGATGGTTTACGCCTGTAAAACCTGCTGCGGCAGCTATAGCTTGTGGTGCATCGCTCTTAACCATCTGGCCATGTCCCATGGCTTTGATACGGTCCATCCAGGTCAGCACAGCAGGGGTAGCGTCCAAAATACCGGCCAGCGGTGCGATATTGCGGGTGAACCACAGTGGGTGGTAAATAGCAAAGTCAGCCACCGACGGCTGAGCGCCCAATACAAAATCTTGCCCATCCACCATCGTATTGATGCGGCGCAAATAGCTTTTGTAGGCCGGGGTTGCGTCTTGCACGTTCATGCGCGCAGCGCCTGCCCGCATGGCTTTGCGGTCTTCAGCAAACGCAGCCAGTGCTTCGGGCGGACGGCCCGCAAACATATGCGCTGCACCTGCAGGCGAGAAGTTAAAACTCATCGCAGTCCAAAACAGCGTGCTGTCAGCCCACTGCGCCACCGTGCGTGCTGCCCCCTTCACACCCGCTGGGTACAAGGTTTTGTCAGGGTTCAAATGCTCCAGCACATCACAAATCAGCGCGGTGTCGCACACCACATCATTGCCAATTTGTAGCACTGGAATGCGGCGATAGCCCCCTGTCAGCGCCACCAAATCAGGCTTAGGCATGATCTGCGGCTGCATGACCGATTGCCAGGCCATGCCCTTGTAGCCCAAAATCGCGCGTACCTTTTCGGCAAATGGTGACGTGGGGTAATGGTGAAAGTAAATATCGTGGGCCATAGTTATCTCCTAGCAGTCAATCATCTCGGGGGCGCAGGTCACACCAGTTTGACCACCTGCTTGCCAAAGTTTTTGCCTTTCAGCAAACCCAAGAATGCCTCAGGTGCAGCTTCAATGCCTTGCGCTATCGACTCACGCGGCTTGAACTTGCCGCTGGCAATCAGGCTGCCTAACTGTTTAAGCGCCTCAGGCCACACTTCCATATGCTCGCTGACGATAAAGCCTTCTATTTTTAAACGGCTCATTAAAATCAACGCAGGTGCTGCCAGTGGCATAGGCTTGCCGTCATACCCTGCAATCATGCCGCACACTGCGATGCGGCCAAAGGCGTTCATGCGGGCCAGCACGGTGTCTAAAATCCAGCCGCCTACGTTTTCAAAATAGCAGTCAATCCCGTTGGGTGCCACAGTTTTTAATGCGGCACTCAGTGCTTTGCCGTCGCTGTGTTCTTTGTAGTCAACGCAAGCGTCAAAGCCTAGCTCGTTGACTACGTAGTCGCATTTATCTTTACCGCCCGCAATACCCACCACATGGCAACCCAGCGCCTTGGCTAGCACGCCCACGGCGCTGCCCACTGCGCCGCTGGCAGCGGTCACCACCACGGTTTCACCCGCTTTGGGGTTACAGATTTTCATCAGACCGTACCACGCTGTCACACCGGGCATGCCCACTGCGCCTAAGTAGTGGGAGAGCGGTATGTGCGTGATGTCTACCTTGCGCAATGCGCCTACAGCGTTACCGTCCACCACGCTATGGGTTTGCCAGCCGCCCATGCCCACTACTTTGTCGCCCACGGCAAACTTGGCGTTTTTAGATTCGACCACCTCGCCTGCCGTGCCGCCAATCATCACCTCGCCCAGTGGCTGTGCGGCGGCGTAGCTTTTGCTTTCGTTCATGCGCCCGCGCATGTAGGGGTCCAGGCTCATGTAGTGGTGGCGCACCAGCACTTGGCCGTCTTGCAGTGCAGGGGTAGTGGTGCTGACCAGTTTAAAGTTGGTGGCGTTCGC
>JAYTPK010000259.1:0-14154 GCA_043747295.1 Polaromonas sp. | reverse complement strand
CTGCAAACACAGCAGCAACCGCAAGCTGAAAAATTTTTACACTGGGAGCTGGCAGTTAAATTTTTTCTGTGCACTGCCACAGGCGAGACGGCTACACCAGCCGACTTTATTGGCCCCAACGGTGTTGAAACTTTGGCGCACAAATGGCACAAGCTGTTTGCTAACCAGCTAACCCGTGCGCAGAGCCACACTTTACCTGCACCATGGGATGCAAACGATTGGCAACCACAGGCCTACACGCGCGGCTGGATGTTCTACCGCTGGGGCCACAAGGTACCCCGCTGCGAGGCCCTGCACCCAGAGCACGGCCAAGGCTGGTGGGTTAATGCAGCTGACTTTGCAACATTGCCACACGCAGAGTACGCATTTTTACCGCGCCTGCATTGGATGGCACTTTTGGCCGACCTTGCGCAGCTGAGTAGCCAAACTGTGGTGCTACAGCGTGATGCGATGGCTGTGTATTTGCAAACCGAGTGGGCTAGTTCGGGGCGCACCCATGACGCGCTGATGGTGGCGCAGCTAGATGCGACGCTAGACGGGCCACCAGGCGGTCAGGCGCGCAGCGAAGTGCGCAGATTTTTTATCAGGCCACCAGCGGCATAAAAAAACCGCTGGGTTAGAGCGGTTTTTTTATGCGGCTAACAATCAGCAAAGCATCAAGGGCGCTTGGCAATCACTTGGTCTACTAGGCCGTATTCTTTAGACTCATCAGCAGACAGCCAGAAGTCACGCTCGACATCGCGGGCTACTTTTTCTAGTGTTTGGCCTGTGCGCTCGGCCAAAATTTTGTTCAACTGCTCGCGTGTTTTTAAAATCTCGCGGGCTGAAATTTCAATATCGCTGGCTGGGCCACGCGCGCCGCCTGAGGGCTGGTGAATCATCACGCTGGCGTTTGGCAAGGCAATGCGCTTACCTTTCGCACCAGCGGCTAACAAGAAGGCGCCCATGCTGGCGGCCATACCAGTACAAAGTGTAGACACGTCAGGTTTGATGAAGTTCATCGTATCAAAAATGGCCAACCCCGCGCTGACAGACCCGCCTGGCGAGTTGATGTACAGATAAACGTCTTTATCTGGGTTTTCGCTCTCTAAAAAGAGTAATTGTGCGACCACCAAGTTAGCCATGTAGTCTTCTACAGGGCCCACCATAAAAATAATGCGCTCTTTGAGTAAACGCGAATAAATGTCATAGGCGCGCTCACCGCGGCCAGATTGCTCAATCACCATCGGCACCATGCCTAGGGCTTGGGCGGGTTCAAAGGTATTGCCCACAAAGGTATCAAAACGGCTCATCAAAATTCTCCTAGAGGTGTCTACTGTAAGTGCTACTGTACCAAGTAAATAGGGCCTGCATCTGTCGATACAAGCCCTACCTTTTAATTTCAGTGGAAATTACTGCTGACCCATCAATTCGTCAAACGACACTGATTTTTCAGTGATTTTGGCTTTGGATAATACGAAATCAGTCACATTGTTTTCAATGATCACGGCTTCGACTTCGGCCATACGGCGGTTGTCGCTAAAGTACCAGCGCATCACATCAGCTGGCTTTTCGTAGCTGGCAGACAGTTCTTCTACGTGGCTCTTGATCTGTGCGTCAGTGGCTTGCAGGCTGTTAGTGCGTACCAGCTCAGCCACTACCAGGCCTAGGCGGACGCGGCGCTCAGCTTGTGGGCGAAACACGTCATCTGGAATCGGCGCTTTGTCAGCGTCTTTGATGCCGCGTTGCTTCAAGTCAGCGCGAGCGCTTTCGATCATGCGGTCTAACTCAGCTTGCACGCTGCTTTTGGGCAGGTCTAGTTCAGCAGTGGCTGCTAATGCATCCATTGCAGCATTCTTGTTTTTGGCCATCAGGCGGAATTTAACTTCGCGCTCCAGGTTTTTCTTGATATCGCCGCGCAGGCCTTCGACGCTAGCGTCTGGAATGCCTAGTGACTTGGCAAAAGCCTCGTTCACTTCAGGCAGGTGCACAGCTTCTAGCTTGTGCACGGTGACCAAGAAGTCAGCGGTTTTGCCAGCCACATCAGCACCGTGGTAGTCGGCAGGGAAGGGCAGCGGAAAGGTCTTGCTATCGCCAGACTTCATGCCGCGTACAGCATCGTCAAACTCTTTGAGCATCTGGCCTTCGCCAACAATGAAAGAATAGCCTTCAGCTTTGCCGCCTTCAAACGGTTCACCGTCGATTTTGCCAACAAAGTCGACCGTGACACGGTCGCCTGCCACTGTCACAGCATCAGCTGCGCGCTGGGCAAAGGTTTGGCGCTGCTTGCGCAAAATTTCTACCGTGCGGTCAATTGCTGCGTCGGTCACTTCAGCGGATACTTTTTCTACTTCGGCTGCAGCCAGGTCACCCAGCTTAACGTCTGGGAACACTTCAAAAATTGCATCAAAACTGACTTCGCCCTCTGGCGCGCCTTCTTTTTCGGTGATGCGGGGCTGGCCTGCTACGCGCAGTTTGGCCTCGTTGGCCGCGGTGGAGAACGCCTCGCCCACTTTGTCGTTCATCACTTCGTAGTGCACGCTGTAGCCGTAGCGCTGGGCCACGATGTTCATAGGCACTTTACCGGGGCGAAAACCGTCGATCTTGACTTGACGGGCCAGCTTTTTCAAGCGGGTTTGCACTTCGTTGGTGATGGTGGTGACAGGCAAGGTCAAAGTGATCTTGCGTTCGAGTTTTTCGAGGGTTTCAACGGCTACGGCCATGATGGGTCTCTTTGGGAAAAATCTAAAAGAAGTGGTGCGCGGGGGGGGACTCGAACCCCCACAGTGTTGCCACCGTCAGGACCTAAACCTGGTGCGTCTACCAATTTCGCCACCCGCGCGGTTTTTTTAAACTAGAAGCTGCGCTATTGCCCAGCCTCTGTATTTAGGTCAGCCTTCTATTTTAACCCGGAAAACCCTCTGCTAGCTACCCGCAGGTAGCCGCTAGCGCTTACAACTTAGCCATTTTGCAGGTGCTGGGCATTTGCGCTGTGGCGGCGTCGATGGTTTTCACCACACGAAAGCCATAACCCGAGCCCTCCACATCAAACTTCACCCCGGGCGTGCCCAGCTTGTCCATCAAGCCCACTACCAGTGGTTGCTGAAACTGGTGGTCTGCCGCCCGCATGCTGCCTTTTTGGCCGGCAAAGCTCACGCTGGCTTTTTCTAGCGCCAGCGACAGGGCTGCAATGTCCAGCCCGGCAGGCTTATTTGCCTCTAATGCCGCAGGCTTTTGCGATGCTTGCAGCGCTTGCACTAAGGCCATCACCATCAGCTGCATGCGCATGTGCACATAGTCGTCGGCAGGCTGCGCAAAGCGTTGTTTAAAACTTTGGTAAAAATTTTCAGATTCTTTGGTCGCCACGTTGGGCAACCAGTCAGCCACGGCAATGACTTTGCCCACACCCGCCTCGCCAATGGCTGCAGGTGCGCCCAGTGCGTTGCCGTAGAAGGTGTAGAACTTGCCTTCATAGCCAGATTCTTTGCAGGCCTTGACCAGCAAGGTCAGGTCATTGCCAAAGTTACCGGTGATGACGGCCTGTGCACCGCTAGATTTGATTTTGGCGGCGTAGGGCGCAAAGTCTTTGATGCGGCCCAGTGGGTGCAACTCGTCGCCCACCACGCTGATGTCGCTGCGCTGCAGGGCTAGCTGGCGTTTAGCCTCGCGCAACACAGCTTGGCCAAAGCTGTAGTCTTGGCCAATCAAATACGCAGACTTCACGTTTTTATCGTCTTTCAAAACCTCCATCAGCGCGGCCATGCGCATGTCAGCATGGGCATCAAAACGAAAATGCCACGGGCTACATTTTTCGTTGGTCAGTATCGGGTCGACTGCAGAATAGTTTAAGAAAATAACACGGCGTGTAGGCTCGCGTTCATTGTGTTTGTTGATGGCGTCGATCAACGCTGCAGCCACAGCTGAGCTATTGCCTTGCGCGATGATTTGCACACCATCGTCAATGGCAGAGCGCAGGCTGGACAACGCCTCTTCAGTTTGGCCTTTGCTGTCGTAGCGAGCAATCTCTAGCTTGAAGTTGTTGCGCGCATTCACGCGCTCGCAGGCCCACACCAAGTTGCGGTGTACTGCCTCACCAGTATTGCCAAACGGGCCACTTAAGCCCTCGATCATTGCTATCTTTAATGTAGCTGCTTGAGTAGTAGATGCTTGGACTACAGCGCTAAATGATTGTAAAAAAGCGCTTGACATGGTGGTCAGTGCAAAGTTTTTCAATACCCCGCGACGAAATTTATTCATTGTCAATTCTCCCTTGAAAACACACCACATGTCTGCAGATACAGGCCATGCGGACAACGCACTGCGCTAATGGTGGCGCAATGACAAAGCCGCGAAGTGTATAGGAGTTTTTTATGTTTTTTGCTACTTCATCTTTTGATCGTTCCGCACGTTATGGCGACAGTGCATTTGCAGCTAACTTGCCTTCATCTGTAGGTAAAAATGTGCGCGTGGACAGCGACGACACCAGCGTGACTTTGTCACTAGACGTGCCAGGCTTGGCCAAAGACCAGTTGACCATCGCCATTGAAGCCGATGTAGTGCGCATTGAATCGAAAGCCGATGCGCCCCGCAGCTTTAAGGCGGCGTATCAACTGGCCAGTGATATCGACACCGCCAGTAGCGAGGCCAAGTTAGAGCACGGCGTATTGACACTGAAGCTGGGCAAGCTAGTGCCAGTCAGCCGTGAGACCGAGCTAGCCATTCACTGAAAGTGAATTTAGTAGTTTGCTTGAGGCTTTTTAAGATCGCTATTCCTGCATCGTGAGCTGCGGCGATGGAGGAAGTCATGCTGCAAAATCTTCCGCAAACACGCGCGGCAGGCAGGAGCCATCACACCTTGGTGGGCCGCACCTTGCTGCAGATTTTCATCACGACCACACTCCATCACCGCTGAGCTTTCTGAGTATTGATCGTGTCGCATCAGTTTAGTTGGGTTGAGCTGGGTTGGTCTTTGCATCTTAGAGCGCTAAAACAGCTCAATGCACATGGGTTGGCAACGATATGTGCTTGTAGTCCAAGTATTTACTGCTCAGCTAGCTATGCAATTGATAGTATTGCACTCTCCAAGCAAACACCCCGAAGCGCGGGCTGCTTTAACCACGCAAAGAACAATGTGACGAGTCGGGTCGTCTCGATGAAAAATACTACGACAAGCGCGCGGTGCAAAAGGTAGCCAAACAGCCATCATCGTTCGTGCGTGTTTTCGGAGTCTTTTTGCAGCGAGATGCCCGGCTCGAGTTCAGCTGTCCGACGCGCAAGCGAACCAAGCAACCACCCATATCAGCCTTTAAAGAAATTGTTTTAAGAGCAGCCGTAGTTACTGCATACAAGCTGCACTAAATGGCGTCCAAAGGCCAGCGCGGCTTGACATTAAAAGCGTAGTTGTAGCTGGCCTGCGCTGTGTCTGCCTGCAGGCGCATGGCTGCGGCCATAGCGATCATGGCGCCGTTGTCGGTGCACAGGTGCAGCTCAGGGTAGTGCACCCGCACTTGGCGCTTATTGCAGGCAGCGTTGAGCTGGTGGCGCAGCGACTGGTTAGCCCCTACGCCACCCGCCACCACCAGGCGGTTAAGCCCAGTCTGCTGCAGCGCTTTCAAAGATTTTTTCACCAGTACTTCAGTAATAGCAGCTTGCGTGCTGGCGGCCATGTCGGCGCGCTGCTGGTCCGTTAAATTTACCAACAAATCTGCGCGCACGCGGGCACCTTCGGGCACATCGGCTACAAGGCGTTTGACTTGGGTGAGCACGGCGGTTTTAAGGCCTGCAAACGAAAAATCTAAATTGCCACTGTGTAGCAAAGGTCTGGGCAGTGCGTAAGCTGCAGGGTCGCCAAGCTCGGCCAGCTTAGCCAGCGCCGGGCCACCGGGGTAGCCTAGGCCTAATAGCTTGGCCGATTTGTCAAACGCCTCGCCAGCAGCGTCGTCAATGGTCTCGCCCAGCATTTGGTAGTGGCCCACACCGTCTACCCGCATCAGCTGGGTGTGGCCGCCAGACACTAGCAGCGCCACAAACGGAAACTGCGGCGGATCAGCGCTTAAAAATGGCGACAGTAAATGCCCCTCAAGATGGTGCACACCAATAACAGGTTTGCCCCAAGCGGCGGCCATAGCACAGGCCGCACCCGCGCCCACCAGCAGCGCACCTGCCAGACCTGGGCCGCGTGTAAATGCTACAAAATCTATAGCTGCTTGAGTAGTAGATGCTTGGACTAACACCTCTTTTGTCAGGGGAATGATGCGTCTGATGTGGTCTCGGCTGGCCAGCTCGGGTACTACGCCACCATAGGCTTGGTGCATGGCTATTTGGCTGTGCAGCGCGGCTGACATGAGTGTGGGCACACCCGTACCCTGTGCGTGTACCAAGGCCACGCCCGTTTCATCACAAGATGATTCAAAACCTAAAACAATCATTGCATTGCGGCCCCACAGTCAGAGGCTTGATTTTCACACACCCCGCAATAAATCTGCCGCTTTTTCTGCAATCACTACGGTGGGTGCGTTGGTGTTGCCGCTGACAATGCGCGGCATGATAGACGCGTCCACCACACGCAGGCCTTGCACGCCTTTGACGCGCAGTTGCGCGTCCACAGGGTCAAGCTCGCCCGGGCCCATGCGGCAGCTGCCCACGGGGTGGTAGATGGTGTCGGCTTTGTCGCGGATGATGGCTTCAATTTGTGCATCAGTCACTGCCTTGGCAGTGGTGTCAAGCTCGCGGCCGCCGTATTGCGCTAGCGCTGGCGACTGCAAAATTGCACGCATTTGCTTAAAGCCGCGAACCATGCGCGCCATGTCGTCAGGGTGCGATAAAAAGTTAGGGTCGATCAAAGGTGCTACTGTCATGTCGCTGCTGGCTAAGCGCAGTGAGCCTCGGCTTTTGGGCTGAAGCAGACAGACATGGCATGAATACCCATGGCCAAAAGTAGGCTTGCGGCCATGGTCTACCAGCTTGCCAATGACAAAGTGCAATTGCAAATCGGGTGTAGCTTGCTCAGGACTGCTTTTGAAAAACCCACCTGCTTCGGCAAAGTTGGTGGTCAGCATGCCGCTGCGTTCATTGCGCCACTGCATGATGCCTTTGAGCACGCTCCAAATACCCGTGGGCGATACGCCAAACAAATCGGTTAGCTTGGGTGCATCCACTACCTGCACAATATCTGGATGGTCATGCAAATGTGCACCCACCCCCGGGCTGTGGTGCACCACATTAATGCCCAATTGCTGCAAATGGTCTGCAGGGCCCACGCCTGATGCCATCAGCAGCTGTGGGCTTTGTATGGCACCTGCGCACAGCAGCACTTCACGCGTGGCGCGTACTTCTTTAACTTCTCCACCTTGTGTGTAGGCCACGCCTACAGCGCGGGTGCCTTCAAAAATAATTTTGGTGGTGAATGCGCCCGTGATCACTTGCAAATTACTGCGCGCTGAACCTGGTTGGATGTGGGGCGTGAGGTAACCCTTGGCCACGCTCCAGCGCTCGCCGTTTTTGTGGGTCACTTGGTACCTGCCCATGCCCTCTTGGCTGGCACCGTTGAAGTCGTCGTTGCGTGGGTAACCGGCTTGCACTGCGGCTTCGATAAACGCGGGGCCAAAGCGGTTGGGGCTGCGCAGGTCCATCACGTTCAGTGGGCCGCTGGTGCCGTGCCATTGGGCAAAATCGCCAGTGGCTGCACGCTCGTTAGTCTCTGAGCTTTTGAAGTAGGGCAACAGGTCGTTCCAGCCCCAGCCGGGGTTGCCTTGTTGCTCCCAATGGTCGTAGTCTTGCGCTTGGCCGCGTATGTAGCACATGGCGTTGATGGAGCTGCTGCCACCCAGCACTTTGCCGCGCGGCTGGTAGCCCTTGCGGCCATTCAGGCCTGCCTGGGGCGTGGTTTCAAAGCGCCAGTTGCCGCCGCCCATTTGCGCCATCACGGCCAAGCCTGCCGGGCAATGGATTAGCACTGACTTGTCGGCAGGGCCAGCTTCCAGTAAACACACTTTTACGTTCGTGTCTTCGCTTAAGCGCCCAGCCAATACGCTGCCTGCAGTGCCCGCGCCGACGATGATGTAGTCAAACATGCCAAATCTTCCCAATTATTTTCTCAAGCGCAAACCTATGAATGCGTGATGATTTAAATAACAGTATGGCAGGCGATGCTTGATTTTTGCAGGGGAAACACCCCTAAAAAATGCTCTTTAGGGGCGACACCCTAAGCTATCAAAAATGGTGCAATTTGCTCCATCAGCTTGCCGTATTGCGCAGGCCATCCATCGTGGTGGGGTAATTCAGGACCATACGCAGCTCTTGCAACATGCGGGTGTTGAGCAGCCTGCGCGACTCGCTCATAAAGCTCAGCAGCATTAACGGCAACTGGTCTTGCGCGCTGCTGCGGGCTACGCGTGGCGGGCGCGGCAGACCATACAAATCAGCGGCTTGGTCAAAATAGTCACCCATCTTGAGCTGGCTGTTATCACTGACATTGACAATACGCTGCGGCTTGCAGCGCCACAGAGCAGCAATGCAGGCGCGCGCCAAATCGTCAGCATGAATGTGGTTGGTGTACACGTCATCTTCAGCGCGCAGCACGGGCGTGCCTTTGACTAGGCGCGCACGCGGCGTACCACCGTCGCGGTCAGCCGCATAAATACCGGGAATGCGCAAAATGCTAGCGGTCACGCCGCTGCGGCCTAAAAAGCGTATGCACTGCTCAGCATCTACCCGCCGCTGTGCGCGCGGCGTGTGCGGGGCCACGGGCCGCGTCTCGGCCACCCACTGGCCTTGGCAGTCGCCATAAACGCCGCTGGTTGAGCCGTACACCACATGGCTAGGCAAGCTGCGCTGACGCAAGGCGCGCACTAGGCGCTGGGTGCGCGGGTCACGCCACCACTGCTTTTCGTTGTCGGTGGGTGGCGGGGCTAGGTGTAACACGCGGGTGGCCAAGCCCGAGATGCGGGCCAAGCTGGCGGCGTTGTCAAGGTTGCCCAGCAGCGGGGTTATGCCCGCAGCGCGCAGGGCAGGCAAGCGCTCGGGCGATGAGGTCAGCGCTAGCACGCGCACGCCAGCAGGCAGAGCGCGTGCCACACGCAGGCCTACGTCGCCACAGCCGACGATGAATATGCGTTGTTGACGAAAGCGCCGAGGTCGCGCACCCAGGGGAGATTGGTTTGAAGGCACAATATAGGCAGTGAGGGGATCAGCAAAACTTTAATTTCAGTTTGCTAAAAGCTTCTAAGCATACCAAGGAAGATTGTTTCATGTCGTTTACCGTTACCGTGCAGCCCAGTGGCCGCAGTTTTACTGTCAATCCTGATCAAACCATATTGTCTGCAGGCATTGCCCAAGGCATTGGCATGCCCTATGGCTGCAAAGACGGCGCATGCGGCAGCTGCAAATGCAAAAAAATACAAGGCACGGTAGTGCATGGCCTACACCAAAGCAAAGCTTTAAGCGCCGACGAAGAAGCCAATGGCTTTGTCCTGACCTGCTGCGGTGTGCCGCACAGCGACGTGGTGCTAGAAAGCCGCCAAGTCACCGAAGCCGGTGCCATGCCGATTAAAAAAATGCCCTCCCGCGTGACGGTGCTAGAGAAAAAATCGCACGACGTGATGTTGGTCAAACTGCAACTGCCTGCTAACGATGTGATGCAGTTTCATGCAGGCCAGTATGTCGAATTTTTGCTACGCGACGGCGCGCGCCGCAGCTACAGCATGGCCAACGCGCCGCACACACTGGTAGCAGGCGCGCCGACGATTGAGCTGCACATTCGCCACACGCCCGGCGGTAAATTTACCGACCACGTATTTAGCGCAATGAAAGAAAAAGAAATTTTGCGTATCGAAGGGCCTTTTGGCAGCTTCTATTTGCGCGACTCCACTAAGCCCATGGTGCTGCTCGCATCAGGCACCGGTTTTGCGCCTATCAAAGCGTTAATTGAGCATATGCAGTTTAAAAACATCACCCGCCCCGCCACGCTGTACTGGGGCGGCCGCCGCCCAGAAGACTTGTACATGCATGACTGGGTGATGGCCCAAGTGGCCGACATGCCGCATCTTAGATACATCCCCGTTATCTCTAACGCCACCCCCGAAGACGCATGGACAGGCCGCACAGGTTTTGTCCACCAAGCCGTGTTGCAAGACCTGCCCGACTTAAGCGGCTACCAGGTGTATGCCTGCGGCGCGCCGATCGTCATTGACTCGGCTTTGGCTGACTACACCAAGCTGGCCGGGTTGCCTGCAGATGAGTTTTTTGCGGACTCGTTTACTACTGAGGCTGATAAGGCTAAGGGTTAGGTATGGTCCTTAGCTGATGTTTCTTTCCTAAGACCTCGCGGTTGCGCAACAGCGCACGGTGTGCCCATGCCACCTGGACCTGCGGCCCTGACTGGTTGTCATAGGCACACCGTACGCTGCTGCGCTGTACTGAGGTGTTTTAGAGCACTTCTACCGATAAAAAGTGCCGGTAGTCCAAGTATTTATTGCTTTTGTAGCTATGATTTTTATAGTAAGGCACTGCGCCGCCGCAGGGTGCGTACCAAAACAAAGAACTAAAATCAAAAGCAACACAAAAGCCCAAACAAAACCATGCTCCAAGGCCTAGCGCCATTGCTCAACAATGACACTCGATTGATCATCTTGGGCAGCTTTCCCAGCGTGCGATCACTACAAAGCCAGCAATACTACGCGCACCCTCAAAATCAGCTGTGGAAGCTCATTTTTACAGCATTATTGACCGATAGTCCAAGTATTTACTGCTCGAGCAGCTATGAAATTCGTAGCGATAAGCTGCGCGACCTGCGCATAGGTTTGTGGGATGTGTACGCCAGCTGTGAGCGCGAAGGCAGCCTAGACAGTGCCATTACCAGCGCACAGTTAAACGACTTGGCTAGCCTGCGCCAGCGCTGCCCGCAGCTGCGCGCCATCGCCCATAATGGTGGGGAAAGTTATCGCCATGCCAAGCACACCAAGTTATTGAACTTGCCTGTGCACCAACTGCCTTCTAGCAGCCCCGCACACGCTAGCTGGAGCTTTGAGCGCAAGCTGGTGGTGTGGCGCGATGTATTAACCAAAAGTTTGAACTAAATGAACGTGAACGATCTGCCTGAAGTTAGCACCTCTGAACTCGATGGTGTGCGCTATTTGCATTTGGGTACCGAATGGGTGCAGGGCAGCATGGAGATTAAAAAACCGTTTGCTATCGAGCTAGATTATGTGCAGCGCATGATGGCTTGGCTGCTGTGGGCTGACCTGCGTGATTTGGGTAATTTGCACACCATGCAGCTAGGCTTAGGTTCGGCTGCGCTCACCAAGTTTTGCTACAAGCATGTGCGCAGCCGCGTGACGGCCATTGAGATTAACCCCGAGGTAGTGTCGGCCTGCAAAGCATGGTTTAAGCTGCCCGACAACGATGCACGCTTAAATGTAGTGCTAGCCGATGCGGGCGTAGAGATTGCCAAAGCCGAGCGCGCAGGCACTGTCGACGCATTGCAGGTAGATTTATATGACCACGAAGCCGCTGCCCCCGTGCTGGACAGCGTTGCTTTTTACAAAGACTGCCGTGCTAGCTTGACCGACTATGGCGTGATGACGGTGAACTTGTTTGGCCGCATGGCCAGCTACGACAAAAGTGTAGAAAAAATTTGTAAAGCCTTTGGCAAAGACAATGTGTGGGCCTTTAAACCCACCACTGAGGGCAATGCCATTGTGCTGGCCCACCGCAGCCCACGCAACGAGACGCGCGCTAAGCTTGCTGAAAACGCTGAAATCATCCACACTCGCTTTGGTCTACCAGCGCACAAATGGCTGCGTATTTTTAAACCTGTGCTATGAACGCTACCACTAAAACACCCTTAAAGCCTGCCGCACACCCCAGCCCCGCCGCTTCCCACGGCGCCGCAAAGCAGGCGCCTTTCGTGGGCCTGGTCGATTGGCGCAAACTGGTTGACTGGCTCAGCCAAGACGGCGTCATCACCCCTGAAGAAGCGCGCCGCACCATCACGCGCTGCTCGCAGGCCGAAAGCGCGCAGCACCCGCTGGTGCGCCTAGCCAGTGTCGCCATGACGCGTGCCTCAGACGGCAAGCCGCTGGACATTGAAACCCTGACCCAATATTTAGCCAAAAAAGCAGGCTTGGAGTATTTGCGTATTGACCCCCTCAAAGTCGACGTGGGCAAAGTAGCCGACACCATGAGCGCGCATTACGCTGAGCGTTACAAAGTGCTGCCAGTGCAAGTCACGCCCAGCGAAGTGATTGTGGCCACGTCGCAGCCGTTTATCAACGACTGGATCGGTGAGGTAGAGCGCCAAGCCAAGCGCAGTGTGCGCATGGTGGTGGCCAACCCGCAAGATATTCACCGCTACACAGCAGAGTTTTTTGCACTGGCAAAATCAGTGCGCAACGCAGTTAAATCAGGCGGCGGCGCAGGCGGCGCTAGCTTTGAGCAACTGGTGGAGCTGGGCAAAACATCCAAGGCGCTGGACGCTAACGACCAAGGCGTAGTGCAGGTGGTGGACTGGTTGTGGCAATACGCTTTTGACCAACGCGCCAGCGACATTCACTTAGAGCCGCGCCGCGAGCAGGGGGTGATTCGTTTTCGCATTGATGGTGTGCTGCACCCCGTGTACCAGCTGCCACCCGGAGTGATGAACGCCATGATTGCGCGCATTAAGCTTTTGGGCCGCATGGACGTGGTAGAAAAGCGCCGCCCGCAAGACGGCCGCATTAAAACCCGCAACCCGCGCGGTGACGAGATTGAAATGCGCCTGTCTACCTTGCCCACCGCCTTTGGCGAAAAGATGGTGATGCGTATTTTTGACCCCGACACCGCAGTCAAAGATTTAGACGGCTTAGGGTTTAGCCAGCACGATGCTAACCGCTGGGAAGAGCTGGTCAAGCGCCCCAACGGCATTATCTTGGTGACAGGGCCCACGGGCTCAGGCAAAACTACCACGCTGTATTCCACGCTCAAGCGTGTAGCCACAGAAGAGGTCAACGTCAGCACCATTGAAGACCCCATTGAGATGATTGAGCCTGCGTTTAACCAAACTCAGGCACAGCCGCAGTTGGACTTTAATTTTGCCGAAGGCCTGCGCGCACTCATGCGCCAAGACCCCGATGTGATCATGGTGGGCGAGATACGTGACCTGACCACAGCCGACATGGCCGTGCAAGCCGCGCTCACTGGCCACCTCGTGTTTAGCACCTTGCACACCAACGATGCACCCAGCGCCATGACGCGCTTAATGGAGCTGGGCATACCTGCTTATTTGCTGAACGCTACCGTACTGGGCGTGTTGGCGCAGCGCTTAGTACGCACGCTGTGCAAGCAATGCAAACAGCCTGACCCGGATGCCAGCCGCGAAGCGATCAATGAGCTGATCAAACCGTGGAAGATCAACGGTGGCTACCAGCCCTACAAACCTGTGGGCTGTGTAGATTGCCGCATGACAGGCTTTATGGGCCGCATGGGCATTTATGAATTGCTCACTTGCAGCGAGCAATTTAAAATTTTGGTCAACCAACAACCCAGCATTGACAACTTGCGCCGCCAAGCCGTGACCGACGGCATGCGCCCACTGCGCTTAGCAGGCGCGCTGCGTGTGGCCGAGGGGTTGACCACGATGCAAGAAGTGCTGACGGCCACGCCACCGATGAGCTGACAAGCCACTAAATATAGGCCAGCGTTCCTAGGGTTATCACTAGGTGTGATAGGTGGTATCCACACACTTTGCAAGGGCGGCACACGCCAGAATCAATCATCTATAACGGATGGAGCAATTTGTGAATATTAAAAGTCAAAAAGACTTCTTTTCAGGGCTGATGTTTCTCATCGTCGGCATGGCGTTTGCCGTCGGTGCTTACAACTACAGCATGGGCGACGGTGCCCGCATGGGACCTGGATACTTCCCTCGCATGCTGGGTGTTATTTTGGCTGTATTGGGCAGCGTGATTACTTTTAAGGCAATGACCGTAGCAACAGCTGACGGTGAAAAAGTAGGCAAATGGGCTTGGAAGCCGATTGCATTTATTTTGGGCGCTAACCTAGCCTTTGGCGTACTGTTGGGTGGCCTGCCATCCATCAAGTTTCCCGCCTTTGGTTTGATCGCAGCAATTTATGCGCTAACCATTATTGCTAGCTTTGCAGGCGACAAAGTCAAGATGAAAGAAGTTTTGATTTTGGCCA